>DYLT01000397.1 GCA_020721945.1 Blastopirellula marina
TCAAGATCCGCTATCGCAGTCGGCCGGTCGCGGCCACGGTCGAGCCGCTGGCCGAACGCCGGTTCCGCGTGCGTTTCGACGTGGCGTGCCGCGGCATCGCGCCGGGCCAGGCCGCGGTGATCTACGACGCCGACCGGGTGCTCGGCGGAGGGTGGATCGAGGGCCCTTGGCCAACGGGAGCCCTCGGCAAGTAGCGCAGGTGGTGATGGGTTGTGTTGGCGCACGAGCCGGGTAGAATTTCGGCACGTGATGCGGCCCGCCGGCCAACGTGGGCCCGGGCGGCTCGAAGCATCCGAATCGCGAATCAGGACGGCAGCTCGCCAGGCTGCCGACGGGCGATGTGGCTGGGACTGGACATCGGCGGCGCGAACCTCAAGGCAGCCGACGGGCGCGGGCTGGTCTGGACGCGGCCGTCTGGGCCCTGGCGTCGCGAGGACCTCGCCTTGACCTTGCGCCAATGGCTTGCCGATCTTCCCAGGGCCGAACGTCTGGCCATTACCACGACAGGGACGCTGTGCGATGGCTTCGGGACCAAGGCCGAGGCGGTCCGAGCAGTTCTCGATGCGATTGGCGCGGGCGCGGGCGGGGGCCGGATCTGGGTCTATCGGACCGACGGCTCGTGGGTGCCGCCCGACGCCGCCCAGGACGACCCGTTGCCCGTGGCCGCCTCGAGCTGGCACGCCCTGGCCCGGTTCGCAGGCCGATCCGCTCCGCAGCGGGCCGGTCTGGTGATCGGCGTCGGTTCGAGCACGTGCGACCTCGTTCCCCTGGTCCATGGCCTTCCGACGCCCCGCGGCCGGACCGATCCCGAGCGGCTCATCTCCGGCGAACTGGTGTACACCGGCGTCCAGCATAGCCCGATCTGCGCCGTGGCCTCGCGGGTTCCGTGGAGGGGCTTTCTCTGTCCGCTGGCGCAGGAGGTGTCGGCCACGATGTGGGATGTGTACCTCCTCTTGGGCGACCTGCCGGAAGAGCCCGACCGCACCGACACGGCCGATGGCCGTCCCGCAACGCGCCAGGCCGCCCACGACCGCCTGGCCCGGTCGATCTGCGCGGACCGCACGCTGGTCGACCGCCACGCGGCCTGCGCCATGGCCAAGGCGGTTGCGGAGGCGCAGCTCGACGATCTGGCCGAGGCCGCCGACCGTGTTATCGGAACCCTGCCCGAGCGGCCCGGCGGGGTGGTTCTCTCGGGCTGCGGCGAATTCGTCGCCCGCCGCATGATCGAACGGCTTGGGCTGTCGGCCCGAATCGTGTCGTTGGCCGAGGAGCTTGGTCCCGAGGTCGCTCGGGCGGCGGCGGCCCACGCGGTGGCCGTGCTGGCCGCCGAATCGGTCGTTGCCTAGGACCCGCCGGCGAGGGTTTCCTCGACGATCGGGCCGTTTGGCGGCTGGCCCGTTTTCCACAGCGCGGCGCGGTGTCACCGCGGGCCGAAGCCCCGTGCTTCGAGTCGGGCGCGGAGGTCCTCGGGACTGAGGCCGCGGACCAAGAACCGCTTGTGCGTCGAGGTCCCACCCGAGACCAACTCGACTTGCGACTTGCGCAACCCCAATTGCTGGGCGAGCACGGCAGCGATCGCCTTGTTCGCTTTTCCCTTCTCGGGGGCCTGCGTGACCGAGACCTTCAGCACGCCGTCCTGGGAACCGTGGATCTCGTTGCGGCGGGCCCCGGCATGGGCGCGGACCGGAAGGACCACCCCCTCGGCGTGGCGCTCGATCGAGATCACGGCGTCACTCCTTCGAACAGGGCCGACCCGACCCGCACGATGGTCGCCCCTTCTTCAATGGCTACCTCGAAGTCGCCGCTCATGCCCATGGAAAGCTCGTCAAGCCGGATCGCCTCGGGACAGTCGGCCCGCAGGCGGTCGCGCAGTTCGCGCAGCGCGGCGAAGTCGCGCCGGGCCGCGTCGAGCCCGCCTTCGAGACGGGCCATGCCCATCAGCCCGCGGATCTCGATATGTTGGAACTGGGCCAGCGCATCGAGGCACCGCCCGAGTGCCGCCGGCTCGAAACCGTGCTTGGCCGCCTCGCCCGAAATGTTCACCTCCAAGAGCGTGGCGATGGGCTGACCCAGTTCGGCGGCGCGGCGATCCACCTCGGCGATCAACGCGAGGCTGTCGGCCGAATCGAGCCAGCGGATCACGGGCACGGTGCGGCGCACCTTGTTGCGCTGGAGGTGTCCGACGAGGTGCCACTCGATGGGCAAATCGGCGAGTTGCCGGGCCCGTTCCCAGAGTTGTTGGGGCCGGCTCTCGCCGAGAACCTGGCAGCCTGCCTCGACCAACGCCCGGATGGCGGGCTCGTCAACGTACTTGGTGACGGCGACCAAGGCGATTGCGTCGGCGCGGCGGCCGCTGCGCCGGGCCGCCTCGGCCATGCGGCCTCGGACCTCCGCCAGGTTCTGCCGGATGCGTGCGGCAAGCTCGGGGCTCACGTGCCGTTCTCCATCGTCACCAGGGCATGGGCGGCGTTGGCCAGGACAATGCACGAGGCATGCCGCCGGGCAAGGCGCGCCACGTCCTCGGGATCGGAAAGCGGCGCCATCCTCAAATCCTCCACGATCTCGGGCTCGAGCCGGCTGAGCAGGTAGACGTGCCGGCGAGCCAAGGTCCGCGCGATCTGCGCCGCGACCAGCGCGTCTTCGGGCAACTCGCGCTGGATCCGACGCAGCGCGTCGGGGCGCGATCGGGCCTCCATCAGGTGGTGGACGCCCGGCCCGGGCGTCGCCTCCACATCGCAGCACAGCGCGATCGCTCCGCCGTCCTCGGCCAGCGCCGCCGCGGCCGCGAGGGCCTGCCCGACGTTCTGCCACGTCTGCTGGCCTCCGCCCCCCTCGATCCCGGCCACCACGAGGCTCGCGCGGCAAGGCGCCCTGCAACCCCAGGCCGACCGGTACAACTCCCAGCCGCGCCGCCGCACCGACGCCGACTGCCCGGCCAGGACGTGTAGGACCTCGTCGCCCGACCCGGGCACCACCTGAACCGTGAAGTTGACCCCCAAGAGCCAGCCGACCTCGTTGCACTCGCGAACCAGTCGCTTGCGCTGGGCGTGGCGGCCGGCAAGCAGGTCCGGCGAGCGGAAGCGATGGAGCGTGCGTTCGTCGGAGAAAGTCGGGTACACGGCGCCGTGGACGCCGTGATACGTGGCCGCCCGACGGCTGGAGATCGACCCGATCGGCACGACCAGATCGGCGTCGGTGAGGGCCCGGTTCAAGAGGATCGGCTCGCCCGAATGCGACCTCGCCAGGTAGGCCAACCGGCGGCGGTCGGTCGGGTCGTGCGTTTGGAGCGTCACGCGGGCTTGTAGGTTCTTCGGAAGCGCGGCCCCCGGATCGGGCGCGCCGGCATCGAGATCGGCCTTGGTCCGCAGCACGGCGATTCCGTCCGGATCCACGCCCCCGTCGACCACGCCCTGGACGACCGCGGCGACAAGCTGCGCGGCCCGAGGCACACCCTGGTCGAGGGCCACGACCACCTGATCGCTGGGCGTCGTGCCAAGTGCCAGCGGCGGGTAGTCCAGCGGGCAGGCCAGCGCCTGGGCCACCGCGCCCGACAAGTCGCCCAGAGGCTCGCCGCGGGGCAAGCCGCATTCGGCCAACAGCACGCCCGCGGGCAGATCGAGCTGCAC
>DYLT01000040.1 GCA_020721945.1 Blastopirellula marina
TCTTCCCGCCGATCGTTTGGAGCCTCGTGGCGCTGCGCTGCCTCGGCTACCCGGACGACAGCCCGGCGGTCCGCTTCTGCCACGAGCAACTCGCCGAGCTGGTGCTTCAGGACCAGCGCACCGGCTCGGCCCGAGTCCAGCCTTGCAAATCGCCCGTCTGGGATACCGCGCTCACGCTCCGCGCCCTTTCCGCCGGAGGCATCCGCGCCGATAACCCCGCAATGCTCCGGGCGGTCCAATGGCTGCTCGACCGGCAGATCACCCGGCCGGGCGATTGGTCGGAAACGGTCGCGGCCGAGCCGGGCGGATGGTGTTTCGAGTTCCACAACGACTTCTACCCCGACGCCGACGACACGGCCATGGTGCTCATGGCCCTGCGCGAGCAGTTCGACGAGACGGCGCCGGACCGGACCGCGCCCGACGAGCGACCGCCCGAACTCCGACTCGTGCATCAGGCCACCCTCGACCACCACCCGGGCGTGCCCAAGGCGCTCGACGTGCTCCAGCGAGCCGCCACGGCGATCGAGCGGGGCCTGGCTTGGATGCTGGCGATGCAGAACGACGATGGCGGCTGGGGGGCGTTCGACCGCAACAACAACCGCCGGTTTCTGTGCTGCGTGCCGTTCGCCGATCACAATGCGATGATCGATCCCAGTACCCCCGACCTGACCGGCCGGGTGCTCGAGGCGTTGGGCAAACTCGGACGGCGTACCGGCGACCCCGCGGTGGACCGGGCCGTCGCATACCTGCGCAAGACCCAAGAGCCCGACGGAAGCTGGTTCGGCCGATGGGGCGTGAACCACGTGTACGGCACCTGGCAATCGTTGACAGGGCTGACGGCCGTTGGGATCCCCACGGACGACCACGCCGTGGTGGCCGGGGCCAACTGGCTCTTGGCCTGCCAGCAGTCGTGCGGCGGCTGGGGCGAATCGCCCGACAGTTACGCCGATCGCCGCTGCCGCGGCATGGGGCCACCCACCGCGTCGCAGACGGCCTGGGCGATTCTGGGGCTGCTGGCCGCCGGCCTGGAGCACCATCCCGCGGTGACGCGCGGCATCCAGTTCCTTGTCGAGAGGCAACAGCGCGACGGCACGTGGCACGAACCGGAGTTCACCGGCACCGGCTTCCCCCGCGTCTTCTACCTGCGGTACCACTACTACCCGATCTATTTCCCGCTCATGGCCCTGTCGCGCTGGGCCGTCAGCGCCGCCGCGCCGGTGGCCGAGGTGGCTCTGGCCGATGCCGCGCTGCAACGCAGCGCGGAACCACTGGCGCGCGGGCCGCGAGTTGCGGTGGTTCGCTGAGTCCCGAGCCGCCCGGATGGTAGCTCTGCGACGTGATCGCCGCGCCTCGGGGGCCGCCTGTGCGCGAGAGCACGCGGATCACGTCGACTTCGGGCTCGCTCAGCTCCGGCCCGCCAGAAGTCTTGCGGTGCGGTGTCCAGCCCGTGGTGACCCCGTTGTGGTGCGCCAACCTCTCGGCCGCTTGGGTGTGCGCGTTGCGGAACACCACGCACCCCGCGGCGTGGTACTCGGGGCACACCTCCCAGCGGATCGGCATCGGGCAACGGGACGCGGTGCGGGTTGTGGATGAGCCATAAGGGTGCACCGTCGCGCACCACGACCTGGTCGTGCTTCACCTCGGACCTCAAGCGCGTGCTGCGCAGTCCGTCTGGGAAAGCTGCCCCGGGCCAACGCAAGTTGATGCCGAAAACGTCGCGGCCGGGCACTTGACAGGTTGCGCTTGGGGCGTAATACTCTTCTAAAAATCGTAACACCACCCCCTCGTAGGTGAACCCCATGCCCCGTCGAACCGCCGCCCCCAGCGCCTTCACGTTGGTCGAGTTGCTCGTGGTAATCGCGATTATTGGCGTGTTGATCGCCCTGCTGCTGCCCGCGGTGCAAGCGGCCCGCGAGGCCGCCCGGCGGTCGAGTTGCACGAATCACTTGAAACAACTCACCTTGGCCCTCCACAACTTTCACGACGTGCATGGGGCGTTCCCGGTCGGCTCGCCGTCGAAGACGTGTCCGGGCTACGAGCACATCCCCGCGTGGCAGTACCGCTGGGGCCCCCTGGCCATGATGACCCCCTACATGGAGCAGTACAACGTCTACCAGTCGCTCAACCTCAAGGTCCCCTTGTATGGCCACACCGGGGTTTACCTGGGCCCGGGCTACGGGGTGCATCCGGACAACCAGGTGCCGGTCTCGCAGAACATCAGCTTCTTTTACTGCCCTAGCGATCGAGGCACCAAGGTCGAGCCCGAGTTCGGTGCCACCAACTACCTCGCCTGTTGGGGACGGAGCGCGCCGACCTCCTCGGGCACGGCGATGTTCGACACCGATGGGCTATTCAACAACGTATCGGGCATCCGGTTTGCCGATGTCCTCGACGGAACCAGTGCCACCGCAGCCTTCTCCGAAAGCCTGCTGCCCGACCCCAACATGCCCTACTCTGGCGTGGTCCTCACCCGCCAAAACAAGGATCTTGTGATGGTGGGCGCATCGAGCAGAGGAAACCCCTTTTTGGACGAGGCATGGTGTACCCGTTTTGACCAGCCGGTGGCCTCGCGGCCGCGGCGGGGGGCTCGCTGGGTCGATGGGTTCGTGCTCTACACCGCCTACTATCACTGGTGGGGGCCCAATGCCCCGATTCCCGACTGCTCGAAATGGGGGCCGTTGCGATCCATGTGGCAATCGGCCCGCAGCCACCACCCGGGCGGCGTCAATGTGGGTCTTGCGGATGGATCGGTGCATTTCGTCAGCGAGACGGTCGACCTGACGGTCTGGCGCGCCCTGGGGTCGCGCAACGGAGGCGAAGTGGCCAGCCAGTTCTGACCTCCGTTGCAGGCACCCTGGTGACCTTCCTGCCGGCGACGCCGCGGCAACGCGACGTTGCCGCAACACCTTCCGAGACCTTGCGACAACCGAGGAGGCGTGGCATAACCAACAACCATAGGATTTCATGAACTCGGGTTAAGGGGAGCAAGCGTGGTGGCGCTGGCCTTCAATGACGTGTACCCGATGGACTGCCTCGAGGGACTCGCGGCGATCGCCCCGGGCACCATCGACCTGGCGTTTGCCGATCCGCCTTTCAACATTGGCTACGAGTACGATGTGTATCACGATCAGCGCCCCGCGGAAGAGTACCTTGCCTGGAGCCGCCAGTGGATGGCCGCCGTGGTCCGGGCGCTGAAGCCCAGCGGGTCGTTCTGGCTGGCCATTGGTGACGAGTTCGCCGCAGAGCTGAAGGTCATCGCGCAGCGAGAACTCGGCCTGTGTTGCCGGAGTTGGGTCATCTGGTACTACACGTTCGGCGTGAACTGCGTGCGTGCGTTCAGCCGGTCGCATACGCATCTGCTGTATTTCGTGAAGGACCCGGCGCACTTCACGTTCAACGCGCAAAATCCCGCGGTGCGGGTTCCTTCGGCCCGGCAATTGGTCTACGCCGACGGTCGGGCGAATCCGCGCGGCCGGCTTCCGGACAACACGTGGATTCTCCGCCCCCAGGATGTGCCTGGCGGTTTCGCCCCGCACCACGACGTCTGGTACTTCTCGCGCGTGGCGGGCACATTCAAGGAGCGAGAGGGGTTCCACGGGTGCCAGATGCCGGAGCAACTTTTGGGCCGCATCCTGCGATGCTCGTCGAACCCCATGGAGGTGGTGCTGGATCCGTTCGCCGGCAGCGGGACCACGCTGGTGGTGGCTAAGAAACTTGGGCGCCAATGGATCGGCTTCGAGTTGTCGAAGGACTACGTGGCGCGAATTCGCCGGCGGCTCGACGCGGCGGCGGTCGGCGATCCGCTGGACGGCCCGGAAGACCCGTTAGTTAGCGCCCCGCCGACGGCTAAGGGAAGACGCCGCCTTTCGCCGCGGAAGGCTGCGTCGCGCGGCCAGCGTCCCCCGTCTCTCCCCGATCTCGATGCCGCCGTGCTGGCCGGGTACCGCAGTGCCTGCGCAAGTGTCCCGGTCGACCAGGTGCTAGCCGATCCGGAACGCAACGCCTCGTTTGTCGAGGCGTGCCGGCGCCATGCCCCGTACGGGGACGCCGCATTATGGAATCGGACCCTCCTCAAGCTGCGCAAGGATGGGAAACTTGCAGGGCCGCGAAAACACCTCTCTGGCGCGCAGCCGCGCCAGACCGATGCCTACCTCTTCGGCAGCGAGGTGGCGATGCATCAACTGAGTGTCGAATGCGGGCTGAGTCTCGACGAGATTCTCTGCGACCCTCGCCTGGCCGCCGGTTTCGACGAGATGGCGGCGGCCTTTGCCCCGGGCTTCGCGCCGCGCCAGTACCGCTGGGCCGCGCTGTCGCTCCGCAAGCGCGCCCACGATGCGAAGAAGGCCGCGCGGCAACTCCTTCTCGCCCAGCCGCGATGGCGTCTACCCCGCCCCAAGCCCTTCGCCCCAACAAGCTGGCAGCACTGCGCCGGCCCGGGCGTGTACGTCCTCGAAGGCCCGGGTGGGCAGACGATGTACGTCGGGGAGACGCTCGACCTGAAGGCAAGATTGGACGCGACGTTTCGAATCCCCGCGTGGACTCGCCTGGGAATCGAGTCGATCCGGATTCTCGCCGATCCGCCGAAGCGCCACGGGCTGCAATCGCTGCTCATCGGTCGGCTGCGCCCGCTGTTGAACTCGCGGCTCTTGGCGCTGGAGGCCGAGGCGATTCGGAGATGATCGCCATCGGCCGACATGACGCACGGGCCGCCGTCGGGTAGAATGGCCAGTGGGCCGAACAACCTACCAACGCATCGCGTGGCCACGGTGGCCGCCACGGTTTGCGACGACCCTCCCTCCGACCGCTTTGATGCCCCCCATCGACCTGAGCTTTGTTGACCGCACCGTTGAGCAACTGGGGCGCGGGCCCGAGGCGGTCATCCCCATTCTTCAGGCCCTCCAGCGCCACTACCGCTACTTGCCGCGTCCGGCCTTGGAGCGAGTGTGCGAGTTGACCGAGATCACACCTGCTTCCATCACGGGCGTGGCGACGTTCTATACCCAGTTCCGCCACCAGCCTGTGGGCGAGCACCTCATCCGCGTGTGCCATGGCACGGCCTGCCACGTGAAGGGGTCCCAGTTGGTCCACGATGCCTTGGCACGGCGTCTGGGCCTGGTCGACGGTCAGGACACCGACGCTCAGGGACGTTTCACCCTCCAGAAAATCGCCTGCCTCGGGTGCTGCACCTTGGCCCCGGTGATCCAGATCGATCACGTCACCTACGGCCACATGACGCCAGGCATGGTGCCGGAGGTCCTGGCCGACTTCCTCCGGCAGCACGCCAACGGGCAAGCCGAGCCGCGCCGGGCGCCAGGTGTTGCCACCGGCCCGGTCACCGAGGTCCGCGTGGGCTTGGGTTCGTGTTGTGTCGCACAAGGGAGCGGCAAGGTCCATCAGACCCTCGGCGAGGCGTTGGCTGAGACCGGGGCGGACGCGGTGGTCAAACGAGTCGGGTGCGTGGGCATGTGCCACCAGACGCCGCTGGTCGAGATCGTCCCGCCCGGCGGCCAACCCCCAAAACTCTTCGCCAAGGTCGCGCCCGAGCATGTGCGGGAACTCGTCCTGTCGCACTTCAAGCCCAAGGGCGTCTGGAAGCGGGTCGGCCTGGCCGTCACGAACCTGCTGGATCGGCTGTTCACCGACGAGACGGGCGATGCGCTGGCGCACCACGCGCTGGATGTGCGCGACGGCCCGGTGTGCGCCTTCCTCGGCCGGCAGAAGCGTCTGGCGACCGAGTATTCCGGCCAGCTCGACCCCACGGACCTCGACGAGTACCTGCACCATGGCGGCTTCCAAGCCCTGCGCCGGTGCCTGACGCTTGCCCCCGACGAGGTCATCGCGGAGGTCAAGACAAGCGGGCTGCGCGGACGCGGCGGGGCTGGGTTTCCCACGGGCGTGAAGTGGGCCAAAGTCCGGTCCGCGCCAGCCGGACCGCGGTACGTCGTGTGCAACGGCGACGAGGGCGACCCCGGGGCCTTCATGGACCGCATGATCCTCGAGTCGTTCCCGTACCGCGTCATCGAGGGCATGGCCATCGCCGCATTGGCCGTCGGAGCGCACGAAGGGTTCTTCTACATCCGCGCCGAATACCCGCTGGCCGTCCAGCGCATCCGCGAGGCCTTGGCCACGTGCGAAGCCCGGGGGCTCTTGGGCGACTCGGTGGCCGGCAGCGACTTCCGGTTGCGCCTGGCCATCAAGGAAGGCGCCGGGGCCTTCGTCTGCGGCGAAGAGACGGCCCTGTTGGCCTCGATCGAGGGCCGGCGCGGAATGCCTCGGCTTCGGCCACCCTATCCCGCCGAACACGGCCTGTGGCAGAAGCCCACGCTCGTCAACAACGTCGAGACGCTGGCCCTCATCCCGTGGATCTTCCGCCACTCGGGACGCGAGTTCGCCGCCTTGGGTACCGAGAAGAGCAAGGGCACCAAGGTCTTTGCCCTGGCCGGCAAGGTCCGCCGCGGCGGGCTGATCGAGGTGCCCATGGGCATTACCTTGCGCGAGATCGTTGAGGAGATCGGCGGCGGGGTGGCCGAGGGGCGTCGCTTCAAGGCGGTGCAGGTGGGCGGTCCTTCCGGCGGCTGCGTGCCCGCCGAATTGGCCGACACCCCGGTCGATTACGAGGCCCTGACCGCCGTCGGGGCGATCATGGGTTCCGGCGGCCTGGTGGTTCTGGACGATTCGGACTGCATGGTCGATATCGCCCGCTACTTCCTGCGCTTCACCCAGGACCAGTCGTGCGGCAAGTGCACCTTCTGCCGCATCGGCACCCGGCGCATGCTCGACATCCTCGACCGCATCGTCGCCGGGCATGGCAACCCTGGCGACCTGGAGGACCTCGAATCCTTGGCCCGCACCGTGGGTTCGGCGAGCATCTGCGGATTGGGCAAGACCGCCCCGAATCCCGTGCTCTCGACGCTCCGATACTTCCGCCACGAATACGAGGAGCATCTCAAGGGGCGATGTCCGGCAGGCAAGTGCAAGGACCTGATCCACTACCGCATCACCGAGCGGTGCCTTGGCTGCACGCTCTGCGCGCAGCAATGCCCTGTCGGCGCGATCCCCATGACTCCCTACCGCCGCCACGCGATCGACGACGCGGCCTGTACCCGGTGCGACACCTGCCGCGAGGTGTGCCCAGCGAAGGCCGTGACCATCGAGTGACCCGGCGACTCGCTGCGGCGCTGGCCCAAGCCGGGCGATTCGCCATCCAACCGCCGAAGCGGCTCTGAATCGTCTTGCCCGCGCTTCCGCAGGGGATGACGACCAGCTAGAATGGGCCTCCAGAGACGGGGCCTGCAAGCGGGTGGACGGTCGCTTTGACGATCGATGCCTGCCCGCTGCCAAGGGCTTCGGAGCTTGGGTCTTCGCACACCGAGGTCTTCGAGGACATGGTCTTGACCATGGGGCAGCTTGTCCTCTTTTCTCCGTTCCGAGCCCGTTTCGCGTCAAGGGCAGCGGCCTCCACCGCCCCAGGCCGGGAAAATCTCGCCGCGGACCGCGCGAACCTCCCGCGGGCTCGTGCCGTCTATGCTCGTCATTGGCTTTTTCGCCGGCCCATCGCCATGCCGCCGGCATCGAAGCGCAACACGTTCTGGGGCGATGTCTCGGGGCACTCTGGCCTGACGGCCGCACGCACGCCCCGGCGCCGCTCCGAAATACCTCGTTGCACCGAGAATGGGGTGACACCATGACCCATCGCTTTCGTGACATCCTGGTGGCGTATCTCCACGATCCGCCCGACAAACCGCTCGACATCGCCGGGCACGAGGCACGCGCCGGGCGCTACCTTCGGGAGGCCTTGGGAGATGACGTCTCCGAAGCCGAACTGAAGGACCCTTCCGACACGCTGGCGTCCGTCACCGAACGCCTGCCGACGCCGAACGCCGCGACGCTGACGGTCTCCCCCGAGCAGGGGCGTCTGACGACGTTCCATCCTCTGTCGGGCAAGAGGAAGGAGTTGACCGTCTCGGACTGCAACGAAGCCGACGTGCGCCGTGCCATCCAGCGGGCGGTCGAGGGCATCGACGATACGGAGCAACAGTTTCTGATGCTCTGGCGCACGCTGAAGGATCGGCTCTCGCGGGTCGCCCGGTGGTACGCCCACCTGCCGGCCGATACGCGCATGCCCGACCACACGATCTGGCAACACCTCGATACGACGGCCGCGCTGAAGGCCGCGAAGACCGGCATCGGCTCGCACGAGGCATTCTTGTCGTTTGCGATCGGCCCGGTCCAGCCGTTCATCGAGGCCGCGCGGTCGCTGCGCGACCTGTGGTCGGGCAGCATGATCCTGGCGTGGCTCGCGTTCCAGGCGATGCTGCCGGTCGTCGAACGTCTCGGTCCGACCGCGCTGGTGTATCCCGCGGTGCGAGGCCTTCCGTGGCTCGACCAGTGGCTGCGCGAAGAGAAGAAGCTATCGGCCATCGACAAACCGCCGCCCCCGCGGTGCGCGATCCCGTGCATCCCCAATCGATTCCTGGCCCTGGTGCCCTGGGGCGAAGACGGCCGCGACGCGCAAGACCTGGCTCAACAGTGCGAGAACAGGGCGCGTCAGGCATGGGGAAAGATGGCCGACGAGGTCCACGGCCGCCTCGACCGCATCATCAAGGCCCGCGTGGACGAGCGTCTTCAGGCCGATTGGGATCGGCATTGGGGGCATCAGATCGGCAACTACTTCGAAGTCCACACCGCCGTGCTGCCCCTACACGAGGCGACCGACGAGAGACTGGCGAAGCTCTTGGCCGGGAAGGAGAAGTTCGACGACGCGTTTCCGGAGGCCGCGAAGGTCCGCGGGCTGGCCGACGCCATTCCCGAAGCGGAGTGTCCCGGCTATATGCTCCACTCGCGGTGCGACGGCGGGCACGATTTCGATGGCAAAGGGCCGTGTCCGGATCCGGACTGCCGCCGGCCTTTTCGGGTCGTCGGACGCATCCGCAACGCAGGCCAGTGGCAACACCGTCTCGAACTCTCGGCGCGCCTGATGCAGGCCCGACGCTCGATTCGCCTTGTGGCGCCGGCCACGCCGGTCACGGAAGTCGGCCAAGAGTTCCCGCCGAAGTGCAGTCTTCTGGGCAGCTACGAACAGATGGGACCAGCGGGCCTGGACGATTCGCGCAAGTTCTGGGAGCAGGTCCACAAGAAGTGCAACGTGGAGGGGGTCCGCCTTCGGGAACGGGAACGGTTCTGCGCCGTGGCCCTGGTCAAACGCTTCGCTGCCCCGGCCTACTTCCGCAACCGACTGCACCTCAGCAAGGAAGAGTACCGCTACGAAGACACCGCCACGGTGGCCGCTGCCGTGTGGCTGGCCGAGGCGCGCAAGCGCGGCATCCCCCTCGATCCGGACGACATCCGAACGTGTTGCGGCGAGTGGAGTGGACACTGGCTTCACTGGCCCACGCGGGATTTCGACGAAGGCGAAACAGCCGTGCCCGACCCCGTGTGGAACGACATCCAACGGGCGAAGAAGGAAAAGGAACTCGGCTCTCCCCCGAGCTACTACGCCGTCCTGATGATCGATGGCGACCATATGGGCGGGTGGCTGCGGGGCGACAACTCGCCCAAGGTCCGCGAGATCCTGCACCCGAGACTGCGGGAGTACTTCGACCAGCGGCCGGAAGCGAAGGCCGGCCTGGAGGCCAGGCGGCCCGTGGGCCCGGCCCTGCACGCAGCCATCAGCGAGGCATTGGCCAATTTCGCGCTCGACTTCGTTCCCGAGATCGTCGAACGCCACAAGGGCCGATTGATCTACGCCGGCGGCGACGACGTGCTGGCCCTCTTGCCAACCCAGACCGCGCTGGCCTGCGCCCACGAGTTGCGAGAGACCTTCCGCATGGAATGGAAGGCCCCATCAGACGACACGCCGGAACGCCTGTTGATGGGCTGCCGCGCGACCACAAGCGCGGGGCTGGCTATCGTCCATTACAAAGAAGACCTGCGGTTCGCGCTCCGGCAAGCCCGCGATGCCGAAAAGGCCGCCAAGAACGCCGGCCGCGACGCGCTTGCGATCACCGTCTGCCGCCGCTCGGGCGAGCACGCCACGGCCCTTTGCCCGTGGGACGCGGCGCTGGACGATGGCCCCGAAGCACCGCCGTGCAAGTTCGTGACGACGCTCGACGAATGGGTTCGCTCGTTCATGGGCGGGGCCTCCGACCGCTGGGCCTACCATCTGAAAAACGAGTTGCCCACGCTGCGTGGCCTTCCCATGGAGGCCATGACAAGCGAAATGAGCCGGCAGATTCGGCGTTCGGAAGAGATCACTCGGCAGGCCTTCCCGCCGGACCGCATGGTGGCCGCCTTTAGGGCGTACCGCGCGGCGATGTTGCGTGAACTTCGGCGCCCCAAGGACGCGGCATTCACGCAGAAATTCCAAACACGCCGCGAACAGGACGACGAACTGACGGGACGGGCGTTCGAAGGCTTTCTGACCCTTTGCCAAACCGCGTCGTTCTTGGCGCGGGGGAGGGACGAATGACCACGATTGTCGGCCTGAAACTCGACCCCCTCGATGTGTTGTTCTTCCGCGATGGCCGCCCTTTCGAGGCCGCCACGCGCGGTCAGACCGGGCTGCCTTTGCCGCAGACCCTCGCCGGCGCCCTGCGCACCGCGCTTCTGGAACGCCACGGGTGCCGCTTCGACGAACTGGCCAAGGGCCTGACCCAAGGCGCCAATCTCGCCGAAGCCATTGCCCAAGCCGGAGGGCCGGCGTGGGCGGGCCAGATCCGCCTCCGTGGGCCCTGGCTGGCCCGGCACCTCGAGAAGAACGAACCGCCGCCATGCGATCACGCCCCCTCGTCGTCCTGCGACTTCGAGGTGCTCGTGCCCGCGCCGGCGGCCCTGCACCACGTCAAGGGCGACGCCGGTCCAGGCGACCGCGAGTTGATCCGGCTTCGGCCCATCGCGCCGGAAGACCTTCCCGGCTGGCCACAGACCGCCGGTTCAACGCAGCGAGGGCTCCGCCCGCTCTGGCATCACGGTTCCAAGCCAACCGAACCCGCCAAGGGCTATCTGACCGGCACCGGGCTGGCCAAGTTTCTACGCGGCGAGAAGGTCGCTTGCGAAGACCTTGTCGAGGAGAAGCACCTGTTGGAGCGCGACGAGCGCACGGGGATCGCCGTCGATCCGGATCGGCTCTCGGTCGAAGAGAGCAAGATCTATACGATCAGCCTCTTGGCCCTCCGTCGCGGCGTGTTCTTCTACGCCGAGGCGACCATGCCCGGCGCCGAAGCCGACACGGCCGTCTCGGCCCTGAAGGCCCTCGATACGATCGCCTTCGGCGGCGAGGGACGCCGCGCGCGGGTGACGGTGGTCGAGAACCCTCGCCGCTTCCCTTGGCCCGAGGCGGCCAATCCCGGCGCCAACCAGAAATCGCTGCTCTTGTTGACGACCCCCGGCATCTTCGCCGGGCAATGGAAACCCCAGGCGCTCGAGGGCCGGCTGATCGCGGCCGCGGTACCGGGCGCGATCCCCGTTTCCGGCTGGGACCTGGCCCGGGGCGGCCCCAAGCCCGCCCGGTTCGCCGTCGCGGCCGGTGCCGTGTACTATCTCGATTCGAATCCCCAACCCGTTCCGCTCCCCGACTGCCTGGCCGATGATCCTCAGGATCAGGTCCAGGGCTGGGGCTCGTATCTGAAAGGAGTGTGGACCGATGAGTAATGCCAAGGGTCGTTTTCCTGCCAGCGCGCTCTTGTTCTTGCACGCGCAAACGTCGCTCCATCCGGGGTCGGGCACGGCCCTGGGCGTGGTCGACCTGCCCGTGCAGCGCGAACGCCACACCCAGTGGCCGGTCATCCCCGGCTCGACGCTCAAGGGCATCCTCCGCGACGCCTGCCGGGAACACGCCCGCGCAAACTACGGCGGCGACCGCAAACGGACGGACCAAGACGACGACGAGTTGGTCGCGGTGTTCGGGCCGGGCAAGATCACGGGCGAGGGCAACTCGCACGCCGGGGCCCTCAGCGTGACCGACGCCCGCATCCTGGCCTTCCCCGTGCGCTCGCTGCGCGGCGTGTTCGCCTGGGTGACCTGCCCCGCCGTGCTCGAGCGTCTGCATCGCGACCTGACGCTGGCTCGGCACGACGCGATCAAGCCGCGGTCCGACGGGAAAGCCCTCAGGCGATCCGAGGCCGCTTGCCACGAGAGTTCGCCGCTCTTGCTGGCCGACGGCCAAGCCAAGAAGCTCGTGCTCGAGGAGTTCGAGTTCACCCGCGTGGGCGACGCCAACGCGGTGGCCCAGTGGGTCGCCGACCATGCACTGTCCGACGAGTTCACTCGGGAACGCCTCAAGACCCACCTCGTGGTGCTCGAGGACGACGACTTCACGCACTTCGTGCGTCACGCCACCGAGGTCGTCGCCCGCATCGGACTGGACTACGAGAAGAAGACCGTCAAGGAGGGTGCCCTGTTCTACCAGGAATTCCTTCCGGCCGAGACCCTCTTCTACGCCCTGGTGCTTGCCAACGACAGCCGCTTCGAGAAGAAGTCTCTCGAGGCCCCCAAGGTGCTCGAGTACGTGAAATCTCGGCTGGACAACGCGAAAATCCTTCAGATCGGCGGCGACGAGACGACCGGCAAGGGGCTCTGCGCCGTGCGTCTGAGCAACGGAAAGGGAGGTGCCCAATGAGCGCGATCACCAAGAAGCCTGAACCGACTCTCGATCAGAAGCGCGCCGCCCACGCATGGGAGGCCGTTCGCCAGGCGAAGCAGCAGCAGGGCGAACATCGAGGCCAGGCTCCCAAGAAGTTCGGCGGCCAGGCAAAGAAGCTGCCGGTGCGCATCATCGCCTCGGGCCTGGGCCAGGCACTGGCCTTCCTCAAGGCCAAGCGCTACGCGCCAGGACTTGTCGCCTCCCTGTCGAGTTGGATCGCTAGCTGCATCCCACCGCACGAGGGCGAATCCCGCGACTTGCTCGAGCGCATCATCGCGGGCGACTCCGATTTCCTCCGCCGAGCGACCGACGAGGTGCTCGCTTACTTGCAGTGGCTTACCCGTTTCGCCGACGCCGAAGGACTGACCGAAGGAGAGACCGAATGAAATTGATCGCTCCTCTTCCCAATTGCGTCCAGCCCTTCCTTGACCAAAACACCCACCCGTGCCTCCTGTTGGACAAGTTTGCGAAAACCTGGGACACCGCGGGCAACTTGGAAGGTCTTTCCGAACGCGTGCAGAAACCCGTGCTGGAAGGCGTGGTTCGGTTGTCGCAGCAGCCGCCTGCGCACTTGGACTTCCAGGCGCTGAGGCAACGGCGCAAGGACGCGCTCCAATCGCTCGGCGCCGACGTGTTCCAGTGTACCACCATCGGTCCGCTGACGCTTCATCTCGCCCGGGCGTCGGCCCTGGAAAACGCGGGGATTTGCCTCCACCCGCTGTACGGCTTCGTGTACCTGCCGGGCACGGGACTGAAGGGCATGGCGCACGCGTACGCGTGCGAGCTTTGGCTCCCCGCCCAGCCCGACAAGCCATCGGCGTGGCTCACCCTATGCCAGGTCTTCGGCTGGGCGCCCTCGCCGTGGCTCAGCGACCTTGCCAAGCGTCATGGCCTCCGCGTGCCGGAGGACGCTTGCGCCGGCAGCATCGTCTTCCACGACGCCTGGCCCACCCAGTGGCCGAGGCTCATCGTCGATATCCTCAACAACCACCACGCCAACTACTACCAGGAGGCCGAGCCGCCCGGCGACTGGGAGAACCCGGTGCCCGTCTACTTCCTCGCCGTGCCGGCCCCGGCCACGTTCGCGTTCGCGCTGTCGAAGCGGCGCGACGATACCGACGGCCAACTTCTCCGACTCGCACGCCAATGGTTGGAAGGCGCGCTGTGCCATCTGGGCGCGGGGGCGAAGACGAACACGGGCTATGGAGCCTTCCGGCCGGCCGAGGGCCAGCGGCCTGCCTTGGGGTCGCCGAGGCATCAAACGTTCGAGACCACCCTCGAACTCGTCACGCCTGCCTTCCTTGCCGGCGCTAACCAACAGGCCGCCGACTGCGACCTCCGCCCCGCCACGCTCCGCGGACTCTTGCGCTGGTGGTGGCGCACCATGCACGCGGGGTTTGTCGACGCGGCCATGCTGAACCGCCTCGAGGCGGCAGTCTGGGGCGATGTGAACGCCGGCGGCGCGGTGCGCGTCCGTGTGGAGCCTCTCTCGGAGATCAAGCCCCTCTTGTACGACAAACCGCTCCTTGCCAGCCAGAACAGTCTCCCCAAACCTTTGAACAACAAGACCACCCAAGGACTCTGGTACCACTCGTTCGGCATGGATGATGTGCGCCGAGAGGCCGGGGACCGTCGGCGGTACCAACGCTGCTTCATCGCGCCGGGCACTCGCTGGCGCGTGGCGCTCATGGCCCGAGCCTCATCGCTCACGCGACGCAACGCACAAGGCAAGCTCGTCGAAACCGCGTCGTTGCCCGATCCCGAATTGTTGCTGGAGCAAGCCAAGGCCGCGCTTTGGCTGTTGTGTCACTTTGGCGGCATCGGTGCCAAGGAGCGCAAAGGCTTCGGCAGCCTGGACGTTCCGGTCGAGCTGCGTGAGTGGAACCTCGATCGCTGTAGGAAAGCGGCATCCGCGCTTCGCATCGCTGGTAAGGTGGCTTCCGGCAAGGCCAGCGGCGCGCCGTCGCTCGAGCAGATGCTCACCCTTGACGAGGTCCCAACCCATTGGACGAACTACTGGTATGCCATCGACCGCGTCGCCGCGGTGGCCCAAGCCTTCGCGCAGCAGCACAAACATTGCCTCGAGAAGAAGGCGCTTGGTTTGCCGCGCAACGTGCGTTCGCCGGCGCGAGGCGCGTTCAAGCCTGGTCCGCACACCGCGAAGACGCAGCGCCATGCCTCGCCGGTCATGTACCATTTCGCTCGCGGGGACGATGGCCTGACGATCCGCGTGATCGCCTTTCCATCACCGGAACTGCCCGACGACCCAACGCTGGGCAAGAGCCGCGAATTCCTCCAGCAGTTGCTCAAGTACCTGCGCAGCGAATTGCCGAGGTGCAAGGACACCGAGGCCAAGAAGGGACGCAAACCTCCGGTCGATGGTGGTCGTGCTCAAGCCAGGCCCGAATCGGCCCCCGGCCAAGAGAGCGCGCGCCAATCCGCACGCCTTCCGAAGTCGGGCGAGCGGGTCGAGTGCGAACTTCTGCCCGAAAAGACCAAGAAAGGCGGGTGGACCGCGAAGTTCGTGGGGCATACGCTCAAAGGACCGATCGTCAACACCGCCGATGTGCCGGCCGACGAGAAGGCGGGCCATCGCGTGACGCTGATCGTCCACTCCATCTCGGCCGACGGGAGGCAGGTGCAATTCCGTTGGCCGAGGCCCGCCGATGACAAACCCCGGCAGGACCCGAAGCCGTCGCGGCGCTAAGGACCGGCGTGCGATGCCCTGGCGTGCCTTGCCATCGCCCAGAGCAAGACGACCTCCGTGCAAAGGACATTCGTCGGGCGTTGCCCTGCGGCAGCGCGAACCCCAACCCGATTGCCTCGACCCATCCGAGAGGACCATTGCCCATGCCAACGACCCTTGCCCAACGTCTGGGGGCCGCCTTGGAGGCGGTCTCGATCCTTCCGCGCCGGATGCTCCTCGAAACGCCGGGCGTGCGGGCGACGGTCCCGATGCTCCGCGGCGTGTGGGGCGCGGCCCTGCACGACCTCGACCCGCACGCCTACGCCGCGGTCTTCGCGCCCAACGACCCGACGGCCGCCCGAGGTCCACGCCGTGCCGCGCCGGGTTCACCCGGCCCACCCCACCGCGCCGGCCCGCGACGGACCCAGGCCCAAGCCGAGGGCCTCGCCGCCTCGAGCCGCGCGCCCTTGCCGGTCCATGCCGGCGGGACCACGGCGGCCGGCTACGTGCTCCGGCCCGCCCCGCCCAACCCCGACTTCGCGCCGGCGATCGACTGGATCCTCGTCGGGGGGGCCCTGGCGCACGACTTTGCCCTGTGCCGGGCGTGGGACATTGCCAGCGGCATGGGCCTGGGTCCAAAGCGCCGCCGGTTTCACATCCGCCGCATTGTCGCCCTCTTGCCCGACGGCACCCCCGCCGACCAGGCCGACCCCTGGCCGCTCGGCGCCGCCGTGTGGCACGCCGGCAGCAACACCGGCGGCGCCGGCCGGCGCCTCGCCCCCGACCAGCCCTGCTCTCTGGTCTTCCCCGCCCCGCTCCGCCTGATGTATCGCGGCCAGTTGGTCGAGCGGCCGACCTTGGCCGACCTCGCGGTCGCGGCCTGCCGCCGGATCGAGACGTATTTGCCGCCGGCCCAGCGCGGCTCGTGGGCCGACCTGGCCCGCGAGGCCCTCCAAACCGCCCGCATCACCTCCACCGAACCCTGGCGAGGCGAACGCCTCGACCTGCGCCGCTACTCGGGCCGGCAACACGCCGAACTCGAACTGCGCGGCGTCGCCGGACGCCTCGACCTGCCCCGCGGCCCCGACGAACTGTGGCCCCTCTTGGCCGCCGCCATGTGGCTTCATCTCGGTAAAGGAACCGTGATGGGATTGGGACAACTCGTTCCCGAGGAACTCCGCCATGACTGACCAGACCTCCCACTTGATCACCTTTCTGGGAACCGGCAATTACCACCGCACCTGCTACGAGTGGACCGATGGGCAACGCGTCGAGACCGCGTTGTTCCCCACGGCCTTGCCGCGGTTCCTGCCCGAAATCCGCTCGGCCACGGCCTTTGTCACGGCCGAGTCCGAAGACAAGCACGGGCGGCAACTCGACGCCGAGTGGCCCACCGACTGGCGCCCCGAGCACGTCAAGATCCCCAAGGGAGCCTCGCCCGACGAGCTGTGGACGATCTTCGAATGCGTCGTTCGCGCGGTGCCGCCCAAGTCGCGGGTGGTGTTCGACATCACCCACGCCTTCCGATCCATTCCCCTGGTGAGCGTGCTGGCCGTGGCGTACCTGTGGTCGGTCCGCGATGTCCAGCTCCACGCGCTGGTGTACGCCGCGTATGACGCGAAGCGCGGCGAGCCGCCGGTCGTCCCGGTCTTCGACCTCACCCCGATGGTCAACCTGTTGGAATGGATCGCTGCCGTGGAACGCTTCCGCCACCATCTCGACGGCGAACCCCTCCAGCAGATGCTGGACCAGATCCAGCGCCGCGCGTACCAGCGACGCGATCCGGAGCCCCCCAAGCACCTGCAAAACGCCGGCAGCGCGATCAAGCGGCTGACCGATGCCTTGCTCATGGGCCGGGTTCGCGAAGTCCTCGACGAAGCCCCGAAGCTGGCCGACCTTCTAGACCAAACCGCGCTTCACGACGAGGCCCACCGCTGGGCCAAGCCGTTCGTGCTCATGCTCGAGCCGCTTCAGGCCCTCCTCCGCGAGATCGCACGCGGCCCCCAGACGGATCTTTCGGCCCATTACAGCCTGGCCCGATTCTACCGCGGCCGCCGGCTCTACCCGCTGGCCATCACGCTCCTGCGCGAGTGGCTCATTAGCGAGGCGTGCCGACATGCCGGCGTGCCCGAAGACCAGTGGTTCGATCAAGAACAACGCGAACGGGTCGAACGCGTGCTCGGCCAATGCTACACGGCGAAGATGCAAAAGCAGCCCTTGCCAACCCAATCTGCCTGGATCGAAGCGTTCGCCAACGAAGGACTGCTGGCGTTGTGGCTGAAGGTGCCCGACATCCGCAACGACATCGACCACGCGGGCATGCGACAGCGCCCCTTGCCCGCCGATCGGCTCATCACCAACATCCGCGGCCTGTTTGAGACTCCCCACACGGGTGGCGCGCCATGAAGATCCTGCTCTGCCTTCTTTCGGACCAGCACGTGCCCAATCTGCTGTCCGTACACCACGTCAAGCCCGATCGGCTGGTGCTGCTCGAGTCCCGCGAGATGCAGCGCAAGGGGGTGGCGCAGCATCTGATTGCTGCGTTGCGGCGGGGCGGGCTGGACTATGCCCATCGCCACGACGTTCAACCCCTCGAAGCCGAGGATGACCTCCAGAGCGTCGGCCGTGCCCTGCGGACCGCCTTTTCCCGCTATGCCGATGCCGATTGGATCGTCAACCTCAGCGGCGGCACCAAACCCATGTCGATCGCCGCCCACGAATTCTTCAAGGCCGTCGGCGCCCGGCTCGTGTACCTCAACGTGCGCCAGCCCAACGAACTGATCGGGCTCGACGGCCGCCCGACCGAAATCTGCCACTATCGCCCCTCGGTCGACGAGTTCCTTGCGGGCTACGGTTTCGAGCCGAGGAAGACGCAGCCCCAGGTTCAAGAAGCCGAGCACCGCGCGCGCCGCACGTGGGACTGCGCTCGGCGGATCGCCGCCGGTTGTCCGAGCCGCGGTCTCTTGTACTTTGGCGACCTCTCGGATCAGGAATTCAAAAGACGCTGGGACGCCGCGCGCAGAAAAGGGCTCTCCACCACACCCGAACACTGGGGCGATCTTCCCAGCCAGGTCCGCGACGCCATCGCGGAGACCTTCGCGTTGACGACCGACGGGAAAGGCCTTTCGGGCCGGCTCGACAAGTACGCGGTCGAGTTCCTTACCGGCGGCTGGCTCGAAGTCTTCCTGTGGGGCATCCTCGAGCGGCACGCCCATGCCCTGGGCATCTGGGACGTCCACCCTGGCCTCGAGTTCGGCAAAATCGACATCGATACCAAAAGCGAGTTCGACGTCGCGTTCATGCACCAGTACCGGCTGGCGGTCGTCGAGTGCAAGTCGGGCGCACAGTCCCACGATCCCGGCGTCGACGCGCTGCACAAGCTCGAAGCCGTGGTGCGGCAGTTTCGCGCCCTGGGCGTCCGCGCCTACCTGGCCACCACCTCTCCCCACGTGCTCGACAAGGAAAACCACCTCAAAGAGGCCGTGCGCAACCGGGCGGCCGTCTACGGCGTGAGGCTTCTCTGCCGCGCCGAGATCGAGCGCCTGGCCGCCCAGCCCGATTCCATCGATTTGGTCCGTGACCTGTGCTTCGGCCCGTCTGAGACCGTCTGAGATGCACCTCATGCAATCCATAACCTTCTACTCCATCGGCGTCGACGACCCCATCACGCCCGACGAACCCCTGCCACCGCTGCCGCCGATCCCGCGCGGAGCGTTGGTCGTCATCGAAGGCCGGGCGCCGATCTGGCGCTACGGCCGGGCCTTCCATCGCCTGCACGGGTCTCCGGCCGGCGCCGTGGCGGTCTACGACCCACGCCTCGGCGCGGTGGTCGTGGCGTCGCACCGCCCCGAATACCGCGAAGGACAGGTGATCGATCTCCAGCCGCCCGAAACCCGGAACGCCATCGATTCCTGAGAGGTGCCCATGCCCGATTCCTGGTTCGCATCGCTGGCGGCACGCGTCACAGCCGGCGAAAACACGCCCGACCTCCATGCCGAGATCCAAGCGGCCGTCGTCGGCCGACGCGCCGAGTCCGGAAACCATGGCCAATGGGCCCTCTTGTGCGAGCAGGCGGGCCTGGTGTCGCTGGCCTTCTCCGAATTCCAACTGGCCTTGCGCGACGACCCGCACGATCCCGTGGCCGCCTCCCACCTCGCGCAGCACTACCGCGAGCGGGGCGACACCACCAGGGCCCTGGCCCTGCTCGAACGCCTGCTGGCCGACAACCCAGCCCAAGGGTCATGGCTCGAAGCCTATGTGGCCATCCTTGTCGAAGACGGCGCCGAGCCCCGGGCCGAACAGGCCATCGCCCGGGCCGAACAGCACGGCTTGCCACCAGCCGACGCCACGGCGCTGCGCCATGCCCTCCGCCGGCAACCGGCCACCGCGGCCGGTCGAACCGAGCCGCCGTTGCCGCAAAGCCCCGAGCTGGTGCCCACCGACGCCGACTGCGTGCGGTTCTGTTCCCTCTTCGCCGGCCAGGAAGGCGTGTATGCGCGCCAGTGGGTCCGGCCCAACGGCGAAATCGGCTATAGCCCCGTCCACGAACCGCTCACCCCGGCCGTCGCACGCAACCACCTCTTGGGTAGCTACACGATCGGCGTGTATCCGCTCCGCTTGGACAACACCGCCACGTTCTTCGCGTTGGACCTCGATCTCGATCGATGGGCCCTCCAGCGCGCCCACGGCGACCCGGCCTTTGCCCAGTCCCTCCGCGAGACGCTCCGCACCGAAGGCCCACGCCTTTTGGCCGCGCTGCGCCAACTCGGCTTCGAACCCCTGTTCGAAAACTCCGGCTACAAGGGCCGCCACTACTGGGTCTTCCTGGAAGAGCCCGAAACCGCCGACACCCTGCACCTCTTGGGCCGCCTGCTCTTGGCGTGGCTGTCGCCGCCATTGGCACGCGGACTGCACCTCGAGTTCTTCCCCAAACAGCCACGCCTCAAGGGAAAGGGCCTCGGCAACCTGATCAAGCTGCCGCTGGGGATCCACCGCCGCACGGGCTACCGCAGCCGCCTCCTCGACGACCAGGGCCAGCCGGTCGCCGACGCCCTGGCTGCCCTCCAATCCGTGGTGCGCCTGCCACGCCAGACGCTCGTCGCGGCCATCCAGCAGTTGAAGGCGCTCTCGCCGCCGACCACCGCGGCGACGGAACCAGCCGCGCCTTGGGAAGGCGAGGCCGAGGCAGCAGCAGCACCACCACCACCGGCCGTGCCCGAGCCGCCTCCGGGCCCACCACCTCCGCCCCCCACCCCGGTCTGGACCGAGGCCGATTTCGAGGCCGATCCCCGCATCCGCCAGGTCCTGGCGCACTGCCCCACCCTGGCTGCCTTAAAGCAACAAGTCGATCAGTGCCAGCGCCTTAGCCACGAAGAACAACTGGTGCTGATCCACTCGCTGGGGCACCTCGAAGGCGGCCCCCAGGCGGTCAACTACCTGTTGGCCCGATGTGTCGATGTGGGCCCCGAAAAGTACATGAAAGACCGCCTCAAGGGCAACCCCATCAGTTGCCCCTCGATCCGAAAAAAAATTCCGCACGTCACGCGCCGCGTGGCCTGCCGCTGCGCGTTCGAGTTCGCCTCCGACCGCTACCCGACCCCCGTGCTCCACCTCTTGACCCTGCCGGCCGACCAGGCGTTACCCCAACCGCCGACGCCCGAGCCCGGATTGGCCCAGTTGGCCAAACGCTACGGCGTCTTGGATCGCCGCCGTATCGAGGTCCTTCGCGAGTGGGAAGAACTCCGCAACGCCCTGGTCGAGGCCCTTCGCCGCCAGCCCGATCGCACCATCGCCTGCGAGGGCGGCTGCTACCGCCTGCTTGCGAAAGACGGGGTCGAGGAACTGGCCTGGCAACCCGCCGACAAAACCTGAACCCCATGCACACGCTCTCCCTGACCGAGCAAGGCACCACGCTGCACGCCGAGGGCGACCTCTTGGTCGTGCGGCGCGGCGAGGCCGTGTTGCACCGCGTGCGCGCCGCCGAACTCGATCAGGTGCTCGTGTTCGGCCGCATCGAACTCTCGTCCGGCGCCTTGGCCTTGCTGTTGCGGCGCGGCATCGACCTCGCGCTGCTGACCAGCCGCGGCACCTTCCGCGGCCGACTTGTCGGCCGCCAGTCCAAAAACGTCGCCCTGCGACTGGCCCAGTATCAACGCGTTTCGGACCCCGCGTTCTGCCTCCGCGTCGCCCGCCGCGTCGTCGCGGCCAAGATCAGGCACCAACGCGACGTCCTCTTGCGCGCCCAACGCCACTTGCAGGACGAGCCGCTCGCAGTGGCCCTGGGCCAACTGCGCCTGCTCGGCCAACGCATCGACGCCGCCAGCGATCTCGACCTGCTCCGCGGCCTCGAAGGGCAGGCCGCCGCCGTCTACTTCGCCCACTTCGACAAACTCCTTCGCACCGACCGCTTCCGTTTCACCGGCCGCAACCGCCGACCACCCCGGGACCCGGTCAACGCCTGCCTCTCGTTCGGCTACGCCGTGCTCGGCACCGTCATCGAAACCGAAATCCACCGCTGCGGCCTCGATCCCCAACTGGGCTTCTTCCATCAGCCCGCCTATGGCCGACCCTCCCTCATGCTCGACGTTCTCGAAGAATTCCGACCGCTGGTCGATCTGCTCGTCCTGCGCCTGATTAACCGACGACAACTCGGCCCGGCCGACTTCGAACAACGCACGGGCCAGTCGCTGGCCGAGGTGCTGGCCGACGAGCCGCCCTCGGGCGAACCGGGCGAACCGCTCGACGGCCTACCCAGCCCACCTCGTCCCCCACCACCGCCACCCAACGCCGAGACCTCCCAGCCCGTGGTCGGTGTCTACCTGAACCAGACCGGGCGAAAGGTCTTTCTCGCCGAGTTCTTCCGCCGACTCCGCGAACGCCTCGAATACCCGCCCCGCAACGCCGCGCTCGAGCTCCGCGACATCGTGCGCGAGCAGATCTATCACCTCGCCCGCGTCATCGAGGGCCAATCGCCCGATTACGTGCCCTTTATCCCGACTTAGAACATGGCCACGGAGGCTTGCGTGTATCTGGTTGTCTGCTATGATATTGTCGAAGACCGACGCCGCAACCGGCTCTTGCGCAAATTGCGCGAGTTCCTCTCGCACGTGCAGAAAAGCGTGTTCGAGGGCGAACTGGCCGACGATCGCTTGGAGTCCCTGCGACACATGGTACTCGACGAGATCGACCCGACGGTCGATACCGTGCGAATCTACCATTTGTGCGGCAGGTGTATCCCTCTTACCGAGGTGTTAGGGACTGGGGTATATGTCGAGGGCGAAGAGGTTGACGAGGTGGTTTGACCGCTTGGCTTGTCTGGGGTACGCGGTTTCACCCAATCTGGGTAATTCACTGGATCCCTTGACGAGCACAGCACTTACGTCATGGCGTGGGTTCGGGGAGGTTCGCGGAAAGCAGAAGCCTTTGTCTGACAACGACTTGTGTCAAATCCACCCTTTTGGGCCCCGGGTGCGCGGGAGGGGCTGATCGTTCACGGTCCGCTCGACAGCCCCTTCGGCGGAGGGTTCGTGGGC
>DYLT01000398.1 GCA_020721945.1 Blastopirellula marina
GTCCAAGTCCAGATCCATGTTCCAGGAAAATCACTCCAGGGTGTGAACGGTTACGTCTAACCGGACCGCGACGTCAGCTCCAGACCGGTCTTCCACCTCAGCGTCACCCGGTCGCCGACTCCGGCCCCAAGCCGCGCGGCCGCGTTGCCGCCGACTACGGCCAGCTCCAGTCGATCGCTCGATCCGACCACGGCAACCAGCGCGCCCGGCGGGTGCTCGGCATAGGTTCGTGAGATGCCCTCGACCCGGGCTTCCCCGCAACAGACCGTCGCTTGGACCCACGCCGGATGGCCGGACAGCATCGCCCGGGTGATATCGGTGATCAGGTTGCCGAACGCGTCGATCCAGAGGACCGAGCCGTCGATGCCGTCGGGCCGCCGGCGGACCACGGGCCAGTCGAGCATCGCCAGGCGGACTTGCGGCACGCCCAGGCGGTCGGGGTCCAGCCCCAGGCTGAGCCGGGCGGCCACCGGGGCAAGGATGTCGCGCCCGTGGAACGTGGCCGACACGTCGGGGAGCCAGAACTCGGGCTCGGTCAGTCGCACGATCTTCGCGGGCCGGGTTCGCGCGGCCAGCCGGCTCAGCAGGCCGTTGTCGGGCGCCAGAAACCGCTGCCGCCCGATCTCGGCCAGCACGAGGGCGCGGTCAGTGCCCACGCCGGGATCGACCACGGCGACGTGGATTGTCCCATCGGGGAACCGTTCGGCCACGTCGTCCAGCACGATCGCCGCGTGGCGCACATCCTGCGGCGGCACGCCGTGGGTCACGTCGACGAGGGTTGCCGCGGGGTTGATCGAGAGCACCACCCCTTTCATCGCCGCCACATAGGGACTGCCCACGCCGAAATCGGTCGTCAGCGTGAGGATAGGCATCCTACATTTCCTGGACCAGTTCCAGGCAAAGCTGCTGGACGCGCGATGGGTTGACGTTCGGGTTGCGCTTCTTCGCCTGGCCCACCAGCCCGCCGACCGCCTTGAGCCGGCCGGCCTTGAGATCGGCGACGATCTTGGGATTGGCCCGGAGCAACTCGCGGCAGAGGTCGCAAAGATCGGCGTCGTCGACCGGGCGGATGCCCATCGCCGCCATGATCTCGGCGGCCGGCTTGCCCGTCTCGATCATCCGGGCGAGGACCTCGCGCCCGCGGCTGGTCTCGATCTGGCCGGCGCGAACTTTCGTGATCAGATCCGCGAGGGCTTCGACCGTGACGGGAAACCGCTCGATGCCGATCTGGCGATCGTTGAGCGTGCGGAGGACGTCCTGCTGGATCCAGTTGGCGGCCGCCTTGCCGTCGCCACATCGCTCGGCCAGCGCGACGAAGTAGTCCACCAGCGCCCGGCCCTGGTTCACCAGCACGTCGCTGTCGTAGGGGGTAATGCCGTAGGTCGCTTCGAGGCGGGCACGCAACGGGGCGGGCAGCTCGCCAAGCGAGGCCCGCACGCGATCGACTTCCTCGTCGCTCACCGTGACCGGCACAAGGTCGGGCTCGGGGAAGTAGCGGTAGTCGCTCGACTCTTCCTTGGAACGTTGCTCGAAGGTGGCCTGGCGCGACTCGTCCCAGCCCCGGGTCTGTTTGGGCACGTCGCCCAGACGCCGGCCGGTCTGGCGCCACGCGTCGTACTGGCGCTGGGCCTCGTAGGCCAGCGCCCGCTCGACCGCGCGGAAGCTGTTCATGTTCTTCACTTCGACAATCGGGGTGGGGACCGGCCCCCGCGGCGTGTGGACGTGAAGGTTCACATTCGCGTCGACCCGAAGGCTCCCCTCCTGCATATTGCAGTCGGAAACGCCCAGGTAGTTCAGCAGCAGCTTGAGTTCGGTGAGGAACGCCTTGGCCTCGGCGGGGGACCGCAGGTCGGGCTCGGTGACGATCTCCAACAGCGGCGTGCCGGCGCGGTTCAGGTCGATGCGGCTGTCGGCCTTGCCGGCCTGCTCGTCGTGCATGCTCTTGCCCGCGTCCTCTTCAAGGTGGGCGCGGAGGATGCCGATCCGCTTGGTCTCGAACCGGCCCTTGGGGTCGCTGATCACCAAGCCCCCGTGGCGGCTCATGGGCAAATCGTACTGGCTGATCTGGTAGCCCTTGGGCAAGTCGGGATAGTAGTAGTTCTTGCGGTCCCACTTGGTCATGCGCGGGATGTCGCATTCCAGGGCCAAGGCCGCCTTCAGGGCCAGCTCAAACGCCTTGCGGTTCATGACCGGAAGCGAGCCGGGCATGCCGATGCACACCGGGCAAGTCTGCGTGTTCGGCGGGGCCCCGAACTTCGTCCTGCACGCGCAGAACATCTTGCTCTCGGTGAGCAACTGGACATGGACTTCCAGGCCGATGACCAGGTCGTAAGGGCGTTCGTCGCTCATTGCAGTGGCGTGGAATTCTCCTCGGCGGGTGCGGGACTCCGATCACGGACTGCGGAGGCAGTGCCCCCAAGCGCCGCTACCCCGAGCACGGCATCGCACGTCAAGAAACCCACCTTGGCTCCGCGCCACATCCCTGCCAGAACAGCCTGCTTTCTGGTCGCGCCGACAGACGCCCCAGCAGCGGAGGGCAGGACGCCAACGTCGCGAGGTGCCTTGGAAGGACTTGAAGAGTACAAGGATCGGCTCCCGACCGTCATCGCGCGACTTGACTTCGCTTCAACATGCCATTCTACTCAGCGGCTCGTCCGCGGAAAACGTGCTGCGACGTGCTCGCTGCCCGTCCAGGTCTCCGGGTGTGCCAATCGGTGGCCTGCTGAAACCGGTGTGCCGCCCGAAGCAGCCGCTCCTCCTCGAATGGCGGCGATTGAAGGTGCAGGCCGATCGGCAGACCCTCGCGGCTGAACCCGCAAGGGACCGAGATCCCCGCGATACCGGCCAGGTTCGTGCTCACCGTGTAGAGGTCGAACAGATACATGGCCAGCGGATCGTCGATTTTCGCACCGAGGGGGAAGGCGGGGGTTGGGGTGACCGGGCCGGCGATCAGGTCGACCTCGCCGAACGCCCGATCGAAGTCGTCGCGCACCAGGCGGCGGACCTTGAGGGCCTTGAGGTAATAGGCGTCGTAGTAGCCCGCGCTTAAGGCATACGTGCCCAGCATGATGCGGCGCTTGACCTCGGGTCCGAAGCCCTCGGAGCGCGTCTTGCGGTAGAGTCGCACGATGGCATTGTCGAGGGCGTCCAGGGTGGCCTCGTCGCCGGCCTGCTCGAGGCGTTTTCGCTGGGACTCCAACTCGGCCGCCATCGCCCGCTCATCCGTCCGGTAGCCGAAGTGCACACCGTCGTAGCGGGCCAGATTGCTCGAGGCCTCGCAGGGGGCAATGAGGTAGTATGTGGCGACCGCGTACTTCGAGTGCGGCAGCGAGATCCACCTCACCGTGGCCCCCAGCGATTCGAACCCACGGACCGCCTCGCGCACCGCGGCCTCGACCTGGCCGTCGAGTCCCCGGTCGAAGTGCTCGCGCACCAGGCCGATGCGGAGGTTCTCCAGCGGCTGGCCCAGGGTCTGGGTGTATGGGGGGACCGGCAGGTTTACCGAGGTCGAGTCGGCCGGGTCGTAGCCGGCCAGCACTTCGAGCAGCAGGGCCACGTCTTCGGCCGTCCACGCCAAGGGGCCGACCTGGTCG
>DYLT01000399.1 GCA_020721945.1 Blastopirellula marina
CGCGCGCCAGCGCTGGACCGACTCGATCAGCCACGGCGAGTTGCTGCGGGCGGGCACCGACCAGCGGCTTGAAGTCGACCCGGCGAACCTGCGGTTCTTGTTCCAGGGCACCAGCGACCAGGCGAGGGCGGGCAAGCCATATGGCCAGATCCCTTGGCGCCTGGGGATGCTCGAGCCGATCGGCTCCGGCAACCGTCGGGGACCTACCGAAGGCGCTCGGGGACGAGGTTCTTCACGCGGTCGATGAGCCGGGCAGAGCGCGCGGGCTCCTTCGGCGCCGAAGCCGGCGGTTCGGGCTTCTGCGCTACGGCCGCCGGCGCCAGCGGCACGTGCTCCACGAGGAATCGCGGCCAGTAACCCTCGAGCAAGTGGAGGCAGTCGCCCACCCGACCGTTCTCCAGCATCGCCGGCGCCGGCGCCAACAGGCGCATCAGCGCGTTGCCTTCTTCCCGGCGGAAGGCCAGGTCCGAAAGCTGCACGTCGTCGATCCATACCTCGCCGGGGCCGGCCAGTTCAAACCGGAGGTGAAGTTCCGACAAGTTCTCCAGCGGCAGATCGGTGACATGCACGACGAATTGCGTCCACTCGGTCCGGATGGGCCGGGTCTCGGCGGCCTGGCCGACATAGGCCGACCGGACGAAGTCGCGGGCATGGAACTTGCCGGCCACGGTCAGGCGCAAGGGCGGCTGGCGTGTCGCGTCGGCCACGCGGAGCCACACCGAGAGCGACAGCCGACCCGTGGCCGGGGCGGCAAAGGGGTGGCTGGCCAGACCACCGGCCGGCCCCGTGCTGGCAAGGCGCACCGAATGCGTGCCGTTGAGCGGTGCCGTGCGGTCCAGCCCGACGGTCACCCCGGGCGGCGCGATGGTCGTCCAACCCGGGATGGGGTCTGGCCCGGACGCCGGGCGGTCGAACCCCGGGTTCTCGAGCGCCTCCAACAGGGGCGGCACGCGGATCGCCGCCGCGCGATCGCCCAGGTCGCGCAACCGCTTCTCGAGCGCGGCTTGGACCTCGCGGCCAAACGATGCCTGGGGGGTGTGCAAGCGCACTCCCGGGGCCGAGAACCAGGCCCCGACGAGATCGTAGGGTTCCAAGGCGACATCCCAGTACGCGCCCTCGGCGTCGCGGCCCAACGGCCCCACGGGCCGCGTCGTCACCAAGGGCTCGATCCGGCAGCCGCCGGGCAGGTCGACGCGCACCCGCACCGTCACCGGAAACGGAGCGTCGTTGACGAGGTACGCGTAGGTCCGCTCGCCGCGCGTGGCGTACCGGACCGTGGCCGGCTGGCCGGACGCACCGCCGGGCGAGGCCGCCGTGTCGAACCGCACGGCGGGCAACTGGCGATACACGGCCGCCAGCTCGCGAAACGAGGCCTCTTGTCCCAAGGGCAAGGTCCAACCGCCGTCGAACATCGCTTGGGCGTCGAGGGTCGCCAGGCTGTGCACGAAGCGCCGCCGATTGTGCGCGCCCGAAGGCACCACTTGCGCGGCCAACCACGTGTAGCAAGGCCGGAACGGGCAGTGCTCGTCGAACGACGCCACGCGCAGATCCTGCGGCGGATGGAAGAACAGCGATCCGGTCGGCCATAGGGGCTGGAAGTAGCGGTCGATATCCGGCATTTGGCCGATCTCGAGGCTGGCCGCCTGCCGCGCGAGCGACGCCTGCGGAACCACGCGCTCCGGGCGCAACAGGACGATCCCGCGATCCTCGCCGAATATCCGCAGGTCGATGCCCACGCGCAGCATCGCGTCGGCCAGGGTCAGTCTCCGCGGCAGGCTGGGGAGCAATTCGTCGTCCCAATCGGGACCCGTGAACATCTCGCCGCCGGCCAGGTACAACCGCCCGCCGGGCCGCACCGCGTTGACCTCCTCGAAGACGCGGCGGTAGAAGCGGCTCATTTGCGCCGCGCGCCATTCGAGCCACTCGCGGCGCCACTCGCGCGTGCCGTCGGGCCGCACGTGCAAAAGCGCCTCCGCGCGCCGGCGATACCGGGCCGGCCCCTCGGCGGTGGGCAGGCGGATCCGGGTGTCTTGCTCGAAGCGCGCGATCGTCGCATCGTCGAGGCCCCATTCGGGCCCGGGCAACTGCGCATAGCCATCGCCGGAAAGCTGAAGCGCCAGACCTCCCATCGCCGGATGGCGGCCGTAACCGGCCACCACCTCGCGCACCGCCGCCAGCATCGTCTCCTGGACCCGGGGATGCAGCACGTTGTAGTACGGAGCTTTGCCGCGGTGCGGGCGGTGGACTTGCGGCCACGCGGCGCCGTCCGGCCCGATCCACCGAAGCCCTTCCGCCTCGCTCCCCCCGCGGCGGATGGCCGCTTCGAGTTCGGGTAGCGGCGAGGCGAACTCGATCGCCGGAACCAATTGGAGCCCCTCGCGGTCGAACAGGCGGAGAAGCAATTCAAGCACGTCCTTGCGCACCGGGTCCTGCCCCGTCGCGAAGAACGCACCCGTGTCGTATCGGGGCGTCGGCGCGAAGACCTCGCTGGGATAGATCGTGCTGCCGTCGGCCGACATCGAGAGCATCAACCCGTTCCACCCCGCGTGGTGCAGGTAGTCGACCAAGCGCGTGCCGCCCTCGTAGAAGGTCATCCAATCGTCGACGCTCAATTCGCTGAGCGACCCGAGCGACTCGGTAGCGGAGAAGTTCTCGGGAAACAAAGGCCGATCCAGGTAAGCGCCCAAGAGCCTCTCGGGCGCTGGCCCCGGTGGAAACGCCCGAGGCGGCCTGGCCCACCCCGCCTGAACGCGAATCTTCCCGTAGACCGCCGGGGACCGCTCCCTGCGGTTCGTCACTAGGACCATGGGTGTCTTCGTCCGCGGCCAGAACACCACACGGTGATGGAGCCATTGGGGCGGTCCCTGGGGGCCGACCAGGGTCTCGGGCTGATCGATCCCCGAGTCGAGCCCGATCGGAACCACGGCCCCCGCGGCATTCGGCTCGACCACGCTGACGCCTAGGGTCTGCACCATATCGTTGGGGTAGTCGATCTCCAAGACATGGGGTTCGCCAGGCCGGACGATCGGCAACGTATAGGCCTCCCAACTTGGCTCGCCGGCCTTGCTGGGCGCCAATTCGGCGACCTCGCCCAACGGATGACGCACCGCACGCAGATTGCCGTTCCCCAAAGGCCCTTTCCCAAGGCGCGACAGTCGCGAAAGTGCGGGCGGCTTGGGAAGACGTTCCCACCACGTCGGGTTTGCCGGGTCGATCTCGACCACGGTGTTCAGGCGGCCTTCGCCCACCGCCGGTGGCGGAGCCTTCGGGTCGAGCACCACGAACTGGACGCTCCGCTCGGCCACGGGCGACCGTAGCCCAAGCGAGGGCCGCAATGGCTGCGCCCACGGCAGCCTCCCCGCATGGTGGGCCGTGATGACGAGGTCGTAAACGCCCTCGGGATACTTCGCCAGGGGGATGTCTATGACGAGGGGCGCGGGATCGCCCGCCACCGCGGGTCGCTCGTCAGTCCAGAGTTCTTGCGACGTGCGCCCTGCCAACAACTGCAACTTGAGCTTGACCTTCGTGCCCGACTCGATCGACGCAAGATGGGGGATGACTTCGCACTGGAACGCCTCGGCGGGCCGGTAG
>DYLT01000400.1 GCA_020721945.1 Blastopirellula marina
TGTTGTCGGCGGTGTTGAGCCGGTGGACCGACCAGATCGGGCGGCTGAGCCTCGCGGCGGCGGGCGTGCCCGCCGCCGCTGCCGCGCCGGTCGAGGCCGAGGCCTTCGACGTGGCCGCCGAGACCGGGCACCGCGGCGCGGCCCTGTGGTCGGCCGTGCTGCCGGTGCTGTTGATGATCTGGGCCCTGACCGGCGCGTTCTATCCCGCGGTCGACCTCTGCGCGGGCGAGAAGGAGCGAGGCACACTCGAGACGTTGCTGTCCAGCCCCGCGCGCCGCAGCGAGATCGTGCTCGGCAAGCTTGCCACGATCATGCTCTTCAGCAGCGTGACCGCCCTGCTGAACCTCGGCGGGATGGTGCTCTTGGGCTGGATGGTGTTCGCCGGGGGGTTCGGCCTGCCGCCGCGCTCGGCGCTGGTGTGGATTCCCCTGGCCCTGGTACCGGTGACCGCGCTATTCAGCGCGCTGTGCCTGGCGCTGGCCGCGCTGGCCCGAAGCACCAAGGAGGGCCAGTACTACCTCATGCCGCTGTTGCTGTTGACGCTTCCCTTGGCCGTGGTGCCCGCCGTGACGGGCATGGAATTGAACCTCGGCAACAGCCTGATTCCCGTGACGGGCATCGTGCTTGCCCTGCGCGAGGCCCTCGAGGGGAACACCTGGCAAGCCCTCGTGTACCTGCCGCCCGTCGTCGGAGTGACGCTGGTGGCCTGCGCGCTGGCGATCCACTGGGCCGTCGAGCAGTTCAACAAGGAATCGGTCTTGTTCCGCGAGAGCGAAAGGCTCGACCTGCGCCTGTGGGTGCTCCGTTTGATTTACGACCGCCAGCCAACGCCCCCCGCCGGCGCCGCAGTGTTTTGCGGCGTGCTGATTCTGGTTCTCCAATACTTTCTCGGCGCGGCGATGGCGTCGCCCACCGACTTCGGGGGCTTCGTGCTGGTGACCCTGGCCATGCAACTGGTCGTGATCGTTCTGCCGGTCGTGCTGTTGACCGCGCTGGTCACGAGCAGCCCGCGAGCGACGCTCTTGCTCCGCCTGCCGCCGTGGCGCACGGTGCCGGCGGCGGTGCTTCTGGCCGCCGCGCTTCAGCCCTTGGCGCGCGGCTTGGAGGCGGCGGTGCTGCGCCTGTACCCCTTCCCGCAGTCCGTGCACGAACAGTTGGCCCGGCACCTCGGCGTGCTCCGCGATGCGCCGCTGTGGCAGATCGTCCTGCTGCTGGCCCTGGTTCCCGCCATGTGCGAGGAACTCGCGTTTCGGGGGTTCATCCTCTCGGGGCTGCGGCAGAGCGGATCGAAATGGCGCGCCATCGCGGGCGCGGCAGTGCTGTTCGGGCTGAGCCATCCGATCCTCCAGCAGTCGCTGATCACCTGCCTCGTCGGACTGGCGATCGGGTTCTTGGCCGTGCAGACCGGAAGCCTGCTGCCCGGCATCGCCTTCCACTTCGCGCACAACGCGATCACGCTGGCCTCGACCTCGCTGGGCGATCTGCCGGACCGATGGCCGTCGCTGGGCTTCTGGCTTCGCGCGGGCGAGTCGGGACGGATCGAGTTCCAGTGGCCCGCCGTGATCGCCGGCGCGGCACTGACCATGGCCCTGTTGTGGTGGTTCCACCGCTTGCCGGGCGGCGACTCGGCCGCGGTGCTCGAGGCCGAAGCGGACCCCGACGCGGCGTGACCGCCCCCCGCCTTCATCCCGCCGGCAGGCCCACCCCAACGGGGCCAGGCATCGCGCGGCCTATTGCCGGTCCCAAAGCTCGTTTGTCGAGCCGATGTCGAAGATCTGCTCCTGGTCGCGCTTTTCGGTCACAGCCGGCGGTTCCCACGCGGGCGCGGGGTTGCGGGTCTTCTCGCTCCATGCCTCGGCGTGCCCGTCGAGAAACAGCACGTTGGCCGTCGGGCCTGGATGGCGGAAGTGGATGGCCGGGTACTGCCCCGAGCCCCAGTAGCCCGGCACCTCGACGGGCGGCTCGATCCGGGGAACCTCGATCAAGGTGACGTCCGCGACGGTCACGTTCGAGGCCCCCCACGGAAAGCGCGTACCGAGGCTGTCGGCAAAGAGAATGGTCCGGCTCGTCGTGCGGCAATGCTCGATCTTGACCGGTTCCCAGACCTCGTTGTACGTCGGTGGCGGCCAGTTCGCCGGTGCCAGGTAACGGTAGTTGTAGCCGTACCCGCCCGTCCCGCCCTGGTACACCAGTTGGATCTGGTGGTCGCTCAGGTCGGGGCACTTGGTCGTCTGGCGGTTCGCCTCGTAAAAGGGGGTCAGGTGGCCCTCGCGAACGTCCACCGCAGTGGAGCCCGCCGGGATCAGCCCGAACCACCACTTCTTATCCCCGTTGGGAAGCACCGTGCACGAGGGCGGCAGCTCGCCGTCGTATGCCGAGACGCGGTTGTGGACCGCCAATCCCAACTGCTTGAGGTTGTTCTTGCACTGGGTACTGCGGGCCGACGCGCGGGCTGCCTGGACCGCCGGCAGAAGCAGCGCGATCAACACGCCGATGATCGCCATCACCACCAACAACTCGACCAGCGTAAAGCCCCAACAGACGCCGGCCACAGACCGAACCGGTCGGGAAGCCATAGCGATGCTCCTCCCCGGATGCGCGATCCAGCGGCAGCGCCGCGGCGCGCCGACCAACTCGCCCATCGCCCGGGTCCATGCAAAACAGGTTGGCTGGGTCGTGGGCCCTGTCCCTCGCAGAGCGACACCGGTTTCGCGCGGGTAGGTCTTCTGACTTCCGAACCCGATTGGCCCGGCCTTCTCGTCGCGCTCACGCTGCCGGAGCGGGCGGCACGCCCGCGGCACCACGTCGGCGACAATGGCCAAAAAGACTGGGCAAATCTCTCCGTTCGGTCACAGCGGCGGGGCCGTTCCGGAATTGCACCGGATTCCCTGTTTGTCGGCCCTTCAGCACGAAGGAGCCGACCACCAACGCACGCTCAATGATACGGATCGTAGCAGAACTCCACCGGACTGTCAAAGGGGCCAAGGGCGAGCCAAACCGTGCGCGCCGTGCGCGAAGACAAACCACTACGGACGATCCCGCGAGCCATGCGGTCGACGGCGTTTTCGGCATCCTCGCCAAAACCCAACCGGCTTCGGCGATCGGGACGCACCCGGCCACGAAATACACCACCATTAGGGATACTTGATCCCCTTGCAGGTTGCCCCTCGCGTGGTGTACAAGTGCCCCCATGCCATGGCGGCATCCTGATCGCCTCACAAGGGCAAGCTAGAGTTTTGCAGAGGCTGCTACCGCGCGGGGGAGGCCATGACCAGCTCCTCGGATTGGTCGAGGGTACACCATGCCCACCGTAACCATGGCGGGGCCATTTCATGGGCCAATGGGTCAACCGGGGGTTCCAACGCTGAGGGTGGGTGGAGCCACATCCCCGGCCCTCGCGGGCGTCTGCCACTCGAAAAACCTTCGGGAAACCACGCAACTTCCGGCGGCAGGTCCCGAGAATCCTAGTGTCAGGGTTGTCCAGGCAAGACCATTCCCGGTCGCGTTCAACAGTAAGGAGCCGAGCACATGGCATTCGACGCATTCCTCAAGATCGACGGGATTCCCAGCGAGAGCACCGAC
>DYLT01000401.1 GCA_020721945.1 Blastopirellula marina
AAGGCCGAGGCAATGCAGGTCGTGGCCGCCGCGGTCGAGGCGGCCAAGGTCGCACTGGTCGGCCAGTCGGCGGCCCAAGGCGACGACGACCTGCTCAAGCTCGCCCGGCTGGCCGGCCCCATGGTCCGCGACCAATTGGGCGACTCGCGCCAGGCCGGCGCGATCTGGCAAGGGGCCGCCCGACGCATCACGGCCCCCGAGGCCAAGGGCGAGTGCCTCGTCGAGGCGGCCGACATCGCCATCAACGACCTGGCCAATCTCAAGGTGGCCAGGCGCTTCCTCGACCAGGCCACCGAGAACCTGAAAAACCCCAAGGCCAAGGAACGGGCCGCCCGGCTCCAACGCGTTTGGGGCGATTACTACGCCCTGGCCGGCGATGGCCAGGCCGCACGCAAAGCCTACCTCGCCGCCGAGACGCTCATCGCCTCGACCCGCACCAACGCCGAACGCATCGCCTGGCAAGGCGCCCACGGCCGCTCGACCGAGCAGTTCCTCAAAACCCAAGAGTACGACCGCGCCGCCGCCCAACTCCGCCAATGGCAAGAGGACTTCCCAGGCGACAAGATCCACGGGTATATCACCTACTTGTACGCCCAGTACTGGGCCGGGCGCAAGCAGTACGCGGCGGCCATCGCCCTGGCCGGTCAACTCGCCGCCGTCAATGCCGATTCGCCCTACATCGACCAGCTCTTGCTCTTGGCCGCCGAATGCGAACGGGCCATGGGCGACGCGCCGAAGGCGATCGCGCGACTCGAAGCCCTGCTGAAAAACTACCCCGGCAGCCCGCTGGTGCCCCTGGCCAAACAGCGCCTCGCCCAGTGGAAATCCAGCGAGGCAACCCAAGGAGGCAAGTGACGAATGACCCACGGCGAAAAGCAGGTGACCAACGATGAAAAACCGCCCATGCGTGCTGCCCGGCGGATGTTGCCGAGCCTCGCCCTGGCCTTGCTCGCGATTCCCGCGCAGGCGGGCAAACTGACCCTCGACATGGCCGGCGGCGAAAAAGTCACCTTGGTCGGTGCCTTCCAACGGTGGGACCAGGACGGCAACCCGACCAAGAAAGTCAATCCCAAGGCGAAGATCGACGCGCCCGAAGTCGACGCCGTCGCAACCCGCGAGGGGACCAACACGTGGGTCTTCAAGGACCTCAAGCCCGCGAAATACGATCTGGTCATCCTGGCCCGCGACCGCGTACGCATCGAGGGCTGGGAGTACGCCCCGGTCCTGGAGTTCGATCCCTTCTTCCCGCCGTCGTCGAGCCTCACCGACGACCCGACGCGCGAGTCGATCCTCGACCACATCCGAAAATCGCCGCACTACGAAAACAAGGTCGAGCCGCTCTACCTGGGCGGCGACGAGAAGACGGTGCGGGTCCTCATGATGCTCATCCGCGATAAGCCGACGAGCTACGAGGCCGATTTCCCGGGCGCAGCCACCATGCGGTTCGAAATCTGGCAGTACTCCTACCAGTACGGCGGCTGGGCCAAGGAAAAACGCACCCGGGTCATGCACCGCGTGATCCTCCACCGCGACGAGCTGCGCCAGTGGACCTGGCTCTGGGATCCCAAGCTCGGGGCGATCGAGGTCGGCCGGACGCCCAAGACCATCAACTACCAGATGCCCCAAGGCTCAAAGAAGCGCCTCAAGGGCCTGTATCCCCATTAGCGCGGGTACTCCATCCCTATTAGCGTGGGTACTCCGCCCCCACGCCCCTGCGCTCCTACTGCTGCGTGCTCCGCCCCCACCCGAACCATACGCCACTCTGGCCGGGGCCAGTTCTACCTGCTTGTGCAGCACCCGTAGGGTGGGTACTCCGCCCCCACGCCCCTGCGCTCGTACTGCTGGGTGCTCCGCCCCCCCGCGAACCGTACACCACTCTGGCGTGGGCCTGTTCTACCTGTTTGTGGCGTGGGCGCAAAGCACCCACCCTACGGATGGCCACTACGGATGGCCACCTCTTTGAACGGGTTTGGCGCTCCCTATGTGGAACGTGGGTGCAAAACACCCACCCTACCCCTGCTCGCCCCATCAACCATCAACCATCAACCATCAACCATCAACCATCAACCATCAACCATCAACCATCCTCCCCCGGCACCCCCCGCGCGGCCCGCCCAGCCGCTGCGCTTCTGCGAAATCCGGCGCAATCTGCGCAAAACGGGCCTTGCGGGTGTTGACCGCCGCCCTGGACCGACTATACTAAGCAACGATGCGGCAGCCTTGCCGGCCCGCAGTACGGGCACACGCCCCAGGGTTTTCCGCGATGAACCTCAAGTGCCGCCAAATCGTGCTAGTCGCCAGCCTGGTCGGGCTCGCGCTGGCCGTTTGGGCCAGCCCGGCCCAGGCGGACTTCATCCGTGCGCGGGACGCCCTGGCCCAGGCGGGCACCGAATCGGCCCTCGGCCGCGTGGAATTGCCGGAGCTTGCACAAGACGCTGCCCAGGCCGGCCCAGTAGCGCCCCTGCCCGCCCCGCAACCGCAGGATGACGACCAAGGTCCCTTGGTTCGGCCGAATTACCTGCGGCCGAGCCCCGGCCACCAGGCCGGCATGAGCGCCCCAACCGCGTCGGCCGGGGCAAGCTCGTCCGCACCATCCAGCGCGATTCTCCCGGCGGCCGTCGAGCCGCCGTGCGCGGGCCTCTCGGCCCGCCTGCCCAGCGAAATGGGCATCTCCTTCTCCCCGCCTCCACCAGCCACTCCCTTGCGCCCGCCGCGGGGCTAGTGGCCAGCTCCTGTGTGGTGTTTCGCAAGTGGTCTGGAAAAATTGCCAACAGTGGGAGATTTTGCAATGCGATGGTTTCTGACGGTTCTTGCGGTATTCGCCGCACTCATCATGTTGTGCGGCTCAGCGTCGGCCGGGCTGATCGGCATTTTGGCGTCTCAGAACACGAACAACGACTCGATCGCTGACGACAGCCTGGGGTTTATCACCGATGTCGTCTCTTCCGGGGGGGCCCCAGGTGTAGGCGATGTCGCGTGGGGCATTGTTCGCGTGGACAACGTTAACGGAAATAACTCCGTTCAGGGATATGTGTACGCGGTGTACTCGACGACAATCACGGAGTTTCTCGACCCACATACAGTGACGCACGGCGTGACGAACGCTTCCGGATATACCCTGAACGACTTACTCGGAGTCCCCGACGACGACACCTCGGTCGTGGCGTTCTTGGAGTGGAACGGTAGCGGCACTAACCCATTCCTAGACTCGGACAATTATCCGTTTGAAACACCGTCCTTCATGGACCGCACGGAAACCGAGTTCAAGGGCGATCTCAGCACCCTGATGGCGAACTCCACGGTCCTTTTTGCAGTAGGGTTGGCAGACGTCAATGACCTCTTCACGGCGACGATTGTTAATCCAACTCTCTTGACTCTCTCGGCCGGGTTTTCGGTGACCTACGCTGCGCCAGGTTTGAACCCGAGCGATTTCAAGGCGCTATTTGGCGACCCCGATCACCAAGCGGCGATTATTTCAGGGGCAACACAGGTGTTGGAGTTTGGAACCTTCGGTTCCGCTGGCGGCAACATTAAGACTCGCGACCAAGGTAACTACAAAGTCAATTA
>DYLT01000041.1 GCA_020721945.1 Blastopirellula marina
AGGCGACCACGAAGATCGAGCTGGGCGGGATGCTGCTGGACCTCTTGCCGCGCAAGAAAATGGATCCGGTCCGGCCCGCCATGGCCTGGGCCCTGGGACGCATCGGCGCCCGGCAACCGGTCTATGGCCCCCTCAACACGGTCGTGCCGGCGGACCGCGTCGGCCCGTGGCTCCGCAAACTGATGGAACTCGGCCTGGAAGACCCCAGTGTCGGCCTGGCGGTCATGCTGATGGCCCGGCGCACCGACGACCGCTACCGCGAGGTTCCCGAGAAGCTTCGCGAGGCCTCGGCCGGCTGGCTGGCAAGCCGCGGTGCCCCGGGCCATTTCGTCGAACTGGTCCGGCGGGGCGGGCGTCTGGCCGACGATGAGCAGGGGTTGATCTTCGGCGAGTCGTTGCCCAAGGGACTTCGGATCCTCTGAATCGCGTGGCGTGATGGACAAAGGGCTGATCTTCGCCCCGCACATCACGGGCTCGCCCCCCGAAATGATCGAAACGCTTCACGCGGTCCTCGAGGCGGGGGCCACCGGCGTGATGTTCAGCGAGACCTTCGCCGGCGGTACCGTGCGCATGGTGCGCGAGACGACGCAATGATTGGAGCATCCCCCGGCGATCGACGGCCACAACGCCGGCGTCGGCATCAAGGCCCGCGGCATCTGGCGCGAGGTGGTCGACCGGTTGGCCCGGCTCGACGGCATCGACTTGCGCCAGACCGCCCCGGTGCGCCCAGGCCCGCCGTTCTTGCGGCCCTACGGCGCCGAATGGCGTGCCTCGGAAGCGGCCCTCACGCGGCCGTTGCCAGGAATTCGGCCCACGATGATCGCCGGGCAGGCGGCCTCGATCAGGGCAATTGGTTGCTGAACCTCGCCGACGCCAAGCGCCGCGGCCTTGGCGCGCTTGCGGAGGCCCTTCCGCAACGGTATGGCGATTGAGGCGGCGGGCGTGTCCCTTCCGTGAGGCCAGGCGACTCGTCGGACCGACCTACCTTCCCAGCGGTCTGCCGCGGTGGGTGCGGCGGAATCCCACCGAAGGGTCCGGCCTGGCCAGCAGGTCGTCGAGCATGCCCTGGAGGTCGGCCGCGGCCTGCGTCAGGCGGAGCACCCAAAACGACGACCCAAGGCCGGCGCCGTCGAACAGTTCGCGCTGGAAGAACGAGAGGATGGCCCCGGCGATCTGTGCGTTCAGATCGGCGTTGGGGCTCGGTGCCGACAGCGTGTTGCGAAAGGCCGCGCGGAGGGAGACCAGACAAAGCGGCCACGCCAGCCGGCCACCTTCGCGGCTTTGCCGCGCGGCCAGGTCCTCGGCGAAGTCGCGGGCGCGGTCGGGCTCGACCGCGAACTCGCTGACCGGGTACAACCCGCAAAGCCGGCCCACGAGCACGTCGGTCCAACCCTCGATCCGCAGCCGCGTCGCGTTGAGCCGCCGAGCCAGGGCGGCGTCGATCCCCTGGCGGTGCACCAGGAGCGTCAACACCCGATGGCGTGCCTCGATTTGTCCCAAAAGCACGCTTCGGGCTATCGGCTCCATCTGGTCGCCGCCCCGAAGGCGGTCATAGGCACACATCAAGGCGGTCCATACCCTGGTCAACATCTCGCCGGCGAAGACTTCCTCGATGAGTTGGTCGACGGGCACGGGCGGGGCCTTCAATGCCCGCCACCACCGGTCCAGGCGGCATTTCGACGCCACCCAGTACGCTTCGACGCTTCGTTGGGGGATTTCCCCAGGCTGGTGGACCACCGTGGGGCCGTGCTGGGCGATCACGGCGGACAATTCGATCATATCGCGGGCGTGGATCATAACGGTCCAGAAAGCAAACCCGGTGCCGGGGCGCCGCGGGATGGAGCCCGGCGCCTGGCCACGCCACAACCTGCTGGTGGCCAAGGAGTTGCGAGCACCGGCGCGAACACGCCGCGCCGTCCGAATCGTTCGGACGTTGCCTCGACGCAACAACCCCCGTTGATGCCGCACCACACCGCGCGCGACCCTCCCGCGGCCTGCTACCCCAAGGCGTGGATCGTCTCGTACATCGCCACGATATTCTCCGTGGGGCTGATCGGCTGAAGGTTGTGGCACGGGGCGCAGATCCAGCGGGCGCGGCGATAGATCTCGACGCTCTGCCGGACCTCAGCGACCACCTCGTCGACCGTTCCGAAGGCCAGCGTCTGCTGGTTGTCGATCGAGCCGTGGAAGATGATCCGGCTGCCGAACTCGGCCACGAGTTTCTCGCGTTCCATGCCCGGACAACGCCATTGAATGGGATTGAGGATCTCGATGCCCACCCGGTCGATGAGGTCGGGCAGGAAGACCCGCGCCGCCCCGTCGGTGTGGTACATCACGTGAACCCCATAGCGTCGGGCGAGATCGGCCATCTGGATCTGGTGGGGCAGCAGAAAGCGGCGGTACGTGGCCAGGCTGATCAAAGGGCCGGTCTGGGCCCCGAGATCCTCCGCCACCCACGTCAGATCGATACGTCCGCGGCCTGCCTCGAAGATCCGGCGGTGGTGCTCGGCATAGAAATCGAAGATGTGCCCGAGGATCGCATCGGCGATGTCGGGCGACCAGGCCAGGTCTTCGAACGCCTGCTGGAGGCCACGCAGATAGCCGTAGAGCAAGAACGGTTCGTAGCAGCCCGCGTGGATCGGCCGGGAGCCGTCGTCGGCCTCGACGGCCTCGGTCACGGCCGCGTAATCATAATCGTCGGGGTCCGGCCAGCGATAGGCATGCACCTCGGCGACGCTTTGCACGTGAGCCAAGGGGTGATGGACCGGCTCGTCGTAGGTCCCGCCCCCGTAATCGGCCTTTCGGTAGCGCACGCCCCACAGGTCGGCTTCGGGATCCTCGGGATGGTGCGCGCGCTTGCAGCGCGGCTCGACGAACCGCCGCCGGTCGATGTGCAGTCTCTGCCAGAGCGACTCTTCGTCCGGGCAGCCAAGCTCGCGGAGCAACCGCGCGGTGACCTCGGGCGTGGCCTGGTAGTCCGTGGGAATGCGGTCCGCCGAGCGGCCCTCCAAGAGGCCCAGCCAGCGCTGGCGTGGCGTCATAGGCATGGTGGTCTCGGTTCAGGGCGTCTTGCGCTTGCCCGGCGTCTTGCGCGCCGCGGCGCGCATCGGCCAGGGTTCCGACTCGGTTCGGGCGGTGGCCAGGCAGGACTCGATTTTGGACACGATCTCGGGATGTTCGGCGGCCACGTCGCGCGATTCGCCCAGGTCGGTGCGCAGATCGTACAGTTGGAGCCGCCCTTGCCACCGCCGCACGGCTTTCCAGGGCCCCATGCGCACGGCCTGCTGCGAGCCGCCTTCGTGGAACTCCCAATACAAGAACGCATGCGCTTTCTGGCCAGGCCGTCCCAAGAGGGTCGGCACGACCGAAATGCCGTCGTGTCCGGGCGGCGGGGTGGCGCCCGCCAGTTCGGCCAGCGTCGGGAGGACATCCCAGAACGCCCACGGCAGGGCGCTCGTGCCGGGTTGGATGCGGCCGGGCCAGCGCACGATCATCGGCACGCGGATCCCGCCGTCGTGCATCGACCGCTTGATGCCGCGCAGCGGTCCCGAACACCGGAAGAACTCGGGATCGGCGCCGCCTTCGCGGTGCGGGCCGTTGTCGCTCGAAAAGAAGACGATCGTCTTCTCGTCCAGGCCGAGCTGCTTGAGCCGCCCGAACAGCCGCCCGATGTCGGCATCCATGCGGGTGATCATGGCCGCGCGGCCCTTTTCGGGCTGGGGCCAGTCCTTCGCGGCGTAGGGGCCATCGTCGGGGACCTCCATGCCCTGCTTGCCCGCCCCGTTGTTCGCATGCGGGATGGTCAACGCGAGGTAGAGGAAGAACCGGTCGTTGCGATGCCGTTGGAGGTACTCGATCGCCTCGCGCACGAACCGGTCGTGCGAGTACTCGACCCGCTTCGTGGCAACCCCCGAGCCGAACGGCCGTTCGGGGCTCGTCCCGGGCACCTCGTTGTTCAGCCGGACTTGGGTTTCGTTGCGCCAGAGGAACTCGGGGTAATAGTTGTGCGCGTGGACCTGGTTCAGGTAGCCGAACCAGAAATCGAAGCCCTGGCGCGTTGGAATGCCCGTCGAGCCCGCCTCGCCCAGCCCCCACTTGCCGATGATCGCCGTCGTGTAGCCCGCCGACTTGAGCACCTCGGCCACGGTGACGTCGCCGGGTTCGAGGGGCACCAGGGCGTTGCCGCGCACCCGGGCATGCCCGGTGTGCAGGCCGGTCATCAGCGAGCACCGCGACGGGGCGCAGACCGTACTGCCGGCGTAGCAGTCGGTGAAGCGGATCCCCTCGGCGGCCATGCGATCGAGGCAGGGCGTCTGGATCAGCTTCTGGCCGTAGCACCCCAGGTCGCCATAGCCGAGATCGTCGGCGAGAATGAACACGATGTTCGGTTGGATTTTCTTGTCATCGTTTCCCACGCAGGGCGACGGCAACGCGGACAGGGCGGTTGTGCTGGCGACCAGGACCAAGGCGGCCATCGGTCGGATCGCCCGTCGCACTCCATCACCGGCGAGTTCAGAGCCCCGCCGCAATAACCGGTCTGACATGTTCAGGTCCTCGCGATCGGCTTGGGGGATCCATGGACACGGCTGGCCTTAATATGCGCGCGGGGCCGCACTCGGTCAACGCCCGGGCTTCAAGAGGTTCCAACGCGTTGCGTCGCAGGCCGTTACGGCACGCGGGCAGGGGATGCGTCGCGCGAGAATACCTCGCGGAGGTATCGCCCGGTGATCGACGTGGGGTGGTGGGCGACCATTTCGGGCGTGCCTTGGACCACGATCTGGCCGCCTTCGTCGGCCGCGCCCGGGCCGAGGTCGATCACGTAGTCGGCCGCCTTGATCATCTGGAGGTTGTGCTCGACGACGATCAGCGAGTGGCCCACGGCCAGCAGGGCGTCGAAGCAATCCAACAGTTGCACGATGTCGGAGAAGTGCAACCCGGTGGTCGGCTCGTCCAAGAGGAAGAGGCAACGGCCCCGCTTGGCGGCCGACATGTAGCCGGCCAGCTTGAGCCGCTGGGCTTCGCCGCCCGAAAGCGTGTTGGCCGGCTGGCCGAGTCGCACGTAGTCCAGTCCGACGTCGATCAGGCGTTTCAGGCGGGCTTGGACCTTAGGTCTTCCGCGGAAGAAGGTAAAGGCCTCGCGCACGGTCATTTCGAGGACGTCGGCGATGTTCCGGTTGCGGTAGGTGATTTCGAGGATCTCGTCGCGGTAGCGTCTGCCGTTGCAGCGGCTGCACCGCATGTAGACGTCGGCGAGGAACTGCATGTCGATCTCGAGATGCCCCTCGCCCTGGCACGCGCTGCACCGGCCTTCGTCGGCATTGAAGCTGAAGTGGCTTGCGGTGTAGCCGCGGGTGCGGGCTTCCGGGGTCTCGGCGAAGACCGCCCGAATCTCGTCGAAGGCCTTGAGATAGGTCACGGGGTTCGAGCGGGGGGAGCGGCCGATCGGGCTCTGATCGACCAGGACCAGGTCGTCGATCTGGCCGTCGCCGTAGATGTCGTCGAAGTCGTAGGGTTTGGGGGCGTCCTTGCGAAGCCTTCGGCACAGGGCCGGATAGAGGGTATCTTGCACGAGCGTGCTCTTGCCCGATCCGCTCACGCCGGTCACCACGCAGAGCACCCCCAAGGGGAACTCGACGGTGAGGTTGCGGAGGTTGTTTCCGCGCGCGCCGGAGAGTCGGATCCAGCCGTGTTCCGGGGTGCGGCGGCGGCCGGAGGTGGCGATGCCGCGGCGGCCGGCCAAGTAGTCGCCGGTGAGGCTCTCGGGGGCGCGGAGCATCTCCTGGGGCGTGCCCTGGAACACCAATCGCCCCCCGCGCTCGCCCGCCCCAGGGCCGATCTCGATGACTTGATCGGCGGCGCGGATGATGGCCTCTTCGTGCTCGACCACGACCACCGTGTTCCCGCGGTCCCGCAGGGCGAGAATCGCGCCGATCAGCCGGTTGATGTCGCGGGGATGCAATCCGATCGAGGGTTCGTCGAGCACGTAGAGCATGTTGACGAGGCTCGATCCCAAGGCCGAGGTCAGGGCCACGCGGCGCAACTCGCCGCCGCTGAGGGTCCGCAGCGTGCGGTCGAGCGTCAGGTAGCCGAGCCCCACGGCGTCGAGAAACCTCAGGCGGGCGCGCACCTGGTCGAGGGCCATCCGGCCGACCTGGCGCTGCCACGGGCGAAGCGTGAGGCTGGCGAAGAACGCGGCGGCGTCCTGGACCTTCATCGACACGATCTCGGCGAAGTTCTTGCCGCCCAGGCGCGTCGCCAGGGCCTCGGGCCGCAGGCGCGTGCCCCCGCAGGCCGGACAGGGCCGGTAGCTGCGCCAGCGACTCAAGAACACCCGAATGTGCATCTTGTACTTCCGCCGTTCGAGCCACGCGAAGAACCCCCGGAGCCCGCCGAAATTCCGTTCCGGCACGCCGTTCTGGATCCGTTCGAGGTGCTCCGGCTCCAGCCGCGAAAAAGGCACATCGACCGGAATGCCGTAGTCGGGCGCCAGCGCAAGCAGCGCTTCCAGTTCGTGGGCATAGGCGGGGCTGTTCCACGGCGCGATCGCGCCTTCCTGGATCGACTTGCGCCGGTCGGGAACGATCAAATCCATGTCCAGGTCGATGATGTTGCCGAACCCCTCGCACTTCGGACAGGCCCCCAGCGGGCTGTTGAAGCTGTAGAGGCGTGGCTCGGGCACGGGGTACTCCAGGCCGCAGTCGCCGCACGCCAACTGGGTGCTGAAGACGATCCGCCGCCACGGCCGGCCATCCACCCGACAAGGGTTGCCGCGCGGCAGGCCATGGACCGTCGCGCCGTCCCCGGCCGGCAGCCCCGATTCCTCGACGAACACCACACAACGGCCTTTGCCCCGGGTGAACGCGGTTTCGAGCGAGTCGCGAACCCGCTCCTCCGCCGCCACGCCGGCCGTGAGGCGATCCACGATCACCTCGCACGCCGCGGCGTGCGCCACCACGGCGCTTGAATCGGGCGTTTCGCCCAGATGGACCAGGCGGTCGCCGACAAGAACCCGGACAAACCCCTCCTCACGCAGCGCGGCGGCAAGCCGCCCCGGCTCCTCCTCGTCGGACGGTTCGAGGCCGAACGCGATCAGGTATCGGGTGCCCTGCGGCAAGGCACCCAGCGCCTCGGCCGAGTTCTGGGCCGTGTCGCGCCGGACCAACTGCCCGCATCGTACGCAGTAGACTTGCCCGATCCTTGCAAACAGCAAACGCAGATAGTCGTTCGTCTCGGTGGCCGTGCCCACCGTCGAACGGCTCGACCGGTGCCCGTTGCGGCTGGTCACCGCGATGGCCGGGGGAATCCCATCGATGCGGTCCGCGTCGGGACGCTCCAGGCGCTGAAGAAACTGCCGCGTGTACGCGGAGAAACTCTCGATGTAGCGCCGCTGTCCTTCGGCATAGAGTGTGTCGAGGGCCAGACTGCTCTTGCCGCTGCCGCTGACTCCGCAGAGCACGACCAGCTTGCGGTGCGGAATGTCGAGGTCGATCCCCTTCAGATTGTGCACCTCGACGCCGCGCAGCGCGATGTGGTGCGGTGATTCCATAGCTGCATCCGGCAAGCCGCGGGAACCAGGACGGAAACTATCAATATACCGCGCGGCATTGCGGGAGGCGAATCGTCGGCGGCCCCCAGGCTTGCTCTAGGGGGCTACCGGAGGGATCGGCTTGACGGACGGCTTGGAGACCGGCGGAAGAGGCACGGGTCGAGAGTCGGGCGGCAAGGGGGCATCGGGAAGTCGTGGCGGCGACCGGTGATCAGCCCGTTGGCCCTTGGCCGTCGGGTCCACGGAGGTCGGCGGGGGCATCGGCGCCTCGCCCGTCTCGGCAGCGCCGCCTCGGTCAGCCCCCGGAACTCTGGTGGCTGGCAGACGCTTCGGCGCTGGCGGAAGCTGGCGAACCGTCAACGAGGGTTCGCCGGAGGGCGCGTTGGGCTTGCTGGGCGGAAGCGCGATATCGGGCTTGGGCCGCTCGGCCACGCGCAAGTTCACCGCGCGGGGTGCCGGGCCGCTGGCCGCCGCCTCGCTCGCGGGTGCCGGCGGAGGCGAAAGGTCCGCAACGGCCGATCGCGAGGCCTCCCTCGGCGCGCTCGGGCCCGATCGGCTGCGCAAATGCTCGTACCATTGCCGCGCCTCGACCATGCGGGGCTCCAACTGGACCGCCCGGCCGAAATACTCCATCGCCAAGGCGTTATCACCCTTCTTCTGAAGCAGGTAACCCAGCTTGTAGCAGGCCTCGGCCTCGGTGTACGCCGCCAGAAGCTGCAACATGGCCGCCTCGATCTGGTCGGATTGCACCAGCGCCACGGCGTAGTTGTTGCGGTACAGCGGTCGTTTCGGCTGAAGTTGCACCGCGCGATCGAACGCCGCGATCGCCTCGCGGTTTATCCCGCGCCGCGCATAGTACAACCCCAGATCGTTGAACACCGTCGCCTCGTTCGGGTATTCCTGGGCGAGCCGCTGATAAATTTCCAGCGCTTCGCGGCTTTGCTTCTGGCGATCCTTGAAACGGGCATAGGCCAGATGCGTGGGCAGATGTTTCGGCGACAACCGAAACGCCTGCTGGAAGGCGCTCTCGGCTTGCGGAATCCGGCCGGCCGACTCGTGAACCTGGGCCGCGGCGATAAACAGTTCGGGACTTGGTTTGGACTGGGTTCTCAGCGAGGTCGGGTCGTCGGCGGGTTCCGCGGCGCTGGTCGAGTTGGGGCTCGCGGCCTGCGCGACTCGATCGAGCCCCCGCTTGACCGCCTCCGAGGTCTGTTTCCAGACGTCGGCGGTCTGCCGGATCGGCCCGGGCGTGCCGTCGTCATACGCGACCGCCGCCGCGACATGGTTCGTTGCCGTCCGATGCGTGGCGCTTGGGTCGCGCGAGGCCGATGCGGAGGGAATCGAATATCCCTCTGGAGGCGCACTTGCGCACCCCTCGCAGACGATACACAAGATGGCCGCAACAACCGATAGGCCGAAGGAATCCCTTCCCACGTGAACATCCTCCCTGTAATCGTCCCGAAAAGCCGGGGACAAGGCCATCAGGCAATCTGTCTAGTTTGCCTAAAGAGCCAACGGTCTTTTCGAGTATCCGGGCGGCAATCGAGCGGCTCAGGCTATTCATCGACCGATGGTCGAGGCATCCTGCAACCGATTTGGAGGCTTGGGTCGTTTTTGCCGAATATATCGGATGTTCTGGGTGAGCGATTACTTGCTCTCGGTTTCGGTCTGTCGCGGCGGCAATTGGGGGGCGGGCACTCCGGTGTGGAATTTCCGGTTCACCGCGTCGGCCCGGTCGGCGGGCCAACCGCCCGGGCTGACCGTTGTCTCTTGGACGATCGCCGGCGAGCCATCGGGCGAGAACTTCGTGGCCAGACGCTGCACGGCTTCGAGGCGCGAGGCCGTCTTTTCGGGGGTGTCGGCCCGGTGGACGAAGATCATGCGGTGGGGCAGCGGGACCTCGGTCATGATCCGCTGCACCTTCAGGCGGCCAGCCTCGGTCAACTCGATGCCGTTGTCCTTGAAGTGCTCTTCCGAGAGCATGTTCTGACGCCGCCATCCGTTCTGGATCATGGTGCCAAACGGTGCCTTGACCGCCTCTCGGTCGGGGCATACATAGGGATATGGCCAGCGGTTGCGTTCGGCAAAGTCGTTAGCGACGCTTTCGAGGAAGGCTCCGCGGCACGCGCGGCATTGCCCGCATTGCGCGTTGGCCGCCGTGCCCCACGACAGGCCCGCCAGGATGCCGACGGTTGCGATCACCAGCCGCGCGTTCATACGGAATCTCCCGAAGGAAGGTCGCTGATCGGGGAAAAGGGACAAACGATGGACCGAGGATGCGTCTGCGCAAGTCAGGCATCTTGGGCGATCGGGCATCGTCCAACCCAGTCATCGGCCGGTTCGAGGAGCCGAGGCCAGACGTTTGCCCGCACGCGAACCGATCGGCGCAACCGTTTCAGATTCCGCCGGACCCGGCTCAGGTTCCACCCATTTTCGGGAACAGTTCGCGCACCATGGTGCAGGCGGCGGGTCCGACCAACACCACGAAGATCCCCGGGAAGATGAACAAGACGAGGGGGAAGATCAGTTTGACGGCGGTCTTGGCGGCTTTTTCCTCGGCCATCTGGCGCCGCCGGGTGCGCATCGAGTCGCTTTGCACGCGCAAGGCTTGAGCGATGCTCGTGCCGAACCGGTCTGCCTGGATGAGCACGGCCGCCAACGCCCGTAAATCCGGCACCCCCGTTCGGACACCGAGTTCGTGCAGCACCTCGGCCCGCGGCCGCCCCATCTGGAGTTGGAAGTTCGCCAGTCCGAATTCTTCGGCGATCACCCGGTAGGTCTTCTTCATCTCCTCGGCCACTTTGCGCATGGCCTGGTCGAGTCCCAGGCCGGCCTCGACGCAGACGACCAGCAGGTCCAGGGCATCGGGCAGGCCGAGGAAGATGGCTTGCTTGCGGCGGCTGCCGAGGAACCACAGCGCGAGGTCGGGCAGGTAGAAGAGGCCTCCGCCGGCCAGCACCGCGGTGATGAGGGATTTTCGGGTGATGCCGTCCATCGTGAGGGAGGTGCCGCCGCCGAGGAGAAGCCCGCCGACAAGTCCGAGGAACTTCAGCATCAAGAAGACGCTTCCGGCGGCCTCGCTGCGGAAGCCGGCGGCCGAGAGTTTCGACTTGAGTTTTCCGAGCTCCTGCGCGCTCTTGGGGGCCAGGGGCTTGGCCAAGGCGGGCGCAGCCTTTTCGAGGACCTTGACGGCGGTGTCGGCCTTCCGGACCGGGAGGTCGTGAGCGAGGTTGCGGCGACGCGGGTTCTTCAACTCCTCCAATCGTTCGATGGCTCGCGATTTCCCGGCGGCCACGTGCTCCAGAACCCACCACGCCAGCGCCGCGAACATCCCGAACACGGCCAGCGGCACGAGGTCTTCGAACTTGATGAGGTCGGCGAGGATCACGGTCAGACCTTGATGTTCACGATTTTGCGGATCGCCAAGGCGCCGAGCACCTGGAGAAAGATCGCCACGGCGAGCATCTTCTTGCCCATGGGATCGGTGAACAGCACCATGATGTAATCGGGATTGAGTTTGTAGACGGCGAGGAAGAGGACCACGGGCAAGGCCATCAGGACCACGCCCGACAGGCGCCCCTCGCCGGTCAGCGCCTGGATCTGTCCCCAGATCTGGAATCGCTCGCGGATCAGGCCGGAGATCTTATCGAGGATCTCGGCCAGGTCGCCGCCCGTCTGCCGCTGGAGGATCACCGCGGTGGCGAAGAACTTGAGGTCGAGGTTGGGGATTCGGGTGGTCAGGTTGGCCAGCGATTCATCGAGCGAGACGCCCAGGTTCTGCTCTTCGAACACGCGGCCGAACTCCTTGCCCAACGGCGCGCTCATTTCGTTGGCCACGAGGTTGAAGCCGGCGCCCAGGCTTTGACCCGCGCGCAGCGCCCGGCCCAGCATGTCGAGGGCGTCGGGCAGTTGGACGGCGAATTGTTTCAGGCGTTGGCGCCGCCGCCAGAGAACCCAGAGGAAGGGAAGCGTCGCCATGCCCCCCGCCACCACGGGAAGGACCGCCATGTGCATCTTGAGGACCACGCCCAGCACCGCGCCGCCGGCGCCCATGAGTCCGCAGAGTATCCCCAGTTGCGACATGCTGATCGACACGTCGGCCTGCTGAAGCAATAGCCCCACGTTGCCGAAGCGGCTCAGCAGGGTCTCGAACAAACCCGGCATCGCGTCCAATGGCTCGGCCAGCACGCTGGCCTGTTTGAGCAGACCTTCCTTGGTCGACGCGGGGTTGGCCGACCCGGTCAAGAGGTCCAGCCGGTCCTCGATGCGCGAGCCAGGATGATCGCGCAACAAGAGGGCCAGCCCTCCCACCAGGGCCGTCACCCCGACGAACGCGGCGATCGCAACAAGCAGGATCGGTGACATGAGACGCTAATCCTCCAACATCACGCGCTGGCGGAACGCGCTGGCCGGCAGCCGCACTCCGCAGGCTTCCAGTCGCGGCATGAACGTCGGCCGGATCCCCATCGCAAGGAACTTCCCATGCGCCCGGCCGTTCTCGTCAATCCCCTCCTGCTCGAACTTGTAGATCTCCTGGGTGACGATCGTGTCCTGCTCCATGCCCACCACCTCCGTGATGTGGGTGATTTTGCGCGCGCCGCCCTGAAGCCGGTTGGCCTGCACGATCAGGTCGACGGCGCTGGCGACCTGGGTGCGCATGGCCTTCAGCGGCAACTCGAACCCGGCCATCATGATCATCGTCTCCAGGCGAGCCAACGCGTCGCGGGGCGAGTTCGCGTGGAGCGTGGTCATCGACCCCTCGTGGCCCGTGTTCATCGCCTGGAGCATGTCCAATGCCTCGGCGCCGCGGCACTCGCCGATGATGATCCGCTCGGGACGCATCCGCAACGCGTTGCGCACCAGATCGGTCGCCGTGATCGTCCCCTTCCCCTCGATGTTCGGCGGCCGCGTCTCCAACCGAACCACGTGGTCCTGCTGGAGCTGAAGTTCGGCCGCATCCTCGATCGTCACGATCCGGTCCGTGTTGGGAATGAAACTCGACAACGTGTTCAACAGCGTCGTCTTGCCGGAGCCTGTCCCGCCGGAAATGATCACGTTCAACCGGGCCTTGATCGCCCCCTCCAAGAGCATCACCATCTCGGGCGTAAAGGCCTTGAAGTTGAGCAGATCCTCGAGCTTCAGCGGATGGGCCCCGAACCGGCGAATCGACACGCACGCCCCATCCAAGGCCAACGGCCGGATGATTGCGTTGAAACGCGAGCCGTCGGGCATGCGGGCGTCGACCATCGGGCAGGTCTCGTCCACGCGCCGGCCCACCTTCGAGATGATCCGGTCGATAATCTGCATCAGGTGGTTGTCGTCGCGGAAGGTGACGTTCGTCTTCTCCATCTTCCCGCGACGTTCCACGTAGACGTTCTTCGGCCCGTTGATCAAAATGTCGCTGATCGTCGTGTCCTTCAGCAGGGCCTCCAGCGGACCCAGCCCGAACGTCTCGTCGAGCACCTCGTCGATCAGACGTTCGCGCTCGTTGCGGTTCAGAAGCGTGTCTTCCGTGTCGCAAAGGTGCTCGACCACCAGGCGGATCTCGCGCCGCAGCACGTCGCCCTGGAGGTCTCCGACCCGCGACAGGTCCAGCTTGTCGACCAGCTTGCTGTGAATTCGCTGCTTGAGTTCCTCAAAACTCGCTTCTTTCGCGTCCACCGGGCGCGCAGCGCCGCCCGACCGCAAAGCCGAGGTGAAATCCCGAGCCGCTGGCACAGACCGTTACTCCCTTCCAACATTCCTGGTTCAGCAAAGACCGTACATCCAGGAAAGCATAGCTTACGGTTGGTGCCGGCAAGGGAGGTATACGGCCCCCCCCAAAGAAGTCGTCCGGTAGGGCGGAGGCTCCGCGCCCACGCGAACCGGAATCGAGGCCACGTCTCGTGGCGTGCGTGCTTCCCACGTACGCGACCGCCCATGCGCGGGGGTGCAAAGCACCCACTCGACACCTACCATGAAAGGGGCCCGCCAAGCCGAAAACCCGCGCGCCGCGGCCTTACGACGCCCCGACCAGCGACTCGCGCAGGCGGCGCATGAGGATGCGGACCTCGCGGGCCGGGTCGTACTCGGACGTCTCGAGGAAGTGGCGCGTGCGCGGGTCGCGCTCCAGGCATTCCCGGGTGCGCGGGTGGATCTCGGGCTCGAACAACTGCTGGAGTCCCTTGGCCACATGCAGCGCGTAGCGGTGTTGCTTCATCGCCACGAACGTGTCGATCACGCGGTGGTAATTCTCGGGGTCGTAGGGATTGCGGTTGATCGCCTCGCGAACCAGTTCGGTCAGATCCTTGGGAGAGCGGCTGGCGCGGCACATGGCTGCCAGGTAGCTCAGAATCGCGTCCATGTTGCCCGGCAAGAGCCGGTGGGCCAACTCGGAGTGGCGCAGCAGGCTGGCTTCGGGATGGGCGGCCTCGGGCATGGCGAGGTGCGCCCGCCCGCAGCCCGGCGACAGCTCGATCGCCTTGCGCGCGAACTGCACCGCGTAGGGTTCATGGCCGTTCGTCTCGCGCACCGCGTAGAACAACTGGCACAAGAGGGCCACGTTGTACGGATCGCGGCGGAAGCCCTCCAAGAGCACCACGCGGTACTTGGGCTCCTGGGGCACGAGGGCCTGAAGCACCACCGAGCAATTCATGTCGTCCGACCAGAGCAGCATCGCCTCGCGCGACCGCTCGTTGGCCGGCTGGCCGGAAGTCAGGATCTTGCCGAAACGCAGCAGGTTGACCACGTTGGCCGGCCGACCGGCGGCCCACATCTCGCCGAACGTCTCGAGGAGCTTTCCGCCCACGGCCTCGGCCACGGTGGCGGCGCACTCCGCCACGAACTCCTTGAACATCGATCCGCGGACCTCGATCTGCTCGACCGGTTTGCCCGGCGCATGGATGCGAAAATCGACCTTGCACAAGCCTTCTTCGATGTGGCCCACGCCGCTGATCCAGGTCACGCGGCGATCTTCCGTCGGATAGGCCTCCGCGGCCTCTTCGGCCGACCGATTCGGAACGTCGTCCGGCCCGAGAAAACTCACCGAATCCAACAGCATCAAGTCGCGGGTCAATAGCCGAGCCAACGCCGCGCCGAAGGCCTTGTCGATCGGCGGGCTATCGGCCGAGTACAGAGGCAGCACCGCCGCGATCGGCATCTTGAGGATGCTGCGGTACTCGGCGTCGCTCAAGAAACAACTGAGCAGCCGGTCGTCGAGCTGCGGATAAAGCCGGGGCAGGTCTTTCGGCCAGGCGCCCAACCAACTGGAAAGCCATTCCGATCGCATGGCAGCACGCCCTGGTCGTTCGAAAAGGAGCGATCCGAACCACGTGGCGGCAAGGCGTTGCGGGGATCACTCGAAGCATCTCCGCCGCCCGCCGGGCTATTCTAGTGGCTCCCGGGGCCCCCAGCAAGGACACCCGACCGACGGGGGTTCAAAGCCGGGCATCGCGCGCGTCCCGACCCCTCGGCGCGGCATCCCGTCGGCCTGGCTAGCGCGAGCGGCGCCGCGGCGGCTCGTGCAGCAGCATGTGGAGTGCCCGCTGCATGCGCTGCGAACTGGTCTTTTGCAGCGGCACGACGTGCACCCCGCGCGACGACTCGCTACCCGCCGCTTCGTCGAGCCGGTCGGCCACTTGGCGGAGTTCTTCGACCATCGCGGGCGGGGCCGTCACGACCAGCGAGTTCGTCTTGTCTTCCACGCTGATCCCGTCGACTTGGTTCTTGTACAGGTCTCGCAGGATGGTCGCGATGCGCTGGGCGTCCGTGTTCTTGATGGGGATCAGCGTCAGTCGCGTGGCGCCGAGGGCCTCGGGGACCTCGGCCGAGTCGAGCACTTTCAGCAGTCCCTCGATCGTGGTGCGGTCCGTGCGGTTGGCATAGACGACGATGGCGTTGAGGCGTTCGTCGGGGACGACCGTCACACTGCCCGGCCCACGCAGCGCGCCCCGCATGCTTCGGAACAGCCGTTGCAGCGTGGGGGCCACTTCGGCGGCCTTGGCGTTCCGCAGCAAGTAGACGCTGTAGTTGCGGCCCACGGTGCCGCGCCGCTCCGAGAAGGCCCGAAGCATCTCCTCGAACTGCCGGAGGGCCTCGGGGTCTTCGGAGCTGATCGTCACTTCGCCCTCGCCGGGGATCACGAGGATCGGCTTGCCTTCGGGCTTGGCCTCGGGCGAAGTCGGCTGGTTCTGCGCGGCGGGCGGCTTCACGGGGGACTTCGCGCCCGGCCCACCGCCTCCCTTGGCACCAGGGGATGCCGGGTCGCTGGCGCGCCAGGCGTGGTCGGTGGGTGGGTCGGGGTGGGGGCCGGGGCCCCTTGCCCCGGGGCGTTGCGGCTTGTCGATCCGCGGGATGCCGGAGCCGGGTTTCCCGGACCCTGGCGCGGCCGGCGTGTTCGGCTGGCCCTTGCCGTTGCCGCCAACGCCTCGGCCTTGAATCGTGATGCCCGAGGGAGGGTTCACCACGCGGATCGGATTGGAGCGGACCTGAGGCCAGACGCGCTCGATTTCCTCGATCGCCGCGGCGATGTCGCCGTCGAAGCGGACGACTCGAGTCCGGCGCCCTTCGCCCGAGGGCGATTCGGCGAGCTGGGTCTCGCCCATCTTCACCAGCAAATCGCGGATTTTCTGGAACTGCTTTTCCGTCGCGCGAATGAAGAGCTGTTGGGTCGTCTCGTCCGCGTCGACCTGCGGGGCGCTGGCCGACCGATAGTACCCGCCGTCGCTGAACAGGCGGTTGATGGCCAGCTCGGCCGTATGACAATCGACCACCTCGAGCTGGAAGATCTCGAGCCGCCGTTCTTCGCCCCGCAACTGCTGGAGGGTGGCCTCGATGAGGGCATGCTGCTCGGGCCGGGCGATGGCGACGAGTTGATTGCTGCGCGAGTCGATCGACAATTCGGCCTTGGTCCCCTGCTTTTCGAGGACCGACGTCAGCACGCGGAGGATCGAACTGGTGTCGTGGTCCTCCAGCGAGTACGTTTGCAGCCGGATGGCGGAATCCTCGGCCGCGGCCTTCTCGACCTGGTCGATCAGCGTGCGGATGGTCTCCTGGTAGGCGGGCGATGCCACGGCCACGACGGCCTCGTTCCGCGAGTCGAGCGAGAGCTGCACGCCCAGCCGCCCGCGGAACAGCCCCTGCAACACGGTCAGCACCTGCTCGGGATCGGCGGACTTCAACCGGTGGATCTGGACGCGGGCCTGTTGTCCCTTGGCCCCCTCGCGCTCGAGGGCTTCGACCGTGGTGCGGATCAGCGCCTGCTCGGCAGGCCGGGCCAGCACGACGAGCTTCGTGGGATCGGCGCCCACGGTGAACTGGGCCTCGGGAAACGCGGTGCGCAGCAATTGCATGGCCGCACTGGAGCCGACCGAATCGATCTCGTAGATGGCGGGAATGGGTTCGGTGCCGGGCGGAGCCTTCTTCGAAAGCTGCGCCAACGCGGTCTTGATGCCCTCGTGGTCCGCGGGCCGGGCCCACGCGATGAGCTTGCCCGGCTCGCCGCCCGCGCTGAACTCGGCATCGGGAAAGGCCGCGCTGAGCAGGGGCATCGCCGCCGTCGCGCCGATCGACTCGAGCCGGTAGACCTCCATGCGGCGGGCGGTATCGGCCGGCTCCCGCTTGGCCAGTTCCTCGATGGCCGCCTGGATCGCCTGGTGGTCTTCGGGCCGAGCCCAGGCCAGCAGCTTGCCCGGCTCCGTGCCCGGCGTGAACTTCGCGTCGGGAAACATCGCGCTGAGCATCGTGATCGCCCCAGCCAGACCCGATTTGCCCTGCGATTCAAGCACATACGTGACGATCCGCCGGGCCGTCTCGGGCGGATCGCGCTGGGACAATTGCGCCACCGTGTCCTTAATCTTCTCGTGCTCCGAAGGCCGAGCCCATGCAACCAAACGGCCCGGCTCCGTGCCCGCCGTGAACTTCGCCTGCGGAAACATCGTGCTCAGGATACCGATCGCCGACGACACCCCGGCCGGGTTCGCCGAATCGATGCTGTACACCACGGTTTTGCGCTCTTTCTCGGGGTCCTTGGCGGCCAACTGGTCCAGGGCCGCCTGGATCGCCTTGTGGTCCTCGGGCCGCGCCCAGGCCACCAGCGAGTCGGGCTCCGCGCCCGGTGTGAATCGCGCGTCGGGGAACATGGGCGTCAGCAGGCTGATCGCCGCCGAGACCTCCCCGGCGCTTGCCGCATCCAGCGTGTACACCACGATCCGACGCGCCTTGTCCGGCGGGTCCTCCTCCGACAACTGCTTGATCGTGCTCTCGATCTCCTTGTGCTCGTCCGGTCGCGCCCACACGATCACCTTGCTCATGTCCGCCCCAATCGAAAACTGGGCGCCCGGAAACATGTTCCGCAACAGGGTCAGCGTCCCCACCGACGCCCGCGCACTGGCCGACTCGATCGTGTACACCACGACCCGACGCGCCTTGTCCGGCGGGTCCTTCGCGGCCAACTGGTCCACCGTCTCCTTGATCTTCTCGTGCTCCGAAGGCCGAGCCCATGCCACGAGCTTCCCCGGCTCCGTGCCCGGGGTGAACTTCGCCTGGGGAAACAGACTCGATAACAGGGAAATGGCCGACGTCACGCCGTAGGGGCTCGACGGATCGAGCATGTACACGACCGTTTTGCGCTCTTTCTCGGGGTCCTTGGCGGCCAACTGGTCCAGGGCCGCCTGGATCGCCTTGTGGTCCTCGGGCCGCGCCCAGGCCACCAGCGAGTCGGGCTCCGCGCCCGGTGTGAATCGCGCGTCGGGGAACATGGGCGTCAGCAGGCTGATCGCCGCCGAGACCTCCCCGGCGCTTGCCGCATCCAGCGTGTACACCACGATCCGACGCGCCTTGTCCGGCGGGTCCTCCTCCGACAACTGCTTGATCGTGCTCTCGATCTCCTTGTGCTCGTCCGGCCGCGCCCAGACGATGAGCTTGCCCATGTCGGTCCCCAGCGAGAACTGGGCATCGGGGAACATCTTCTGGAGCATGAGGTAGGTGGCGTAGGTTCCCTGGCCGCTGGCCGACTTGATCGTGTAGACGACGACCTTGCGTGCCCGCTCGGGCGGATCGCGTTTACCCAATTCGGCGATTGCGGTTTCGATGGCCTTATGGTCGCCCGGGCGGGCCCAAACCACCAGCCGATTCGGCTCGGTTCCCGCGAGGAACTGGGCCTCGGGAAAGATGGTTTTCAGCGTGGGGATCACGCCGGCCGCGCCCGACGTTCCGGCTCCTTCGAGGGTGTAGATGGCCATTTTGGGTTGGGTGTCGGGCGGTCCTCCCTTGGACATCTGGTCCACGGCGGCCTGGATCAATTCGTGTTCACGCGACGTGGCCGTGGCTGCCAGCCCGCCCGACTTCGGATCGACGGCCACGGCGGCCTTGGGAACCAGGGTCTTGAGCATTGCGGCGATCGCCGTGGCGTCGCCCTGGGCAATGGGGTAGACGACCAGGCGCGGCTTGTGCTCGGGGTGGGGCGTCTGCATCTGCTGGATGGTGCGTGCGATGACCTCGTGGTCTTCGGGCCGGCACCACGCCAGGATCGTGCCCGCCTTCGAATCGCTGGAGAGCTTCGCGTCGGGCACGAGTTCCTCGAGGAGTTTGATCGCCGTGGCCGGGTCGGCTTCGGGCAGGGGGTAGACCATCAGCTTGTCCTGGGTCTCCGGCGGGGACGCCGCGTCGAGCTTCTCCATCGTCGTGCGGATCGTCTGTTGCTCGGCCGGCGGCGCGGTGACGATGATGCGCCGGCCCCGGGCGTCGAGCACGAACTGCGCGTTGGGGAACAAGCCCTGAAGCACGGTCATCACGCTTTTCGGGTCCCCGACCTTGACCGGATAGACCGCCACCTGGTTTTTCTCGGCGCCGGGGGCCTCGCGCTTGATCTGGGTGAGCAGTTCGGCGATCACGAGGTGTTGGGTGGGCTTGGCCCAGACCGAGACCTGGCCTGGCTCGCCGTCGGCGATGATTTGGATTCCCGGCAATTCCGTGGCTAGGGAGGTCACCACGGCCTGGAGACGTTTCTGCTGCGAGGGCGTCACCGGGTAGACGACGAGTTTGCTCTTCTCGTCGCCCGCGGCGGCCTGCTCGACCTGCTCGACAGCGGCTTTAACGATCGCGTGGTCTGCCGGCGAGGCCACCACGGTCAGCCGTTTCCCGCCCGGATCCAGCGTCACCTGGGCCTTCGGCACGAGGCCCTGGATCGCGGTCACCAGGCTGGTGGGCAGAGGCTGCGCCAGGGGATAGAACCGCAACTCGGGGGCGTCGGGGGCCGGCTTTTCGGGCTGAAGCTGCTCCAACAGCCCGGCAATCGCCTTGTGGTCCTCGTCGGTGGCAATGGCGATCAAGAGCTTCGTTTGCGGATCGACGGTGATCTTGGCCGTGGGAACCACGCTTTGGAGCAACCCCTGGAGCGTCGAGGGATCGGCCTTGGTCAGACGGTAAACTTCCAGACGCGCGGCCATCTGGCCGACCGGGGCCCCCCCCAGCTTCTCCAGGGCCTTGCGTACCGTCTCCTGCTCGGCGGGCGTGCCCCAAACGGTCAGCCGGTTGGTCTTCGCGTCGAGGTTGAGCTTGGCCCCCGGCACGGCGTGCTGGAGGTTCGCCACGAGGTTCGTGGTATCGAGGCCGTGGACCGGGTAGGTCTCGAACCCCGCCTGCTTGTCGCGAGGACTCTCCGCCTCGAGTTGCTCGACGAGCGCCTTGATCGCCTTCTGGTCGGCGGGGACCGCCAGGGCGATCAGGCGCTTGGTCTGGGGGTCGATCGAGAGCTTGGCTTCGGGGACGAGCCCCTGCACCAAGGCGAGCGTGGTCGTCGGGTCGGCCTTCGCCAACACGTACGTCTCGACCTGTGGCGCGTTCTCGATGCCCGGTCCCCGGCCAAGTTTCTCCAGCGCCTTCTTGACCACCTCCTGGTCTGCGGGCGTCGCCCAAACGATCAGCCGGTTCGCTTTCGAGTTGACCATGATCGTCGCCTGGGGCGCCAGCGTCTGGAGGTTGGCCGCCAAACCGACCGTGTCGATGCCATAGAGCGCGTAGGTCTCGACCTGCTGTTGCTTCTCGGGGGGCGGCGGGGCCTGGATCTGCTCGAGCGACGCCTTCACCGCCGCCTGGTCGGACGGATGCGCCCAGACCAACAGCCGGCTCCCTTTCGCATCGACGACGGTCTGCACCGTGGGGTGAAGGCTCTTGAGCATCGTCTGGACGCTGGTGGCGTCGGACGCGGTGATCGGGTAGGCCGTCAAAACGAACTTGTCGCTGGCCGGCGCCTCGGCCTTCAGTTGCTCCAGCAGCTCCGACAGCACCTTGTGCTGTTCGGGCCGGGCCCACACGGCCAACTCGCCCGGATCGGTCTCCGCCAAGACCTGCATCCCCGGCAACTCCGCCGAGATGGTCTTCAGCACCGCCACGAACCGCTTGCGCTGCACCGCGCTGACCGAGTAGACGACCAGCCGGTGCTTCTCGGGCGTCGGCGTCTCTTTCTCGTACTTCTCGACCATTCCCTTGATCAGCTCATGATCGCTCGGCGAGGCGACGATCATCAGCCGCTTGCCGCTCGGGTCGGGCGTGACCTGGGCCTTGGGCACGATCCCCTCGATGACCTTCACCAGGTTCGCCGACGATGGGTGCGCCACCGGATAGAAACGCAGTTCCGGCGAATCGGGAAGCGGCTTCTCCGGCTGCAATTGGCTCAACAGGTTCTTGATCGCCCTCTGGTCGGCCGGCGTGGCAATGGCCACCAGGGTGCGCGAGGTCGAATCGACCGCCAATTTCGCGTGCGGCAAGAGCGTCTCCAACAGCGGCAACACCGTCTTGGGGTCGACCTTGGTGAGTCGGTAGACCTCGAATTGCCGCGCGCTTTCCGGTGTGGGCGCTGCCGAAAGCTTCTCCAACGCCGCCTTGATCGTCTCGTGCTCGGCCGGCACCGCCCAAACCACGAGTTTGCTGCTCCTCGAGTCGTAGGTCACCTTCGCGTTGGGCACGATCGCCTCGAGACTCGCGGTGATTTGTTGGACGGCGGCTTCGTCGAGCGGGTACAGTTCCAACCGCGGCTTCTTCTCGGCAGGCGCCCCCACCTGCATCTGCTCGAGAATCGTCTTGGCAATGGCCTGCTGCGAGGCAGGGGCGTGGATGTGAACCTGTTCCGACTTCGGATCGAGCACCACGTTGGCCTTGGGCAACATCGCCTTGAGCACCTCGACCGCTGCCTGCGGGTCGGCATGCTTCAGGGGATATGCCACTGCCGAGGGGGCCTCCGGTGGCGAAGGTGGCGCGGGCTTTGGCGGTGCCTGAGGCACCGACACTGCCTGGATCGCCTTCTGAATCTCGCGCATCACCCCCGCCGTGTCGGTCACCACGAGCTGGCCCCCCGTCGAGATCACCTTGCTGTGCGGGCCCAAGAGCGGCTTGATCTCGGCCTCGACCGCGGCAACCGGCCGCCCCGCGAGGGGGAACGTCACCGTCACCAACTCGAATCGGCCCCGGGTGTCGGCCTCTTCCAAGGTGATCTTCGGGGGAATACCCTCCGGTATACCCTCGGCCAAATCGACCACTATCAGCATGCGCTCCCGCCGGACCAGCGTGTACCCTTTGGTCAGCAGGATCCCGTTGAGCAAGTCGATCGCCTCGCTGGGCGTGAACTCCTTGGTATCCGCATAGTTGAACGTCCCCTCGGGCGGATGGTCCAACACCAACGAGAGATCGGCCTGCTTGGCCAACCACTCGAGTACGTCGATCCACTTCTGGTAACGGAAGTTGAACCGCAGAAGCGGCTCGGGTGGGACCTTGGCCCATTCGGCCCGCTGCTCGTCGGTGAGCACCGCGGCCAGTTTCTTCTCGGCCTCGGCATTGACTGCCGGGCGATTTTTCTCGGCGGTCTTGGCCAAGACCTCAGCACGCTCGGCCAACACCGCCGCGATCTGGGTCCGCTGCGCGTCGGTGAGCTTGAGCCGGTCGGCGTACAAGGGCCGGGCCAAGAGCGTGTAACTCGCTAAACGCCCAGGAGTTGCGACAGGCTTTCCCGCTGTCGGCTTGGGTTCTGGTGCCTTGGCCTCGGGCTTGGG
>DYLT01000402.1 GCA_020721945.1 Blastopirellula marina
ACCCCCGTTGACAGGCGGGCGTCGTCAAGGACAAACTCGTGTCCAGGGAACCGGGGGCGGTTCAGGCGATGATCTCAACCGCCGCTAGCCTGGAGCGTGCGGCATGACAAAGAAGGAGGCGAACGTCGACTTCGCAGATGCGGCCTACCGGCACGAGAAAGATGCCAAGTTGCTCTATGACCACCAGCGCTGGCCCAATGCCGACCAGCTCGTCGGCCTGGCTGCCGAATGCGCGCTCAAGGCGGTCATGCGGGCTCTCGGTATGAAGATTCGGCCGGAAGGCTCCCCGGAGGAGCGAAAGCATCGCGTTCACGTTGACGACCTTTGGGACGAGTTCTTCGCCTTCGCGAACGGCAACGGAGGGAATCGCTACGCCGGCATGCTGCGTCGAGAAAACCCATTCTCCGACTGGCGCATCGAGCAGCGGTACCACCGCTCCTCTGCCATCGGGCGCCCTGTCGTCGATGCCCACAGGGAAGCCACCGCACAGGTGTTTGTCGTCCTGCGCGCGGCACGAGAGGATGGGAGGTTGTGATGGCACGGATCATCACGTTCGACGAAGTCGAGCCCGCGCTTCGCCAGCTCTTCGACGAAGTGCGCGGGGAGCTTCGAGAGCTCCCGTGGCTCATCGCCGTCCGGGACCTCTTCGGCCGCGTTCGCTTCCTCGTCGAACGGCGTCCGACATCGGGCACCTCTGTGGCCGCGGCGCTCGAGCGGCTCGCGCAGGCCGCCGGCGACCGGCTTGGCCCGAGGGTTTATCCGCTGGACCAGGCCTTTCTTTACGGCGATGAGCTGGCGTCGGACCCCGAAAGCGCCGTAAAGGAGAGCCGCGTTCTCGTCGAGGGCCCTCCGGAGCTTCGGTTGCTTGACCGGCAGGTCACCGGGCAGGCGTGGGACACCGTGTCGCAACCGCGGGATGGCGCCGGTCCGCGGCTCGCGTTCTATTCCCTCAAGGGGGGAGTGGGTCGTTCCACCGCGGTGGCGGTGGCCGCTTGGCACCTCGCGAAGCAGGGACGAAACGTGCTCGTCTTCGACCTCGATCTCGAGGCACCGGGCCTTTCGAGCAGCCTGCTCCCGGCCCCGCGGCAACCCGAGTTCGGCCTGCTGGACTGGTTCGTCGAAGATGCGGTGGGCCAGGGAGACGCCTGTCTCGACGGAATGCTGGCCACCTCACCGCTCGCCGACGATCTCCCGGGGCAGGTCTGGGTGGTGCCGAGCCACGGGGCGAACGCCGGCGACTACCTCGCGAAGCTGGGACGTTGCTACCTCGATCTGCCGCCTCGCGACGGCCGGGGGCCGGAGCCGTGGCAGCAGCGGCTTGTGCGGGTGATCGACGCGCTCGAGCAGCGGCAGCAGCCGGATGCCGTGCTTCTCGACGTGCGCGCCGGCATGGCCGAGCTGGCGTCCGCGGCGATCACCGACCTGGGCGCCGACGTCTTGCTGTTCGCGGTGGATACCGAACAGACCTGGTCGGGGTACCGCGTGCTGTTCGAGCACTGGCTGCGGGCCGGGACCATTCGCAAGCTGCGCGAGCGCCTGCGCGTCGTGGCGGCTCTGGTCCCCGAGACGGACCGCGAACCGTATCTCACGGGGTTCCGGGAACGGGCCTGGGACCTCTTTCGCCAGCATGCATACGACATCATCGATCCCACCGAGGGGCCTCCCGCGGACGCGTTCAGCTTTGACCTGGCCGACGAAAGCGCTCCCCACGCGCCCATCCCCATCTACTGGAATCGCGGTTTCGCGAGCATGAGGCATCTGCACGCGCTCGATGAGACGCTCGCCGCCGCGGCCTTCGGCCGCTTCCTCGCGCAACTGGACGCCCATTTCGCGATGGACGTGGAGGACGGCCGATGAGCCGCACGCAGCCGATCGACTCCGCGCGCCGGGCGATTCTCGAAACGCTTCCCGAGGAAACGTCGCTCTTCGGCGGGGCCCCCGAGCCGCGCTTCACGCACATTCCCGCGTCCCACGCCAAGGCCCTGCACCCCGACGTCCAGGTCGTCAAGGGAATGCGCGGATCGGGGAAGAGCTTTTGGTGGGCTGCGCTCCAAAAGGAAGCGATTCGGGAACTGGTTGCCGAAAGGATATCGTCGCTCCGACTCTTCGAGCGGGTGAGAATTTACGTGGGCTTCGGCGAGACGCCCGCTCCCGATCACTACCCCGGCCGGGACACGCTGACACACCTGCTGACCACAGGCCACGATCCGCGCTTGATCTGGCGAACGGTCCTGCTGCGAGCCCTCGAGTGGCCACCTCTCGCCAACGCTTCGAGCTGGGACGACAAGGTCCGGCAGGTGCAGGCGCGTGCAGAGGAAGTGGAACGTTTCCTGTATGCCGAGGACGAGGCGCTCGTTCAAGCGAATCGTCATATCGTCGTGCTCTTCGATGCCCTCGATCGCAGCGCCTCGGACTGGGAAAGGATGCACCGACTCATCCGCGGGCTGCTGCAGACAGCACTTGACTTGCGCCCGTACCGCCGCCTGCGCCTCAAGTGCTTTCTGAGAACGGATCAGCTCGAGGAGCGCAAGGTCGCGGACTTTCCCGACGCCTCAAAGGTTCTCTCATCCATTCTCGAACTGACTTGGCCGTCCAGGGAACTCTATGCGATGTTCTTTCAGTATTTGGGCAACGGCAAGAATCCCGAGTTCCGAAGGGCCGTCGAGGAGCGATGGGGGAAACCGTGGCGCGTGGTGGACGAGGTCTGGGTCGTGAACGACGACCTCGCCCGTGACGACAACACCCAGCGCGAGGTCTTGCACGCCATCACGGGCCGCTGGATGGGGCGGGACTACCGGCGCGGTTTCCCCTATACGTGGGTGCCGAGTCATCTCGCGGATGCCGCCGGCCGGACGAGCCCGCGATCCTTTCTGGCCGCGCTGCGCACGGCGGCAGAGGACAGCGAGGACCGCTACCGCCGCCACAAGTGGCCGTTGCATTACGAGAGCATCAAGCGTGGCGTGCAGGAGGCCTCGAAAATCCGCCAGCGAGAGCTGCAAGAGGACTACCCGTGGGTCCATGCGCTCATGCAGCCCTTGTCAGGGACGAACGTGCCGTGTGACTTCAAGGAGATCGAGCAGGCATGGGAGAAAAGCGGCGCGCTCCGTCGGCTTGGTGGGCCCGTTTCCGGCGAAAAGCGGCTCCTGCCCCCGGCGCGCCTTGGCGATGGGCCGCCGGGGCTCCGAGAGGACCTCGAGGACCTGGGGATCTTTCTGCGCATGGCGGACGGACGGGTGAACATCCCTGACGTCTTTCGGGTGGCCTATGGCCTGGGTCGCAAGGGCGGGGTTCGGCCGATCCGAAGGCAAGAGCAGACCTGACCGGCATTTTTTCGGGGAAGTGAGCCATACCCCGCGACGGGACGCGGGATACCCCACCTGTGAGCCGACGATCAGATTTTCGCAATCGTGCTGCCGGGTCGTGACCAGGGCCCCCCGCAACGATCGGCTGGGGTGGACCCCGCTGTCCGAACAATGGGGTCCACCTCAGTTGGTACGTCCCATCGCCGCCAAAATCGAAGGCCCCCTCCAGCATTTCCCAGTC
>DYLT01000042.1 GCA_020721945.1 Blastopirellula marina
CCCATCGCCTCTTGGTACAGGGCGATGGCCGCCGAGGCGGCCTCGGGTAGGGAGGCCCACCGATCGGCCGGATTCCGGCGGAAGCAGCGGCGCAGGATCGCGACCAGGCCATCGGGCGGCTCGACGCGGAACACCTCGCCCCCCGAGGCCGCCGCCTGCAAACACCGCTCCAATCGGCCGGGCACATCGAGTCCCCACTCCCAGGTGCGCTTGCCCAGCAGCATTTGAAACACGGTGACGGCCCAGCCCCAGACATCGGCCCGCGGACTGACGGGCTCGCCCGCGGCTTGTTCGGGAGAACAGTACGCGGGGGTTCCCACCCCGGTGCCCTTGCGGTGTCCCGGGCCATGCGGGCCCTCGGCCGCGCGGTCGCCCGCAGCGACCGCCACGAAGGCCTGGGCCAACCCGAAGTCGGTCATCTTGGCCAGGCGCGAGTCGTCGCGGAGCAGATCGTCGCGCATCAGGACGTTGGCCGGTTTGACGTCCTGGTGAATCAACCCCTTGCGGTGCGCGACATCGAGCCCCCAGGCCATCTGGATGGCCACATCGAGAATGCCCTCCAGCGTGGCAATCCGGCCCTCGCGAATCCATTGCTCCAACGACCCCCCCTCGACGTACTCGGCGAAGATGACGACCTGGTCCTGGACGGAGCGGAAGAACCGGCAGGCCGTCAGATGGGGGTGTTCGGGCAAGTCGATCCAGTTGCGCAGCTCGCGGAGAAAAAGTTGCCGGCGCACCGGATCGCGCACCAGGCGCGGCAGGATGCGCTTGACGGCGAAGCGTTCGTTCGTCGAGCGGCTGCGCACCAGGTACACGTCGGCCATCCCCCCCGCGCCGAGTTCTTGGACCAGCACGTAGTCGTCCAGGAGGACCATGCCGGGCTCCCACGGGGACGGCGCGACCGGGGCCGCCTCGTCACGAGGGCGCGCCGGGGGCTGGCCGTGGGAACCGGTCTCGCTGAGTGGTTCCGCGGCGCTGGGGCTGCCCCCCGTGTCCGAGACATCCGGAACCGTCACCACGGATCGGCAATTCGGGCAGCGGAACTGCCGCCGGCTATACTCGGGCTTGACCCGCAGCTTCGTCCGGCAATGGGAACAGTGGAAGAAGATCATGGTCCCCGCCTCGCGACCCCTTTGGCATTCTACGGAACCTCGGCGGGAAACGCGAGACCGGGGGCTTGTGTCGCGACCCGGTCGGACCGTAGAATCGGCCCCGGGTTGAGGCAAAGCCCATCGCATCGGCCGGAGGAGATCGTATGGGGGGTCACACGGTGAATCGGCGGGAGTTCGGGGGGCTTTCGACGCTGGGTCTGGCCGGCGGCCTTCTCGGATTGGGCGCGGCCGCGACCCGGGCCACCGCGCCGTGGGACCCCGAGCGGCCCTTGACCCGCCTCGGCCGGCCCCTGCGCGTGCAGCCCGTCTTCATGTACACCACCTACCAGCGCCGTGATAAGACGTCGTGGAGATCGTGGAGCGGCATCAACACGCCGGAGGCCGCGGCCGACGAGGCCGGGCGCATCACCAAGGAACTGGCGGCGCTGGCCACCCGCCTCGATTTTCCCGCCGAAATCCTGCCTTTGGCCACGATCACTTCGGTCGAGGACGCGCAGAAGGTCCACAGGACCGACTACGACGTAGTGCTGGTCTATCCGGCCACGGGCAGCGGGACCGTCCTCCAGGCGTGTTTCCCCCCGAAGCCCGACAAGGATGCGATCGTCTTCGTGCGGCATCGCTCCGGGCCGATCTATTACTGGTACGAGGCCCTCAGCACGCGGTTCCTCAAGAAGGGCACGCCGCAAGAGCGTTCGGGCCACTCGGCGGCCAACCACGGGGGCGTGACGGTGCACGACGCCGTGGTCGACGACTACGCCGAGGTGGCTTGGCGCTTGCGCGCGGTGTTCGGCCTGAAGAACTTCATCGGCCAGCGGATCATCGCCCTCGGCGGACCGGGCGGCAAGTACGACGGCGAGGCCCCGACGGTCGCGCGCGAGCGATACCGCCTCCAGATTCTCGACGTCAGCTACGACGAGCTGGCCAAGTCGCTTGCGGCGGCGCGGGCCGATCGCGCCCGGCTCGACCAGGCCAACCAGTGGACCGATCGTTACCTGGCGCTGCCCGGCACCACGCTGGCCACGCCAAGGCACTTCGTGGCCAACGCCTTTCTGCTGTACGGGGTGTTCAAGGAGTGGATGGAGCGGCTCGAGGCTGTGGCCCTGACCGTCCACGGGTGCATGGGCCGCATTCTCCCCGTGGCCGAGACGACGCCCTGCATGACGCTCAGTTGGCTCAACGACGAGGGCCTCTTGGGCTTCTGCGAGTCGGATTTCGTGATCATTCCGGCAGGAATTCTGTTGCGGTTTATCGCGGGGCGGCCGGTGTTTTTGCACAACTCGACCTTCCCGCACCAGCGCATGGTCACCTGCGCCCATTGCTCCGCCCCGCGCCGCATGGACGGCGCGAAATACGAGCCGGTGCGCGTGATGACCCACTACGAGTCGGACTTCGGGGCCGCGCCCAAGGTCGAGATGGCGGTCGGCCAGACCGTGACGTTCATCGATCCCGAGTACAGCACCGCCCGCTGGCTGGGCTTCAAGGGGACGATCCGCGCCAATCCGTGCCACGAGATCTGCCGCACCCAGCAGGACGTCGAGATCGAGGGCGACTGGCAGCGACTGGTGCCCGAGGCCCGCGATTCGCACTGGATGATGGCCTACGGCGATTGGCTCAAGGAAGTCGGTTACGCGGCTTGGAAGATCGGGATCCAGTGGGAACCACTTTCGTGAGGGCACTGCACGGCGGGGTGCGAGGGGGACAGGCACCTGTGTCGGCCCGCAGGGGGCCGAAAGACGAGCCGGTCCTTGGCCCGCCCGCGGTGACGCACCGCGGCGGCGACGCGGCCAGCCATTCCTCATGCAGAAAGTACCATCCTCGAGGAGGTCCGTATGTGGTCTGTGGGCACCATCGATCGACGGGCGTTTCTCGGTACGGGCGCGGCCGCGGCCGCGCTGGGCATCTCGCGGGTGTTGGCCGGCCACGCGCCCAAGCCCACCCAATTCCAGATCGCCTGCATGACGCTTCCCTATGCGCGCTTTCCCCTGAGTCGGGCTTTGGAAGGAATCCGGCGGGCCGGATACCGCTATGTGGCTTGGGGGACGACGCACGACGACGCGGGCCAACCGGTGCCCATCATGCCTCCCGAGGCCCCGCCCGAAACCGCCCGCGCCCTGGCCGCGCGCTGCCGTGATCTCGGCCTGGAGCCGCTCTTGATGTTCTCGATGATCTACCCCGAGGACCCCAAGGCCCTCCAGGTCCTCACCGCGCGGATCCGGCAGGCCGCGGCTGCGGGCATTCCCCAAGTCCTGACCTTCGGGCACACCGAGGGCGGGAACCATAAGCTCTGGGTCGAGCGGTTCCGACGGCTGGCCCCCGTCGCCCGCGACCACCGCGTCATGATGGTCGTCAAGCAGCACGGCGGGTCCACGGGCACGGGCGAGGCCTGCGCCCGGATCGTGCGCGAGGTCAACGACCCGGCGATCAGGGTGAACTACGACGCGGGCAATGTGATGGACTATCTGAACTTGGACCCCATTGCCGACATCCAGAAATGCGCGGCCGAGGTGCGGAGCTTCTGCATCAAGGACCACCGCAACTGGCCGAAGGATGAGGATTGCGGCCCGGGCTTCGGCGAGATCGACCATTATCGGCTTTTGCACCCGGTCGCGTGGACGGGTCTGTCGATGCCGCTGTGCTGCGAGAACATCTTTGCCCCGCTGGTAAAACGGCCAGCGACAGCCGAAGGCGTCGATGCCCTGGCCCGCCGCGCCCGCGAGTTCCTCGAAACCGTCGTTGCGGGTTTGCTGGCCTGACCCATTGGGTCACCCGGCAGCCGGTCTTACCCGACAAACCGACGTACGAGTCGAAGCCGACCGTACACCATCCTCGACGCCAACCATCCGCTAGAGGGGGCTCTGTCGTCGAGGTTGCAAACTTGACGCGGTTTACCTGGTCAAACTATACTAAACTCTTGTCGCAGAACCGACTTTGTTGACCTGGGCCACGCGCCCGGCTCCCTTCTGCAAGAGAGAACGCCGCCGATGAATGGGTCGAGCCGCTGGGGGACATGGTGTGCGGGTTTGGCCATCCTTCTGGTGATGGCCGTCCGGGTGGGCGTTGCGCAGGAGGGGAAGCCGGCCACCTCGTCCGAACCGGCCAAGAGCGCCGAGGCCAAGCCGGCCGCTCCGAACGCTGAGGCGCACGCGCCCGCCAAGCCGGTGCCCGCTCCGGCCGAGGCCAAGCCGGCCGCTGCTGCGGTTCCCGAAGCCAAAGCGCCCGCGCGCCCGCCACGTCGGCTGGCCCCGGGTGTGATGATTGCCATCCCCCCAGCGATGGAAGCCGCCGAGACGGTCACACGGCAAGATGTGGTGGAGTTGCTGGCGGTCGACGAGAAGTTCCAATGGGCCAAGGACGTGGCATTCCGCCGCGACATCTTCGGTCTGGAGTTCCGCTTTAAGCCGGTGCGCATGGTGTACGTCGATCTTCCGCAGCCCAGCGGGTTGATGCAGCGCAAGCTGATTTGGTACTTGGTGTACAGCGTGACGAATCCGGGCAAGGTTCTCCATCCGAGCAAGGCGAAGGACGGCACGTTCGAAGTTCTCGAGGTCGATCACCCTGTCCGGTTCGTGCCCGAGTTCGTGCTCGAGGCCACGAAACTCGACAAGCGCTATCCTGACCGCGTCATTCCCTTGGCCCTGCGGCAGATTGCTCAGCGCGAAGACCCGAATCAGACGTTCCACAGCACGGTGGATATGGTGCGCGATCTCAAACCGGGCGAGACGGCTTGGGGCATCGCCACGTGGGAGGACGTGGATCCGCGCACCGATCAGTTCGCCATCTATGTCTACGGCTTGACCAATGCCTACCGGTGGACCAACACGGCGAAGCTGCAACCGAACGACCGCTTGGGCAAAGGCCGCGTGCTCTACCGCAAGGCCCTGCAACTGAATTTTTGGCGTCCGGGCGACGAGTTCGACCGTCGGCCAACCGAGTTGGAGGCCGAGGTCCGTCTTGGCCTCCCCGGCAAGCCCGACTACCAGTGGGTGTTTCTCCCCTTGGGCTCCTGAGCGGTTGACGCTGGCCCCGCGAACCGGTACAACGACGGTTCCTCTGCGTTCGAGTCCCTCGGTGGGGAATACGCCATGGCACACAAAAAGGGTCAAGGTTCCAGCCGCAATGGTCGTGATTCCGCGGGTCAGCGCCGCGGGGTCAAGCGATTTGGCGGCGAGCGAGTCCGGGCGGGCAACATCATCGTACGCCAAGTGGGCACAAAGTTTCATGCCGGAAGAGGGGTTGGCCAAGGCAGCGATTACACCCTTTACGCCCTGATCGACGGGTACGTGAAGTTCGACCGGAACGGGCGTCGAGTGCATGTCGTGCCCGAGTCGTAGGCTTTCGCGGCAGGTCCCTCCCGGACGGATGGCTCATCCGTCCCCTACGCGTACAATAAGCCGGACGGGATCGACCAGAGCGGTCGTTCCCGTTTTGTTTGCGCTGGGTCTGGCAGCCACCCATGAATGACCTGGTCCTTGGAATCGTGGTCAACCTTGCGGCATCTGCCATTTTTCTTCAGGGCGGGGCGGCGGATCGGACAGCGGAGTTCGAGCGCCGCAAAAGCGCTGGTGGGCTTGGACACCCGGCCTGGGCCACGCGGTCGTCGTCTATGGAATTCGGCCCGACGGTTGGGTCGAGGTGGGCGACCCCTCCATCGGGCGGGAATGTTGGGCCTTGACCGATCTCGAAGTCCTTTGGCAGAGAGAGGGATTCCGGCTCGTGCTGCGGGGGGGGTAGCTAGGGAACCAACGCGGTCTACCCAGCGTAGTCTCAGTAGATCGATCGGAGAGAGTCTGCGCCGCGGCGTGGGGCGTGGGGTGCGTGCAACGACCACCCGAAGGAGCGGCTCAGGCAAGCTTGCCGGACGACGCGCTTCGAGTACCCCACCTCAGAACCTGGAGCCTGCGGTTTGTTCATCGGACCGGTATTCACCCGAGAGACGGTCCTCGCGCCTCGCCGCGCCAGGATGTACATTGCCCGAGCGGCCTACGGGTTTGCGCTGTTGGTGCTGATGAGCACGGCGTGGCTCGTGCTGACCGGCACGCAGATGATTCGTGACATTGGCGATCTGGCCCGGTTCGGCATGGCCCTGGTGCAGATCCTTTCTCCCCTTCAATTGGCCGTGGCGGTCTTCTTCGCGGCATTGCTGGCCGCCAGCGCCGTGGCTCAGGAAAAGGACCGCAAGACGCTCGATCTGTTGCTGTTGACGAAACTCTCGAACAGCGAGTTGGTGTTGGGCAAGCTCCTGGCCAGCCTGTTGAACATGGTGGTGCTTCTGGCGACGGCCTTGCCCGTGTTCATGCTCACCATGCTTTTCGGCGGAGTCTCGTTGGCTCAGATCGGCCGGGTCTTCGGCGTGACGCTGGCCAGCGCGGTCGTGGGCGGGAGTCTTGGGTCGACCTTGGCGTTGTGGCGCGAGAAGACCTTCCAGGCCATCTCGCTGACGATGCTGATTCTCGTGCTGTGGCTGGCGGGATGGCGCTTGGTGGCTGCGGGCGTGTTCGGCTCGGGGTGGTGGGGTCTGTCGGCGGCCAGTTGGGCCGTGGCGGCCAGCCCCCTCGAGGCGATCTTCGAGGCCAGCCGCCCGTACCTTCAGGCCGAACCCGCCCTGGTTGCGGCGGGCTTGGCGATCGATCGGTGGCTCGAGGCCGTGGGCGTCCCCTACCGCTTTGGAACCATGCTCGCCACGCCGCTTGCGCTATTCGCCCTGGTGTCGGCGAGTTTGGCCGTGGTCCTCAACGGCTGGGCGATCGTTCGGGTCAGGTTCTGGAACCCGTCGCGCGAGGCCCAGACATTCCGCCGCGAGGACGAAACTTGGCATCGCGCGAGCATCTGGGGTCCGGAGTACGATGCCACGCAAGCGGACTCCGGCACGCCGGCGGCGGGCCAGCCTGCCGCGGCATCGCCACCGGGCTCCCTGTCGCCGCCGCACCGCGAGGTCTGGGACAACCCGATCGTCTGGCGCGAGATGCGCACATGGGCCTATGGGCGGAAGATCCTCATCGTTCGACTGGCCTATCTGGTGCTTTTCGCGCTGGTGGCCGGAAGCCTCGTCTGGTCGGTAAGCCAGGGCGAGCTGATCACCCGGGGCGCTGGCGCGGCCGCGTTGGCGCCGCTTTTCCTTTTGAGCCTGGTTCTGGTCAACGCCCAGGCGGTCACCTCGATGACTTCCGAGCGCGACGCGCGGGCCTTGGACCTTTTGCTGGTGAGCGACCTGACGCCCAAGGAGATCGTCTACGGCAAGCTGGGCGGGGTGCTTTATAACACGAAAGAGATGATCGTGTTGCCGACCCTCTTGTGCATCTACCTTTGCGGTGCCGGCGCACTGAGCTTCGAGAATTTGCTTTACCTGCTGGGTGGGCTGGCCGTGCTGTACGCCTTTTCGTCGATGCTGGGCATCCACGCGGGGATGCACTATGCCAACTCGCGCAGCGCCATTGCCACGAGTCTCGGCACGGTGTTCTTCCTTTTCCTGGGCGTGGCCACCTGCATGTGGATGATGATCGCCTTCAGCGGATCGTTCGAGGCCCAGTTGCAACCCTTCCTGGCGTTCATGGTCGGCGGCGGCGTGGGGTTGTATGTGGCCCTCGGGGCGCGAAACCCATCGCCAGCCATTGGCGTGGCCTCGTTCGTCTGTCCCTTCGCCACGTTCTATGCGATCACCAGCTTCTTCCTCGACTACACGCTGGGCGTGTTTCTGGTGACGGCCGCGGCCTATGGGTTTGCCACGGCGGCCATGCTCATTCCGGCGATCTACGAATTCGACGTGGCAACCGGCCGCACCACGGCCGGCGAGTAGGCCCGTCCCCAACGCTACCGGTGGTAACCGAGCGACTTGATGACCGACAGCATTTCTTCGTAGGTGATGAAGCGCCGCCGGTGCCGCATCTTGTACCCGTCGATCGCCTGAGCCAATTCGCGGGCCTCGGGCGAGAGTTCTTCATGGCTGTTGGTGAACTGGCGGCGCTCCAGGGCCGGCGGCGCGATCGAGACGTCGTAGCTGCGGCGATCGACGAACTCCGAGCACGAGACATCTAACCCATCCGACATGTCAATTCTCCTGCCATCGAGGGGTGCTGGTGGGAAACGGGCCTACACCTAAGTATAGCCCCTCCTTGCCCCTCGGGTGTTCGGATTCCATCAACCCGCCAAGACGACCCCCCTGGCTGTGGATCGTCGTCCTGCTGGCCGACGAGGGCCATTCGACACCCCAAGTCTTGGATTTGCCAGCAATAACGCCTCTCACCGTTTCAGCGTGTCCGATCGCTGTTGTGCCACAAGAATACGATCGAGCAATTGTCGGCTAGGAGTGTAGCCGGGGTCGAGGGCCAGCGAGCGATTGGCCGTTTCGAGTGCCAAGGACCCTCGCCCCGCTTGCCACTGGGCCTCGGCAAGCTGGTAAAGCACCTCGGGATTGGCTGTGCCCCGGCCAGCGGCCGCGGCGAGCGACTCGACCGCGTCCTCGGGCCGACCCAATTCGAGCAGCGCGACCCCCTGGGCATAGAGTACCGATTGGGGCTCTTCGCCCGGCGGGTAGCTTTCGGCCAGGGCTTGCAGCACCACCAAAGCCCGCTGGGGTTCGTCCAGCTCGCGGTACAGTTCGGCCAGTTCCCACTGAATGGCCCGGTCGCTGGGTTGGTGAGCCAGCGCGCGGTGGTAGTTGGCCAAGGCCTGCTCGCGATCGCCGAGGGCGCGGCAAATCCTTGCCCGAACGGCCCAGGCCGGCGGGAGTTTCGCATCCAGGTCGAGGGCCTCTTGGACCGATTGCATCGCCCGATCAGTACGCCCCAGCGCCAACTGCCATTCGGCCATGCGCACCCGCAAGGCGGCATCGCGGGGTTCCAATCGCGTGGCCTCTTGAAGCTGGGCCAGGGCCTCTTCGCGATGGCCGCGGTTCCAAAGCGCCTCGGCGTACGCGCGGCGCGCCTCGGCATTCGAGGGGCAGGTGCGCACGGCTTGCGCAAGCAGATCCTCGGCCCGGTCCCACTGACGTTGTTCGATCGCGGCCATCCCCTGCTGGGAAAGTTGGCGGCTGGCGGCCAGGGAGCGCGGAATGGGCCCATCCATTCCGGGCAGGCGGCATCCGGCCAAAAGGGCCAAGACGGCAACCACCGTGGACCGATACAACGCGCCGCGCATCAAGGACCAACCAACACCGCAACGGACGAGGCCAGGACTTCCCAGCCAGACCAGAATCACTGCGGATCGTAACACAAATCCCCTGTTGGGACCATGCCGATTTGCAGCGTTCTCACCCTCGGCCGCGGGGCCCATCGCGGCCACGCCCGGAGTAACAGCCCGCGAAACTGGGGCTATGCTCTGGGCGCAAACGGTCAGTCAACGGTCAGGCCATACGAGACCGAACCCCTCGCCTGGGTCATGGTGGGTGCCGCGATCGGACGTCAGGCCCTGGTCTGTTCGGCCTTGTCGAACGCGGCGTCGAACGCGACTTTACTGGGCTCGAAATCGAGCTTGCGCACGTACTGGAGCGCTTCCTTGGCGCCATGCTCGCGGTCCATGCCGCTGTCTTCCCATTCGACCGAAAGCGGTCCCTGGTAGCCCACGTCGTTCAGGGCCCGGATGATCTCCTCGAAGTTCACCCCGCCGCGGCCCAGCGAGCGGAAGTCCCAGCCTCGGCGGGGGTCGCCGAAGTTCAGGTGGCTGGCGAGGATGCCGCTTTGGCCATCGAGCCGGACGATCGCGTCCTTCATGTGGACGTGGTAGATCCGGTCGGGGAACTTGCGGATGAACAGCGCCGGGTTCATCCCCTGCCAGATGAGGTGGCTGGGATCGAAGTTGAAACCGAACTCCGGCCGGTAGTCGAGGGCTTGAAGGGCCCGCTCGGCCGTGTAGATGTCGAAGGCGATTTCGGTGGGATGCACTTCGAGGGCAAACTTCACCCCGCATTCGGCGAACACGTCGAGAATGGGGTGGAACCGCTCGGCCAGCAACTTGAACCCGTCGTCGATCATGTTCGGCGGGACCGGCGGGAACGAGTACAAGAGGTGCCAGATGCTCGATCCGGTGAAACCGTTGACCACGCCCACGCCGAGCCTCTGTGCGGCCCGGGCGGTCTGCTTGAGTTCCTCCGCGGCCCGGGCATTGACCCCGGCGGGATCGCCATCGCCCCACACGTAGGGCGGCAAGACCGACTTGTGCCGCTGGTCGATGAGGTCGAGCACGGCCTGGCCAGCCAGGTGATTGCTGATGGCGAACACCTTCATGCCGTACTTGTCCAACAGGGCCCGCTTCTTCTGGCAATACGTGGGGTCGGCCATGGCCTTGTCGACCTCGAAGTGGTCGCCCCAGCAGGCCAGTTCGAGGCCGTCGAAGCCCCACTCGCGGCATTTGATGGCCAACACCTCCAACGAGAGATCGGCCCATTGCCCGGTGCAGAGAGTGATCGGTCGCGCCATGTGTTCCTCCCGAGGTGATGTAGGGTCAACCGGTGGAATGACGAAAGCCCAATGACGAAGGACGAACGCCCCATGACGAAGGCCCTTCGTGCCTCGACCTTCGTGCCCCCTTCGTCCTTCGACCTTCAACCTTTTTTCTGCTCTTCCTTGTCGAACGCGGCGTCGAACGCCACGCGACTGGGCTCGAAGTCGATGCGCTTGACGAACTCGCAGGCTTCGCGGGCCCCGTGGTCGCGGTCCATGCCGCTGTCCTCCCACTCGACCGAAAGCGGTCCCTGGTAGCCGACCTCGTTCAGGGCTCGGATGATCTCCTCGAAGTTCACTCGGCCACGGCCCAGCGAGCGGAAATCCCACCCGCGCCGCGGGTCGCCGAAATTCAAATGGCTGGCGAGGATGCCGCTGCGCCCGTCGAGCTTGACGATCGCGTCTTTCATGTGGACATGGAAGATGCGATCGGGGAACTTGCGGATGAACTCCACCGGATCGACCCCCTGCCAAATCAGGTGGCTCGGGTCGAAATTGAAGCCGAACTCCTCGCGGCGGCCCAGGGCGTCCAACGCCCGCTCGGCCGTGTACAGGTCGAAGGCGATCTCGGTGGGATGCACCTCCAGCGCGAACTTGACCCCGCACTCGCCGAACACATCGAGGATCGGATTGAACCGCTCGGCCAGGAGCTTGAACCCGTCGTCGATCATCTTCGGCGGGACCGGCGGAAACGAGTACAAGAGATGCCAGATGCTCGACCCGGTGAAACCGTTGACCACGCCCACGCCGAGTTTTTGTGCGGCTCGGGCGGTGTTCTTGAGTTCTTCGGCAGCCCGGGCGTTCACGCCCGCAGGCTTGCCGTCGCCCCAGACGTGCGGCGGTAGAATCGCCTTGTGCCGCTCGTCGATGAGATCCAACACGGCCTGGCCCACCAGGTGCGCGCTGATCGCAAACACCCGGAGGTTGTGCTTCTCGAGCAGTTGGCGTTTCTTGGCGCAATAGTCGGGCTCGTGAAGGGCCTTGGGCACCTCGAAGTGATCGCCCCAGCAGGCCAACTCCAGCCCGTCGTAGCCGAACTCCTTGCACTTGGCGGCCAGGGTTTCCAACGTCAGGTCGGCCCACTGGCCAGTAAACATCGTGACCGGTCGCGCCATCGTACGCACTCCTCGGGTTGCGAGATCGGGCATCGGGCGGGCAGATGCACCCCGGCCGCGCCCCAGGATCGTTAGTCCGCCCATTGTGACACATTTCCCACAACCTGCAACTCCCCCCGCAACCTTCGCGGGGGCTTCGCGTGGGTGTGGACCGCGACCGTCGCCGTTCGCCCGGCGAAGCCCGCGAAGAAGGGGACGGTCTCCCTCGGGCGTGCTGGGAACGGCCGCGCGGGGCGGCCTTCGCTGGCGCGTCGGGAGGGAGCACGGAGCAGGGAGCACGGAGCGGGGAGCCTAACGGGCGCGGCGGCCCTCCCTAGCGCGTCGGGTTGGTATGGGGGCCGCGAGCGTGGTCATCGGTCCTCCCGCGTATGGTATGATTTGCCGTACCCCGCACGATGACCTGATATTGCCGGTCAACTCGGCTGCGATCCCATGTCCGCTCGATCCCTGCTGCTGGCCAGTTTGTGGTTTCTTGCAATGGCCGCTGGGCTTTGGGCGGCACCCGTCGAGCTGGAGGTCTTCACCGACGAGCGAGTCCCGATTACCGGTCGGCAAGAGTGGCTGCGGCAACTCTCCGAAGTGGGGGTGAACTATCTCCGCATCCGCGCCAAGCAGGCCGATGACAAGGTGGGAATCGAGGTCCGCGGGGCCGGGGCCGATCGCGTTTGCGTGGTCACCGGGATGCTGGACTCGAAGAACGAATTGGTGCTCCCGGGCGGGCGCTATTCCCTCAACCAAGCCGCGGCCGCCGCCCGGTGGTTGCGCGCGGTGGGCCAGCGCGGTTCGGACAAGCCCTCGGGGCAAGCGGCCGTCGGGCGTTCCGCGCAACCGTTCGAACGGCTGAGAAAAGAACTCGCAGCGCCCCTGGAACTGGCGACCCGCGGCAAGGACCGCGCCGAGGTCGCTCGCCAGATCGTTGCCGGACTCGCCATTCCCGTGCGCCTGGATGCCTCGGCCTTGGACGCCATGCAGGGCAATACGGTGGCCGAGGAACTGACCGGGCTATCGGTCGGGACCGCGCTGGCGGCCGTGCTGCGGCCGGCCGGCCTGTGCCTCGTGCCGCGCGCGGGCGCGTTGGGCCGCGGCGAATTCGCGGTCGCGCCGTGGCGCGGCGCGCCAGAAGCCTGGCCGGTCGGTTGGCCCCCGGAAAAGCCCGTCCCCGACGTGTTGCCGACGCTCTTCGAGTCGTTCAACGCGAACATCGAGAACGTGCCGGTCGACCGTGTGCTCGACGCCCTCGGCCAGCGACTGAAAGTCCCCATCCTGTACGACCACCGCGCCATGGCCCGGCACGGCGTGGATACCGCCAAGGCGACCGTTCGTTCTCCGAAATCCCGCACGACCTACCACAACCTGTTGCGCAAGGTCCTTTCGCAGGCCAGGTTGACCTACGAGGTGCGGGTCGATGAGGCCGGCCAGCCCTTCGTGTGGGTCACCACGAGGAAGCCCCTCTGAGGGCCCGCTCCGGTCGGCTCGTCGTCAGGCTTGGTCCTCGCCATCGTGCCGGTGCGGCTGGAGCCGGGAGGTTTCGTCGCCGAAGACGCGGGTGAGTTTCTCGCGCAGCGCAAGCCGGGCGCGCAGAAGCCGCACCTTGACGTTCGCCTCGGTGATGCCCAGCGACGCGGCCGTCTCTGCCGTCGATAGGCCCTCCACGTCGCGCAGCAGGAACACCAGGCGGTACTTCTCGTCCAAGGCGTCAAGCGCCTCGGCCAGAAGCTGGGCGGTTTCGTTCCGCTGGGCGATCTCTTCGGGGGTCTGGCGCCATGGGGCAACGAACTCGGGGTGGGGCAAGTCGCCGTAGCTGTCGGCCGATCCGCCGTCGCCCAGCGGCGCCATGGCCCGATGCACGCGCTTGCGGAGCAGGGCCAGGGCGTGGTTCGTGGCGATGCGCATCAACCACGTATAGAACGACGACTCCTCGCGGAATCCGTCCAGGTGCTCGATGACGCTGACGAAGGTCTGCTGAACGACCTCTTCGGCGTCCTGCCGGTGCCGGACCATGCGCAGGGCCAGCCCGTAAAGGCGGCGCTCGTACTTGGCCACCAGGGCCTCGAAGGCCTCGAAGTCGCCCGCCCGGGTGCGCGCTACGAGTTGGCGGTCCTCGTCGGCCGGAGTGCTCATCGAGCCGGTCCCCCATTGGTGCGGCTTCGCCCGCGTCTTGTGGTCGGGGGCATTCTACCTGCGCTGCGACCTGGTGGGGAGAGGAAAGCGTGCCGGGGCCAAGTCGCCCCCTTGTCCGCCGGCTGCCCATGGCCCACAATGAGCGGGCTTTGGATGTCCGCCTCTGATTCTCCAGCACGGGATCCTGCCATGCCCGACCGACCGCGTGTGATCCTCTCGGGCTTCGCCGACGAAGCCGCCAACCAGAAGACGGCCGTGCAGCAGTTCGCCGCCTTCGCAGCCTTGGGACTGCAATACTACAGCATCCGATTTGTCGACGTACTCGGCACGGGCGAGATCAAGAACGTCATGAAGCTCTCGCGGACCGAGATCCACAAGGTCCGGCGCCTTCAGGACGAATACGGGCTGAACGTCTCGTCGATCGGTTCGCCGATCGGCAAGGTGAAACTGCTCGACGTCGACGACGGCACGAAGAACACCTACGTTCCCTTCAAGCGGTACCTCGAGAAGGAGGTCCAGCGGGCCTGCCAGATCGCCCACGCGTTCGAGACCAAGCTCATCCGTGGTTTCTCGTTCTATCCTCCGCGAGGCACCGATCCCCAGGCCCACCTGCCCCAGGTCGTGGACCAGCTTGGACAGATCGCCGAGACGTGCCATCGCTCCGATCTGACCTTCGGGTTGGAGGTCGAGGCGAACCTGGTCGGCAGCAACGGCTACCTGTTGGCCGAGATCCACCGCCAGGTGAACCACCCCGCGATGGTCTTGGTGTTCGATGCGGCGAACCTCATTGTGCAGGGCTACTCGCCGGCCGAGGTGTTGGACCAGTTTCGGGCGATGTTGCCGGGACTGGGTTGGATGCACATCAAGGACTACCACAACCCTCGGCCCGTCGAGAAGGGCGCTGCCATCGACGAGGACGTCCTGCATAACTTCGTCCCGGCCGACCAGGGCGACGCCGCCCACGAGGCCATTTTCCGCGAGTTCCGCGCCGTGTTGCCCGACCTCCGCGCCCGGCTGCACCGCCGCGGCATCCCCGGCGTGTTTCTCGATCTGGAACCGCACGTCAAAGGGGGTGGCCAGTTCGGCGGGTTTAGTGGCCCGGATGGCATGGGGGTGGCCTTGCGGGCCCTGTGCAAAGTGCTCGATTACGTCGGCATCGAGTACCACCTCCGTGATTTCGACGACATCAAGGCCGCCCGCGGATTCTGATGCGATGCGGCCTCGGCTTGCGGGGACGCCGACTTTCGACCAGACGTCCAGGCCGCGGAGACCACGATCATGTCCATCCCGATTTCCTTCGGAAACCTGGAAATGCGGTCCGGCGCGTCGGCCACCCCCACCCGTCGCTTCCACATCGCCTTGCTCGGCGACTTCAGCGGCCGCGCGAGTCGGGGGCTCTGCGAGCCGGCCACGTTGGCGTCCCGACGCTTGGTCCAGATCGACCGCGACTGCCTGGAGGAGCGGTTCGGGCAGTTGGGCGTCGAGCTTCGCCTGGTGCTGCCCGGCCAGAGCGGCCCGCCCGTCTCGATCAGGTTCCGCAATATCGACGATTTCCATCCTGACCGGCTTTACGAGCGGGTCGAGGTGTTTCAGGCGCTCCGCGCGCTGCGTCGAAGGCTTAGCGACCCGCGCACCTTTGCCGCGGCGGCGGCCGAGGTGTTGGGCGCGAAAGCGGCGGAGCCGGCCCCCGCGCTGCCACCGCCCCCTCCCGCTACGGTCTTGCCCGCAGCCACGGAGGGCCTGCTCGAGAGCATGCTCGAAGGGGCGATGGCCGAGCCAGGCCATGGCGCGCCGGCCCCGCGATCGCCGTGGAACGAACTGATCGCCGGGATCGTGCAGCCCTATCTCGTGGCCAGGCCCGATCCCCGGCAGGCCGAGTGTGTGCGGGCGGTGGACGACAGCGCCGCGCGCTGGTTGCGCGAGATCCTGCATCATCCCGAGTTCCAAGCGCTGGAAGCCCTCTGGCGAGGCGTCGATCTGCTCCTGCGCCGACTCGACACCGACGGAGAGCTTCAGCTTTTCTTGCTGGACGTTACCCGGGCCGAATGGGCGGCCGACCTCACGTCGTCGGACGACCTTCGGTCGACCGGCCTGTACCGATGCTTGGTCGAACGCACGACTCAGACCCCCGGGGCCACGCCCTGGGCCGTGCTGGGCGCGGGCTTTTTCGTGGGGCCCACGGCCGAAGATGCCGCCCTGGCAGGCCGCATGGCCAAGATCGCTGGCCAGGCCGGCGCGCCGTTCCTTGCCGGAGCCGACCCGCGCCTGGTCGGATGTACGTCGCTGCTCGAACATCCCGATCCCGACGACTGGGACTGGTCGCCAGCGCCGGAGGACGCGGCGGCCTGGCAGTCGTTGCGGTCGCTGGCCGAGGCACGCTGGGTCGGGCTGGCCATGCCGCGGTTTCTCTTGCGACTGCCGTACGGCCCGAAAACCACCCCCACCGAGCAGTTCCCGTTTGACGAAATGCCCGGCCAGCCCGATCATGCGGCGTACCTCTGGGGCAACCCGGCGTTGGCGTGCGCGCTATTGCTCGGGCAGGCGTTCAACGCCTCGGGTTGGCGCATGCGCCCCGGGGAGGTGCGCGACATCGACGACCTCCCCGTGCATGTCTATCCCGCCGAAGGCGAGATGGTCATGCAACCCTGCGCCGAAATCATGCTGGTCGATCGCGCGGCCGAGGCCATTCTCGACCACGGCATCATGCCGCTGCGCTCGTTCGCCCACCGCGGCGCCGTGCGCCTCGAACGCTTCCAGTCGATGGCCTTGCCGGCAACGCCCCTGGGTGGAGCGTGGCGATAGGGAAACCCGCGGCGCGTGCGGCCGGCGGCTCGACGTGCCGGCTGGCCAACGGCTGGACACGAGGCGCGGCACGGAGTACAAAAGGGGGGCATGCCTCTTTCACGAATCGTCCGTCGAGGACCGCGACGGCCTTGGCGCGAGTGCACCAGGAGAACGCCATGAGACGCTCGACCCACCCGAAGACGCATCTTTCCCGACGAGGTTTTCTCTCGGCGGCGGCCGCCGCCTGGGGCGGCGCGATGGCCGGCGGTGCCGCGAGTGCGGGCGTGGCGCCCGAGGCCCGCCCCGACGTCCCGCCCGAGGATTACCGCGTCCAGCGCGGCCGGATCCAGCAATCGGTCTATAGCTGGTGCTTCGCGCCCATGCCGGAGGAGCAGCTCATCCGGGCGTGCCACCGGATGGGCATCCCCGCGATGGACGTGGGCAAGGAGCAGTACCCGCTCCTCAAGAAGCTGGGCATGAAGGTGGCGATGGTCGCAAGCCATGGTTTCCAGACGGGCCCGTTGACGAGGGAAAGCCATGCCTTCTGCCTGGCGAAGCTCCGCGAGGCCATCGACACGGCCGTCGCGTGGGGTTCGTCGAATGTCATTACCTTTACGGGAATGCGCGCCAAGGGCGTGACCGACGAACAGGCGGCTCGCAATTGCGTCGAGTGCTGGAAAAAGGTCATCGGCTACGCCGAACAGAAGCAAGTGAACCTCTGCCTCGAGATCCTCAACACCCGCGACGCGAGCCACCCGATGAAGGGCCACCCGGGCTACTTCGGCGACGACGTCGAGCGGTGCGTGGACCTGATCAAGCGGGTCGATTCGCCGCGCATGAAGCTCTTGTTCGACGTGTACCACGTCCAGGTGATGAACGGCGATGTGATCCGCCGTATTCGCCAGTACAAGGACCTGATCGGGCACTACCACGTGGCCGGGTGTCCTGGACGCAACGAACCCGACGAGACGCAAGAGATCCATTACCCGGCCGTCCTGCGGGCGATTCTCGAGACGGGTTACACCGGTTTTGTCTCGCAGGAGTTCATTCCCACCTGGCCCGACAAACTCGCCGCGCTGCGTTATGCCGTGCGCCGGTGCGATGTGTGAGCCAAGCTATTGCGTCTCGCCTTGGCGGCGGATGAGGAACGTGCCGTTGTCGGCGACGTTGAACAGCGCGGCGTAGGGGTTCCGGTAGACGCACCGCGAGGCGCGGCCCGGATAGAACACCAGCGAGAACGACACGCTCCACGACTCGTCGCGCTGTTCGTCGGGGATCAGGTAGACGAAGCTGTTTTCGAGCGACCAGTTGGTGCCCAGGGGCACGCTGGCCTCGGCCCCGAGAAGCCATTCGCTGTGGCCGCTGGCTCCCAGCCACGCCCGGCCCTGTCCGCCGCCAGAAAAGTAACGCCGGTAGAACAGGGTATAGACGTCGTTGGGCTGGACGGGTGTGAGGATCGTGCGTCCGAACAGCGACTGCCCGCCCACGTCGTACGCGCCGAAGAAGCCGATCTCGTGCGGTCCGGCGACGAGCGAGGTTTCCGAGCGGATCTGTTTCAAATCGGCCTGGTCGTAGTAGTTGTCGTGGAGGTAGTCGAAGACGACGCCGCCCTGGAGTCCGCCGTCGATCGCGCGGTGGAACAGGCCGGCGGTCACGAAGATCTGGTCTCGACTGTTGTCGTCGGCGATCGGCGTGTTGTTGATGGTCGAGACCTGGTTCCCGAGGAAGTTGCTGTGAACCGCCCGAATGCCCACCTGGTAGCCGCTGTGCCAGGGATCGCCCAGCGGTCCGCTCCAATTGACCCCTTCGTGAAACCCGAAATTGCCGTTGCGCCCCAGGTCGAGTGGTCCCTTGAAGCCCTGCACGCCGGCGAAGAACGCCAGGTGCCGGAAGAAGAACCGGAAGCACTCGCGGCAATGCGCGCCGTGACAACCGCAATCAGGGCAGCACGGTTCGCCGCATTCGTCACAGGGCGAGTACGGGGCCCCGCACGCATCGCAGACGCTGCCGTGCGCGTCCGAACCGTCGAAGGGCCCTCCTTGGCTCCCCAACGGCTCGTAGTAGATTTCGCCGGGTCCGGGACCGGTGTCCGGCACGGGAACCGGGGCCGGTGCAGGCAAGGGCGCCGGCGTCCGGATGGGTTCGGGTGCCTTGCTCGATGGCGCGGTCGAAGGCGGCGCGGGCGCCCGGAGGGGCTCCGGTTGCTTCGCCGACGACGGGGCCGGCGGAACCGGTTCCGCGGCCGCGGTCAACACCGGCGTGCCCCCAGACTCGCGGCGGGGGGACCAGGCTGGGGCCGACCGCGGTGCCGAGGCGACTCGGGGAACGTCGGCCGTCGCCGATCGCACCGGACTGGTCGCACGCCGCTGCCATTGGCCTCGCGGCGACGAGATCTCGGGTCCTGCCAACGTCTGGCCCAAAGCCGAACCGCAGATGGCCAACGCGAACATCAGGGGTAAGGCTTTGCCCGCAATGCTCCGTACGACGTTCATCGTTGCTTCCTCAAGCCAGGGGGACGCCTCGGCGAACGGTCCGCGCCCGATCCCGATCGGCGGCAGGGTTATCGGAAGCAACGCGATCTAAACTTTCGGAAAAGTCGCAACAATCGATAAGGTCGCTGCAATCAACGCCTTTTGAACGCATTGGACTGCGATGTATGGGAAAGATGGGATGACTGGGGGGGTTTCAGTCACCCGCTTCGTCGTACCCGAATCGGCGAGCCACCTCGCCCGTCTCGCGCCAGATGACCTCGCGCGTTCGTCGGTCAAGACGGCCTTGCGCCGCGGTGGATCGGGTAATATGGTCGAGGCGTTCGGTCGCCAGGGCGCTTTCTGGGTCGATGCCCGTCGCCGGAAGCAGCCGACTGAACGTGCCCGGCGGATCGGCGCAGAGGTCTTCGTACCGGACGACGACGAGGCGCTGGGACCACGGGTCTTGCCGGAGAAGCGTTTCGACGAACCGGTAAGCGCTGGCCCATTGGATCGCGTACCCCTGGTGTTCGTCGCCGAGATTCCACGCCGTTTCGATGGGGTGGCTGTCGCCGGGGCCATAGCCCGTCGGAACACGCTGGGGACCGAACTCGTAGTGACCGGCGGCCAGCCAGGCGGCCACCCTCGGATCGTCCGCCGCGTACCCGACGAACCGCTGGTGCTGGCGCACGAGCGAATCGACGTGGCTGGCCGGGTGCCGCACCGGGACGAGGAACCGTGCATCGGGAAACAGCGAGGCCAGATACTCGAGGCGTCCCAGATGGTAGTTGCCTTTGGAGAGATAGCGCGCCCGCTTGCGCATGAGGAGGATCTTTTTGAGATGGTCGCGATGGCCCGCAGCTTGGGCGCTAGCCACGCCGACTCCCAATGGCCCAGTCGTTTCAAGAGGGGGGCGGCCAGGCACGCGAAGCGAACCATCCCGTAGTCGGCGGCGCGGATCCTCATTCCGCCTTGGCCCGGAGGTCCTTGCGCGCACGCAGCCAGTTCCTCAGGAGGAAATCGGGGACTGTGCTGCCGCAACGTTCGCCCCACGACCAGCCACTTGAAGCGCCGCGTTCGCGGGTCGAGGACTCCCACGGCGTTGATGCTGCGCATCGACAGTAAGAGGTCCCCGGGCGCCAGCCAGGCGACGCGCGCGGCCAGGGCCGCGTCGACCAGGCGGACATCGTTCAGGTGGATCGGCTCGTCGGTGCTCACGTCGATCCGCATGGTCACCGGCTCGGTCATCGCGCCTTGAAAGACCCCGATGCAACCAGAATCCACCAGCGCGTCCAACACCGAGATCTCGTCGATCGGATTTCCCGCCGGATCGAGCACCGCGATGGTATCGCTGAGGATCTTCCGCTTGTCGGTCGCGATCTGCGCCCTGGTGTGGCCAAGGCGGATCGGGGAGTCCACCACGCGAAGCGACGGCGCGTCGATCCGTCCATCCTCGGCCACGCTGAACCAATGGTGGAACCGCTCGCGTTTCCAGACCAGCCGGGCATCACGGTCGAACCGCGCGATCCCCACGGCGAACGGAAAGCAGTTCTTTCCCAGGAAGGTCGCCAGCAACCCGCCATCGTCGTCCAAGTGCAAGCCGATCGGGTAGATGACCGAAGCCGCCGGAAAGGTATGAACGTCGTTCAGCCCGGTCCAGACCGCGGGGTCATAGGGCCACACGTGCCGCACGCGGCCCTGCCGAGGCCAGCGCAAGCGAGAACGCCAGCAGCACCCTGAACCAACGGTTGCGAGTTCGTTCGACGGTCATGTCCGTCCACCGGGATCGCCGAGGAGGGCCCGTCAAACGACATGGACTCCCCCGCCCGCCGCGCTCTCGAAGGCACCCCCTTCCGCCGGGTGGGCACCGAGGGCCGCAAGAACGCGACGCAGCCGCCTGGGGCTACCTCCACGAGAATGTTCCGTCCGGACAGGAACAGGAAGCCGTCCCGTCCGGTGAATCCCTGCGCATCGCTGCCTCAACCGCCGGGCGCAGTCTTCCTAAGCGTGGAATCGCTGCGCGAGGCTCGGCGTCCACCGAATGGCACTGTAGATGGTTTGCCCCAGCAGAAGATCGGCCTCATGGGCTTTGCCGATCCGCCCCAGCAGATAACGGTGGAGCAACCCGAACAGCCCCCTCGCACGTACAAACGCCCACATCCATCGAGAAGGGGTGTAGAAGAGGAAACCGCTCGGCCAATCCGGCGGGCGAGGACTGCCATGGCCACGCGATCCTCACGGCTGGGGCTTTTCCTTGGCCGTGATCTTGGCCATCTCGTCGGGGGTGAACCGGCTCTTGGCGATGGGGCCAGGGGCCCAGCTCCGCTCCAATGCGCTGGGCTGAGGAGCCAGCACGGGAATGACGAAGACCTCGTCGCCGCCGGCATCCTTCTCAACCCGGCCGCCGGCCGCGGCGATGGCCTGCCGCGCGAGCTTCTCGCACACGTCGATCAAGGCGGGGAAGTGGTAGGCCGTGTGGCTGAACACCCGCGTCTCGTCGAGTTCCTTGGTGAATCGCTCGGGCAGTTTCGAGAAACCCATCGTGGTGAACAGCACGCCCGCGGAACTCGAGGGGTTGCAGTCGGAGTCTTGCCCGCAGCGGCACGAGATGATGATCGTCTGGTCGAGGTCGCGCTTCCCGAACAACAGGCCCATGAGCACATAGGCGCCGTTGATCTTCACGTCGATGCCGCCGTTGGAGGCCTTCTGGAACTCGGGGTCCTGGCGGTACTTTTTCTGGGCCTTGTGCCATGCCTTCTGCCAGTCGTTGGGGTCTTCCCGATACCACTGGAGCATGTCGCGGACCATCTGCGCATACTGGCTTTCGGCCGGGATGCACCGCAGGCCGGCCTCCGCGAGCTTCACGGGATCGGACTGGAAGAAGGCTTCGCAGTACATGGCGCCGACGAACTGGCCACCGTAAACCCCATCGCCGTAGTTCATCAGCCGGCCGAACTTCTCGCCGAGGCGGATCGCCGTGTTGGGCAGGCCCGGGGCGATCAGGCCCGAATAGTCGGCCTCGATCTGATAGTCGATGTCGTTGGGGCACTGGTTGAACTTGGGGTGGCTTGAGTCGGGCGGGGCAATGCCGTTGCGGAGATTCGTGCGCCCGGCCCGATTGGCGCACCACAGCGGGTAGCGGCTATTGGCGAAGTCGATGCCCGCCTGGCGAATCGAAACGTCCAGCCCGTATTGCTCCATCGAACGAAGGAACGTCATCTCGACGTACAGGTCGTCCTGGTTGAAGGCGTGGTTGATCATGGCCGGCTTCCACGGGGGCATGGCCTCCGGCGGCATGATCTGGTCCTTGAACTTGAACTCGGTCGGGGCGCCCCACGCGACGCCCGCAATCTGGCCGATCCAACCGGCCTTCATCTGGTCGCGGTACTGGCGGACCGGCAGGCGGCGGAACTCGAGTTCGGCGCCCGCCGCCGAGGCGACATAAGCGGCCGCGACGAACCACCCAAGCGCGGTGCGAACCGATCGGGACATGGCATGGCTCCTGAACGTTGCGGGCGGACGTGTGTGTTCC
>DYLT01000403.1 GCA_020721945.1 Blastopirellula marina
CGTCGGGGAGGTCCTTGCCCGCCATCGCGCGCAGCGCGCCCCGTGGCATGGCCAGCGGCCGATAGGCGTCTTTCAGATCGCCGGCCACGGTGAAACGGCTGGTGACCTCGGGCTGGGCTCCCGATTGCTCGACGAGGTGGAGGATGCGGGCGATGCCGAGTTTGACGTGGGCCGGCGGCTGGCTCTTCTCGAAGCGCTGGGCCGACTCGGTGCGAAGGTCGAGGCGGACCGACGTGCGGCGGATGCGCGAGGCCTTGAAGTTCGCGCTTTCCAACAGCACGCGTGTGGTGGTGGGTCGGACCTCGCTGGCCAGCCCGCCCATCACCCCCGCCAACGCCACCGGCTCGCGCTGGTTCCAGATCAAGAGGTCCTCGGGCAACATCGCCCGCGGTTGTCCGTCGAGCGTCGTGAACGTGCCGTGCCGGCCCATGGGCGCCACGCGGATCGCGCGGACCGTGTCGCCGTCGAAGGCGTGGGTCGGCTGGGCGAGTTCCCACATCACGTAGTTCGTCAGGTCGACCAACAGGCCGAAGGTCCGCTGCCCCAACGCGTGCAGGCGGCGCTGGACGACCAAAGGCGACGGCGCGGCCGCGGCTACGTTGAACTCGAGGCACCCATAACAGGGGCAGGCGTCGACGTCCTCGACCGAAAGCGGATAGGGTGGCCGTCCGTCGAACCGGCCCAGATCGGCCACCGGCAACGGCTTCAAGGGGCGACGAAACACGGCCGCCAGTTCGCGAGCGATGCCGTAATGGCCCCACAGGTCCGGACGGTGCGTCAGGCTCTTGTTGTCGATCTCGAGGATCACGTCCTGCGCGGGCACGTGCCGGGCCAAGGGCGTGCCGTTGGCGATCGCGCCGGGACATTCGAGCACCCCTTCGTGCCAGCGACTCATGCCCAATTCCATGGCCGAGCAAAGCACCCCCTCGCTGCGCTGGCCGGCCAGCTCCGACACCGCGATCCGCACGCCGTTGGCCAGCGTGGTTCCCGGCGGGGCGAACGGGGCCTTCATCCCCACGCGCAGGTTCGGCGCCCCGCACACCGTGGTGTACCGCCGCGATCCGCAGTCGACCTCCACAACGTGGAGCCTGGCGGCCTCGAACGCCGCGGGCACGGGCTTTAGCGCGACGATCTCGCCGATCAGCACGCCGTCGACGGCCCGCCGCAAGACCTCGAACCCCTCGACCTCGGCCGTCGACAGGGTCAACTGGTCGGCGATCCGCGCGGGAGCAAGATCCGACAGGTCGACGAAATCCGAAACCCAATCCAAGGATATCTTCACGGTCGCATCCCCAATCCCGAATCCCGAATCCCCAAGTCCTCGCCCTACACCGCCGCCGGGAACTGCTCGTAGAAGCGGATGTCGCCCGAGTTCATCAGACGGATGTCGGGGATGGCGTATTTCATCATGGCCATCCGGGTCAGTCCCAGGCCGAAGGCGAACCCGCTGTACTTCGACGTGTCGATGTGCCCGAACTCGAGCACGCGAGGGTGAACCAGGCCGCAAGGGATCAGCTCGATCCAGCCGCCTCCCTTGCAGGTGCCGCAGCCCGAGCCGCCGCAAATCAGGCATTGGACGTCGAGTTCGAACCCGGGCTCGACGAAGGGGAAGAAGCCTGGGCGGAGCCGGATGGTCACGTCGCGATGGAAGATGCGGCTCAGAAGGGCCTTCATCACGGCGATCAGATTGGCCACCGAGATGTCGCGGTCGACCATCAACCCCTCGAGTTGGTAGAAGGTGTTCTCGTGGCTGGCATCGATCGCCTCGTAGCGGAAACATCGGCCCGGGAAGATCGCTCGCAACGGCGCCCCGAACCGCTCGAGCGCCCGAACCTGGTTGGCCGATGTGTGGGTGCGCAACAGCATCCCATTGGTCAGCCAGTAGGTGTCTTGCATATCGCGGGCGGGGTGATCGGCGGGGATGTTCAGCGCATCGAAGTTGTAGTACTCCAGCTCCACTTCGTAGCCCGTCAGGACCATGAAGCCCATACTGTGGAAGACGTCCTCCAGTTCCATCTGCACCAGGGCGATGGGGTGGATGCACCCCACGCGGTGGTTTGTGCCCGGCAGCGACCAGTCGAGGCCGGCCACGCCCGCGGTGGTCCCCGACGCCGCGGCACGCGCCTTGGCGGCCTCGATCGCTCGGGCGACTTCGGCTTCGGCGAATCGCTTCAGCTCGTTGACTTTCTGGCCGAACTCGCGGCGCTGGTCCGGCGTGAGTTGGCTAAAGTCGGTGTTCTTCAGAAGCGTCGTGATGGTGCCCTTGCGGCCTAGGTAACGAACGCGGACCTCTTCCAGCTCTTTCGGGGTATTTGCCCTTCCCAGATCCGACAGGAATTGTTGACGGATTTCGTCCACTCGGATGCCTCCGGCCTCATTCATGGCCCCTGACTCGCCCGAGTGCGCCGCACGCGCACCCTCACACCCCGGCGATCGGCTAAACCCGTTTCTATACCCAATTGGGGGACCGCGCGTCAAGGCCGACGCGACCAGTGTGGTGGTGGCAAGCCGCGTGGCACGGCCGGAGCGACGCGATGGCCGGGGTTTGGCCCTACGGACCACACCCCTCGCGCTCGTTCAGGACATCCGTGCGAGACCAGGACCCCGAGAACCCAGCTCGGCGCAATGCTGCGGCGTAGTCTTTGGGGTCGTTGACATTCGCCAGGCTGAGAAGTTCCGGATCGACTTCGACCAGCTTTTGCGCATCGATGCGCAGGGTCCTCGCTTCGTCGAACAGGAACGCGGGACGCAACCGGCCGGCGGCCAGAAGCGCGTCGATTCTCGGCAGCACGCTTTGGCAATAAACGGCCGAAAGGGGTTCGTCGAAACCGTGGACGTGAGGCACGGCGATTTCGTGGGTCCTGCGGAGTTCGACCACTCGGCGGACAAAGGCCGGAACCAATAGCGGCACATCGCAGGCGGTGACGTAGGCCGCCCCGGCCAAGTCCCCCAGCGCCCGCAGGCCCGCGGCAATCCCCTCCAGGGGACCGCGGTCGGGACGTCGGTCGCGGGCGACGAGGACCTCGGCGGGCAATTCGGGCAGTTCTTGACCTTCGGCCGCGACCACCACCATCGGACGCACCGCCTCGCCGAGCAGTCGAACGACCCGCTGGAGCATCCGCTCCGGCCCGAATGGGAGCATGGCCTTCGGCCGTCCCATGCGCAGGCTCTTGCCGCCGCACAGCACGATGCCGCCCGTGCCCACGGCGTGTTCTGGCGTGGTGTTCATGACGCGATCCGCGTGGCCGCGAGGTGGCCGCCTCGTGGTGTGGGCCCGTGCCGCGGCCATCGAGGAACCCTGGTGACTCGCAACCCCCTCATTGTACCGGACCGGGTGGGACGGTGGACGACTTTCCCGCCCACGGCGGGTTGACCCCGCCAAAGCGCTGTAACCTTCGGCCCGAGGTGCGCATCGGTTCCTATGTGCGGCGCACGGTGCCGCGCAAAACGAAAACCATGCGATGCAGGAGGCTGACGTATGCCCATGCGGTGGCGCAGGATGTGGCCGGCGGCGGTCGCCGGG
>DYLT01000404.1 GCA_020721945.1 Blastopirellula marina
GTCGTCTCGGCCCGCTCGCGCGACACGTCGAGCCCCTTGCCCGCAAGGCGGTCGAGCATCTCGTCCATCAGGCCGAGCGTGCGTCCGAGCGGATCGTAACGGAACAGATGGAGGACGAATCGTTCGCCCGATTCTTCTTCGAGCGCCAGTTGGAACTGCGGACCGATCGGCCCTGGCTCGGCGCGCACGCGAACGAGCTTCGTCTGGCCCGGGGCAATCGCGCAACCGTCGGCCAGATCGGCCACGTTGCCGCGCAAGCGGACCGGCTTGTCGGCCGCGCGCACGCGCACCTCGAACAGGCCGGCGCGGCAGGCGCCGACCTCGGCGACACCGAGCGACGAGAATGCGAACTCGACGGGCCGGCCGGCTGGCGCGGTGTGCCGCCCCCCCAGGCCCAGCCCGATGCGAAGCCCCAGCTCGCGGCAACCCGCGAACCAGGCAAGCGGCAGACGGGCCTCGCAGGCGGTCAGCGTGGGGTCGAACGCGCCGTCGACGGGTTGCGTGCGGCTCAACGTGCCGTCGGCCCGGTACGTGTTGAAGACCAGGCCCTTGTCGGTCCACGCGAGCACGCCGCACGACTGGCCATCGGTGCGCGAGACCACCGCCACGTGGCTGCTCAACAGGCGGTCGGTCCGGATGGCCAAAAGAAGATCGTCGCCGCGCCAACCCGCCTGCACGGCCGTCGAAACCAACGGCCCGCGCGCAAAGTCGTAGGGGTCGGCCACGCGAGCCACGCCGCGCGATGCCTCGGCCCAACAGGGGTCATCGAGCTTGCCGTCGAGCGTTGGCGCGGTCGACAGCGGCGGCAGGGGAAGCCGGTCGTCGCCCACGTGCCGAGGGTACTCCTTCACGCGGCCGTTGTAGGGGACCAGCCGCGGGCTGAGGTCGGCCCGGCCGAACGCCTTGAGCCAGGCGTGCTCCTCGCCAAGCCAGGCGTACTGGAGCATCGCGTCGGAGTCGGCGCTGACCGAGGCGCCAGCCGGTGCCAAGGGACCGAGCTTCTCCGCGGGGATCGGCGCCTTCTGGCCGAAGACTTCCAACTCGTCGATCCGCGCCGGGTCGCCGTTGGTCGCCTCGATCGCCACGCGGATCCACCGGGCCTGGACGGGCTTGAAGCGAAACGACGTGCGCACGTGGACCGGCGAGCCCGCGTGCCGGTACACCACCGACCACGTCGGGGCCTTGCTGTCGGCGTGGTGCTCCGTGGCCGCGAGAACCGAGAACCGCAGGGGGGCCCGGTCGGTGTACCGGCGAGAGCTATCGGAGCCCAGGGCCACGTGGCAGATCCAGTACACGTCGCCCAGATCGATCTCGGCCCACGAGGGCTCGCCGTGGCTGATCCAACTGTGGTCGTTGCCCCGCCGGCCGTCCTTGAGGTGGGCGATTTGGTGGATGGCGTAGCTGGGCAGAAGCGACGAGGCGGCGGGTTTCGCCCCGGGGCCCAGCGCGAGGTTCGGCAAGCCGTGTTCGTCGCGAAGCGGGGCGCTCAACTCGTCGACCCGTGTCGCGTCGGATCCAGCGGCCGCAACGCGCGGTGGGGGCGGGGGCGGCGGAACCACGCCGGCAAAGTCGCCGGCGCCAACGCGCACGGCGACGGGCGCTGCGGTGGTCGAGACCTTCCGGACCGTGGTCCACGCCGTGCCGTCCGCCGAAAGCTGGACCTCGAAACGGATCGGCACCCGGTCGGCGTATCGGCGGTGGCGATCGCGGGAAAGGACGACCCGGGCGATCTCGGCCGGCTGGGGCAGCTCGACTTGGGCCCAGTGCGGCCCGTGCGGCCCGGGAATCCAACTGGCGTCGTTGCCGTAGCGGCCGTCGTTGAGGTGCTCGATGGCGTGCTGAGGATACCCGGTAATGCACGACGAGGCCGAGGGCTTGGCCCCACGGCTGGCCAGGGCGAGGTTCTGCTTGCCCTGGGGGCCGTAGACCTCCAGTTCGTCGAGGCAGGGGTCGCCGCCAGCCGTGGCGTGGATCACGACGCGCACGAAGCGGGCGGGTTGGGGGGGGAAGGCCACCGCGTACGGCAAATCGGACCGGATCGGAGGATCGGCAGCCGAGGCCGCGAGGCACCAGCAAACGAGGAGGGCCAGCGAGGGCATGGGGAGCCTCCTGGGGTTGCGTGGGGTCCACCGCAATGCATAATGCATTTATAATCGCGCCCCACCGCCCCGTCAACCACGCGCTCACGCCGATTCATCGCCGCCGGGCGAACAACACCGACTCGGCCAAATCGGCCGCGCCATCGATATGCCGGGCCATCGCCTTGGCCGCCCCCTGGCCGTCTTGGGCCAACAGCGCATCGAGCAACGCCAAGTGCTCTTCCATCGCCCGATGTTGCGCCCCACGATCGGCCCCAATGATCTCGCGGATGGTTTGTACCAACAAATCGTAGCGGCGGATCTCGCGCGTCAGCCGGCTATTGCCGCAATGGGTGGCCACCAGCGTGTGAAGACGCCGATCGGCACTGACGGTCCGCGGAAGCCAATCGGGCGCCTCGTTTTCGTCCAACAAAACCATGGTCTCTTCGCGGAGTTGCCCCACCTCAGCCAGGTCCAGTCGTCCGGCAGCCGAGCGGGTGGCCTCGCTTTCGAGGATGCGGCGAATCTGGTAGATGTCTCGCAATTCCTTCGGACCGAAGGGGGCCACCACCGCACCGCGGTTATGGACGAACTCGACCACCCCTACCGCGTCGAGTTCCACGAGGGCCTCGCGCACCGGCGTCGAACTGATGCCGAACCGGCCGGCCAGCTTCAGCACCATCAGCCGGGTTCCTGCCGGTAGCCTTCCTTCGAAGATCGCTCGCAGGAGCCGATGCATGACCTCGTGGCGCAGTGCTCCCCGCGAGACGGGTGGAATCTGCCCAAGAACATCGATGGCTTCCATGATCCCATTATGCGCGAGGCACGGGCGGATGCCAAACCCCTCGGCCGAAGAAAGCCAAAGCGGCTTGTTGCGTTGGCAGACGGCGTGTGGTAGAGGAGGAAGGAAGAAACAGGCCCTGCGGGCGCACGCCATGACTCAGCCCATCGACCCATACCAGCGCTGGTTGGGCATTCTCCCGGCCGAACAGCCGCCCCATCTCTACCGCCTGTTGGAGTTGCCGTTATTCGAGAGCCGGCCCGAGGCGATCGAGGCGGCGGCCGATCGCCAGACCGCCCGGCTTCAGGCGGCGTGTGGGGGCCCCGAGGGCCAGTTGGCCGAACGCCTGCTGGGCGAGGTGGCGGCGGCCCGGGTGTGTCTGCTCCATCCCACGCGCAAGATGGCGTACGACGAGGCGCTTCGGGCGCAGATGCGTTTGGGGACGGTCGCCGTGGCCCCGTCGCCCGTTTCGCACTTGCCCGCGCGATTCACCGAGGCGGCGCCCGGCGGCGCTTCTGCGCCCCGTGCGCGGCGTCGTTGGCCGAAAGTGGCCGTTGCCGTTGCCATCGCGGGTGCGGTGGTGGCGGCGTTGCTGGTTTGGGGAGCCGGTCCCCCGCCCGATCGGCCC
>DYLT01000405.1 GCA_020721945.1 Blastopirellula marina
CCTGGCGTAGTGCGAGTAGAGTTCCTCCAGCGCGAGGACCGCGGGCGCCAGCGACGCGATCACGTCGCGCACGCCGTCGTGGATCTCGGCCAGGCGTTTGGCGAGCGAGTCGCGCCCCTTGCCGCGCACCACGCCGGCTTCGCAAAGCCGCAGACGGCCGCCGGCGACCTCGAGGACGCCGTAGCCGGTGACGTTCAGGCCGGGGTCGATCCCCAGGATCCGCTGCGGATTCTGCACGCACCACCTTCGTCTTCTTCCCCGAAGCCCGCGAGGCCGCGGCCCGAGCGCCCTACTGCGCGAGGCTCCATTCGGTGCCGCCGGGGCGATCTTCGAGCGTCACGCCGAGTTCGGCCAGACGCTGGCGGATCTTATCAGCGGCGGCGAAGTTTTTCGCTTTCCGGGCGTCGGCGCGGACCTCGACCAAGAGATCGACGAGCTTGCCGACCAGCGTCTGGTCGGCCTGGACCTCTTCCTTCGGGGGCTTGCGGAACAAGCCCAGCGTGGCAGCCAACTCACGGAGCGTGCGAGCCCCCTGGCGCAGCGCCGCAAGATGGGCCTGCGACCTTCTGGCGGGGTCTTCGAGTTTTTCGTCGTCGACGAACTTGTTGAGCCGTCGGAGCAGCTCGAACAGCACGCCGACCGCGCCGCCCGTGTTAAAGTCGTCGTCCATCGCTTCGAGAAACCGTGCACGCTGGTCGGCAAGGACCGCAAGCATCGGGTCGTCGCCCGTTGCGAATTCGCCGTCGGCGCGGCGCGTGGCAAAGGGCAGGTCGTAGAAGCGCTCCGCGGTGACGCGCTCGTAGCGTTTGAAGAAGCGGTAGAACGTGGCCAGGCCCGTGCCCACCTCGCGGATCCGCTCGATGCTGAAGTCGATGGGCCGGCGGTAGTGGGTCGACAGGAGGAAGAACCGCACTTGCTCGGGCTGAAAGCGCTCTTCCTCCAAGAGCACCAGGAACGATTTGGCGCCATGCCGACCGGCGATTTTGCCGGCCTCTTGGGCCTGCTGGTCATCCTCGGCGGGCCGGGTGGCGCGGCCGCCCACCTTGCCCACCTCGTCGGAGGCCTGCATCAACCCGTTGTGCATCCAGTACCGCGCCATGGGCCGGCCGTGGCGGGCCTCGCTCTGGGCGATCTCGTTTTCGTGGTGCGGGAAGACGAGATCCAGTCCACCGCCGTGGATGTCGAACGTCTCGCCCAAGAGGCGGCCGCTCATCACCGAGCACTCGATGTGCCAGCCCGGCCGGCCCGGTCCCCAGGGGCTCGGCCACGAAGGTTCGCCCGGCTTGGCGCTCTTCCACAGCGCGAAGTCGGCGCCCGACCGCTTGCGCTCCGCCGTGGTGCCCCCTTCGATCTGCATCTGCTCGATCGACCGGCGGCTCAGTTTGCCGTAATCATGGAACCGGGTTACGTCGAAGTAGACATCGCCGTCCGAGGCATACGCGCAGCCTTTCTCCACCAGCGCCGAGATGAACTCGATCATCGCGGGGATGTACGCCGTCGCCCGCGGAAAATGATCCACCTGATCGACGCCCATCACCTCGAGGCAGCGCAGGTAATCGGCCGTCATCTCCTGGGCCAACTGGCTGATGGGAATGCCCCGTTCGCGGGAGCGGACGATCAGCTTGTCGTCGACGTCGGTGATGTTGACGACCCAAGTCACCTCGTAGCCGTTGTACGTGAGATATCGCTTGATCGCGTCGAAGATCACCGGGCCCACCAGGTGGCCGATATGGCTGGGCTTGTAGACCGTCGGGCCACAGAGGTACATCCCCACCTTCCCTGGCCGCACGGTCTCGAACGGTTCCTTCGATTTCGTCAAGGTGTTGTACACGCGGATCATGGGAGTCGGTCGTCCGTCGTCCATCGTCCGAAGGAGGGCTCCGCCGAGCCCTCCACGGACGGGCCGGAAGGCCCATCCTACTGGAAAGCTATCGGGAATCCCGTCTTGACGCAAGAGCGGAGCGGATGCGATAGTGATCTCAGTAACACCTGGCGATGATGCCATTGCCGTGGAGTAGCTCTTCCGTCTGGCGCGGGGATTTGAGGTGCGGTTGGCGACGGTTTCGAACGACGGTGGACTTGCCGCACCACGCCCGGATGCCATAATGCGAAACGAACCAGCCGTCGCAAGGCCGGTGTGGCCCGGCCTGTAGGAGCGCTTGTGTCGAAGGTCTTAGAGCGATTCGCCGATCTGGCCTCGAAGGCCGAGGAATGCCTCCGGGCGCGATTCGCCGGAAACCCGATCCGAGTTCAGATCGGCTCGGCCACGTGCGAGCAGGCTGCCGGGGCCGACGAAGTCTTTGCCGAGTTTCGGAAGCACGTGGTGGCCTCCGGCCGCTCCGACATCCTGCTCCATCGAACGGGCTGCACCGGTCGATGTAGCCGCGAACCGATCGTCGCCGTGATGGTTCCCGGGCAGATGCCCGTCAAGTACGAGCGGGTCGACCGCAAGGCGGTCCACGAGATTTTCACCAGCCATCTTCTGGGGGGCAAACCGTTATTGGATCGGGTGCTGGACGGCCCCCTCGAGGACGTTGCCGAGCACGAAATCCTCCTTTGCGGCAGCGTTCGGTGCGGATGGAAGGGGTCGAAGGACTTCGCCACGGTCGTGCGAGAGAAACTGACCGCTGCCGGAATCGGGCCTCCCAAGGCCCGCATCACCATCGGCAGTTGCTTCGGGGCGTGTAACCTCGACGATGCCCGAAATCGTTCCCACCTGCTGATTCGGCCCGACAAGGTCCTCTACCGGGTGGCCGACGAGGCCGACCTCGACGAGATCGTTCGCGAGCACCTTGTGGGCGGGAAGGTCGTCGCGCGGCTTCAGGTGCCCGGCAAGACCATTGGGCGCAAGTTCCTGGAGCTCTACGGCGACGTCGCTTTCTTCAACCGCCAAACCCGCATCGCCTTGCGTCACAACGGCGTGATCGATCCGGAGAGCATCGAGGAGTATTTCCACTACCGCGGGTTTCAGGCCTTGGCCAAGGTGCTCGACAAGGGCAATCCCAAGTGGGTCATCGAGGAGGTCACGAAATCGAGGCTTCGCGGCCGCGGGGGCGGGGGGTTCCCCACCGGCGACAAATGGGCCATGGCGGCCAAGGCCGCCGAAAAGACCCGCTATCTGATCTGCAACGCCGACGAGGGCGATCCCGGCGCCTTCATGGATCGGAGCATGTTGGAGTCGGATCCCTTGAATGTGCTCGAGGGGATGATCATCGGCGCCTACGCGATCGGCGCGGCACGGGGCTTCGTCTATGTCCGCGCCGAATACCCGATGGCCATCCGCCGCATCGAGAGCGCCATCGACCAGTGCCGGCAATGGGGGCTCTTGGGCAAGGACATTTTGGGCTCGGGGTTCGACTTCGATGTGGAGATTCGGCTCGGGGCCGGGGCGTTCGTCTGCGGCGAAGAGACGGCCCTGATCCACTCGATCGAGGGCGAGCGCGGGCAGCCGCGCATCCGCCCGCCGTACCCCACCGAAAGCGGCTT
>DYLT01000043.1 GCA_020721945.1 Blastopirellula marina
GCCTCTGCCTTCCACCATCGAGGTCCTCGACGAATCTCCGGCTGTCGCGCTCCCCGGCCCCGCGCAACGCCATCTCGCACACGAAGCTCGATAGACCCGACCGGTCGGCCGGATCGTGCGCGCTGCCGACCGGCACCAGCAGCGTGAAGGCCGCCGACTCGAGCCACTCCATCGGCTCAGCCACCAGGGCCAGGCCGTTGGGAAAGAGGTGGCTATGGATGGGATGGCTCACGGGTAGGCGACCTCGGCGGCTTTGAACACGGTCTTCAAGATGCGGAAGCCGAGACGGCGATACAACCGGATCGCGCCGCTGTTGTCGGCCGTCACCTCGAGCGATACGGAACTCAGGCCCGCCTGGCGAAATCCAAGGAGGGCCTTGAACATCAATGCCGACCCCAGCCCCTGGCCCCGATGCAATGGCGTGATGCCCAGGTTCTGAAGATACCCAGCTCCCGAGCGGTCTTTCACCCCTTGCACGGTCCCGCACGCCTCGGGACGCTTCCCATCGCGGCCGTTCCACACGGCAAGCCACGTGGCCTCGGGCAAGAACCCCGGCTTGCGCGCGATCTCGGTCATCAGACGCTGGCAACCCGCAAGATCCCCGAAACAGGGGAACACGTTCGCGTCGATCTCCTCGCGGAAACTGTAGTACTTGGCCTGAGCGTGCGCTTCCAAGAGCGACGGGTCCCACGGCAACAGCCGATACCCCGGCGGGATGCCAGGAGGCGTGAGATTCCTTCCCCCGAGGTCGATTTGCATCCGGTATCGCTTGAAATACGTAAGGGCCATCCCGCGCGTCCCAAGCGTCGGTTGTCTCTACGCCCGTTTCGGGACCCTTGGATCGACAGGCAAACCCGGCACCACGGTGCCCGGGGCGCACGTCCCGAACACTCCCCCGATTCCAGGTAGATTCTAAGTAATTTACCTGCCAGACCAGGTTGGGTCAACTCGGCGAACCGGTCGCACACTCTCGAGTCCTCGGCCTACGTCCGATTCCGTCGCCGTACGACAATGGCCTTCGTGGGGCTTGTCGGGCAGGCGGCCTCGCACGCGCCGCAACCGGGGCACCGGGCCGCGTCGATCCGCGGGGTCACCGTGTAGGTCTCTTCCGAGAAAACATAGGTGATGGCCTCATAAGGACATCGACTACGGCAGATCGCGCACTCGCGGTCCTCGCCCAAGAGGCAGAGGTCCATGTCCACCTGTGCTAGTCCGATCGGTGCCCGGAGCTTGTCCCCGGGGGCGAGCCGGGTGAGGGCCCCGCTGGGGCAGACGTGGGTGCATCGCGTGCAGGTTTCGAGGCAGTAATCGTCGCAAAACGCCACGGTCGGGGTCCCGATTCCCGCCAGCCCGCTCGCGCTCAGGTCGGGAGCGAGGATCTTTGTCGGGCACGCCCGGACGCAATTGCCACAGCGCACGCACAAGCCCACGAAGACCGACTCGGCCACCGCGCCGGGCGGGCGAAGCGGGTTGACCGCCTCGGCGCGGCAGGTGCGCACCACGGCGGCCCACACCGCGCCCACGGTCGCGGCCAGGGCCGTGCGCCGCGCCAGGAGCCATCCCCGCTCCGCCTTCGGCCGATCGCCCGGCGACGCATCGTGGCGCCACACGCTTTGACGCACGGCGTACAGCAACTCCTGCGCTGCGCCGAGGGGACAGAGCCGCGCGCACCACAGGCCGGGCAGGACGAGACTTGCCAGCAGCACGACGGCCAGGGCGACCGCGCCGGCCCAGGCGGCCGCTCCCGAGGCGGGCCCCCAGGCCGCGAAGACCGCGCTGGAGATCGCCAGGGGATCGAGCCACAGAAGCACGGGATAGCCCAGCGCGGCCCCGCCCAAGGTCGCCAGGGCGATCCATTGCCCGACCGGCGGCAAACGAGGGCAGCGCAGTCCCATGCGCGCTCCGGCCCGCGACGCGACCTCGGCGCAGGTGCCCGCGGGACAGACCCAGCGGCATAGCCAGCGCCGCCGAAGCACCGCCATCAGCGCCATGGCCAGCCCCAGGATCGTCGCCACCGAGAAAACCCGAGCGGCCAGAAGCGACGCAATCGCCACGAACGGGCTCAAGGCAGGTACGACGAGCGGGCTTTGCGATCCGGGCACGATGGGCCAGAGGGCGAGCACGGCCGCCCCCAAGACCACCAGCCGCACCACCCAGCGCAGGCGCCCGAGGGTTCCGGCGGAGTGGGCCGCATGCTCGGCCGGAGCTTCGCTCATGACCCCAGGTAGGCCTCTTGCTCGCGGAGGATCTTCTGCACCTTGGCCACGTCGACGTCGCGCGGCCGGCATCCGTCCTTGACCGCGACGGCCGCGGCCACGCCCGCGGCGTGGCCCGTGGCGAAACAGTTGGGGATCAGGCGCACGAGGTCGGCCATGCGCATCTCGGCGCTGATGCAGCGCCCGGCCGCCAGCACGTGATCGACCTTCGTGGGCACCAGCGCGCCGTAGGGGACTTGCCATTCGCCGTGCGAGCCGTTGGACGATCCGCCTACCGCGACGACGTCGGGAAACCGCGTGCCGGCCTTGAGATCGGCAAGCGTGACGGTGTGCAGGCCATGGAGGACGCGCGTGATGCGCACGCCCAACTGGGGCGCGGTCTCGACGAGGAAGAGCTTCTCGTAGCCGGGAATCTGCCGTGTCTTCTGGAGGTCGCGCCAGATGAACTTGCGGTGGTTCATCTCCAGGCGCGTGAGCGTGGCCACGTCGAGGCCGTCCACCTCCGGGCCGATGAGGTTGACCCAGTGGACGCCAGGGGCCGGCGTGGGACCTCCGAGGCGGCGGGGCCTGGCTTTGCCGGCCTTGCTGCGGTCGATCTGGTCGACGTTGCCGATGCGCGACACCAGGCCGACGTTGTGCGAGCGGTGCTCGAACTCGGCTCCGGCCGCGGCGAACAAGTCGCCGTCGCCGGTGGCGTCGACCACGGTCTTGGCGAGGATGGCCTGGCGTCCCGACTTGCTCTCGAAGACCGCCCCGCGGACCTCGTGGCCGTTGAGAATCGCGTCGACGCCCCAGCAGTGCAGAAAGACCTTCAGGCCGGCCTCGTCGACCATCTCGACCATGACGTACTTCAGGGCCTCGGCGTCGACGGTGGGGTTGACGCCGGGGCGGCGGTCGATGATGCCGCCGTCGAGCTTTTCGAGCCGGCGCATCATCTCTTCGCCGATCCCCTGGCAGACCTGCTTGCCGCCCTTGACGATGTGGCCGATGACCAGCAGGACCAAACCCCCGGTCCAGAGACCACCAAAGTGGCCGTAGCGCTCGACGAGGGTCACCTCGGCCCCGGCGCGCCGCGCGGCGATGGCGGCGGCCACGCCGGCCGGACCGCCTCCGACCACCAGCACCTCGGTCGTGTGCAGCACCGCAAGTTCGCGCTGCGGCTGGATGACCTTGCCGCCGACGATCGACGGGGCAAAGCGGCTGTCTTGCACTTTGCGGCGCGCGAGGATGCTGCTGGTGAATCCACTGGATTCGCCCGGGCTATCGGCCGCCGGCGCGGGGGCCGCCTGGGCGCCCAGCCCGGCCAGGGCCCCGGTGGCGCCAATCGCCCGAAGCCAATCGCGACGATGCATCTCATACGGCATGATGTTGATTCTCCTGAATACCACCCGCACGGCGAACCGTTCGGACGCTTCTGATGCGGTCATGACCATTGGTCAGACTCGCCGCATCGCCGCGCTGCTGACCTAAACTGTCGATGCCGTGGTCAGCCAGTACCTGGGGTTGGTTTCTGCTACTTGCCGCGCACGCGGTCCCGAATGGCGATCAGTTCCTTCATCACTTGGTACAAGTCGCCCGAGCCGTTCTTGAGCCCGAAGGCGTCGTGCAGCCTGCGGTAGAGTGCGTAGAGTTCGGCATAGACGGCTGCGGCGGTTTTGTTGGGGCGATAGACCTTGGGTTTGACGCCGGTCATCTTCTTTTGCGCCAGTTCGGCGCTGGGGTAGGCCCCACCCACGACCGCCCCGAAGATCGCCGCGCCCAAAGCGCAGGTCTGGGCGGCGCGGCTGATTTTCATCGGGCGGTTGCACACGTCGGCGTAGATCTGCATGACGAAGGGGTTCTTCTCGGCGATCCCGCCGCAGTTGACCACCTCGCCGACGGCCACGCCGTATTCCTCGAACCGCTGGATGATCGTCAGGGCCCCGAAGGCCGTGGCCTCGACCAGGGCCCGGTAGATCTCAGGGGCGGTCGTGTGGAGCGTCTGGCCCACCAAGAGGCCGGTCAGGAGCGGGTCGACGAGGATCGTGCGGTTGCCGTTATTCCAGTCCAGGGCCAACAGGCCGCTCTCGCCGGGCTTGAGCTTCTGGGCGTCGGCCGTGAGGTTCGCGTGGGCGTCGCCCTTGGCCGCGTACTGCCTCGGGGCCAGGCGGCTGGCGAACCAGTTGAAGATATCGCCCACGGCCGATTGCCCCGCCTCGAGGCCGTACATGCGGGGGATGATCGAGCCGGGCACGATGCCGCAAACGCCGGGGATGTCGGCCAGGGCCTGGTCCATCGGGGCCACGAGCATGTCGCACGTGCTCGTGCCGATGATTTTGACCAGCGTGCCGGGCTTGATGCCCGCCCCGACCGCGCCCGCGTGGGCGTCGAAATTCCCCACGGCCACGGGAATGCCCGGGCGCAGGCCCACCTTCGCCGCGACCTCGGCGGTCAGGTTCCCGGCCTTCTGGTCGGAGGGCACGGCCCGGGCGGCATAGCGGCGGCGGACCTCGACCAGATCGGGGTCGATGCTGGCGAGGAACTCCTCGCTGGGCAGTCCGCCCCACTGGTCGTTGTACATCGCCTTGTGGCCGGCGGCGCAGATGCCCCTGGGCATGGTCTCGGGCGAGAGGTTGCCGGTGACGAAGCCGGGCACGAAATCGGCCAGCTCGACCCAGCCGTAGGCCGCCTCGAAGACCTTCGGGTCGGAACGCTTGCAGTGGAGCACCTTCGACCAGAACCACTCGGAGCTGTACGTGCCGCCGCACTTGGCCAGGTACGGGACGCCGGACTGGCGGGCCCGCTGGGTGATCTCGGCCGCCTCGGCATGCGACGTGTGGTCCTTCCAGAGCCAGGCCTGGGCTGCCAGGCGCTTCTTGAACTCGGAGCACAAGGCCAGCGGCATTCCCTGGCGATCGACCGGCAGGGGCGTCGAACCGGTGGTGTCGACCCCGAGGCCGATCACGTGGTCAGCCTGGAAGCCGGGGGTCTTGGCCGCCGCCTTCACCGCCCCGCGCACCGCCCGGCAAAAACCCTCGATGTAGTCGGCCGGATTCTGCCGGGCGAGGTTGGGGTCCTTGGGATCGAGCAAGATCCCGTGCTCGCCGCTTGGGTAGTTGAACACGCACGTGCCCACCTCGCGACCGTCGGACACGTCGACCACCAGCGCCCGAACGCTGTTCGTGCCGTAATCCACGCCGATGGCGTACTGCTTCGCTCGCGACCTGGCCATACCGCGGGGACTCCTCGAATGGGTCTGCGACAGGTTGTGTGGAGCGGGCCGTGCGGAGCATGCCGGAGGCCCGTTCGGCCCAGGCCCTCTAACCTACTGAACGGCGTTGGCTCGTGCAAGCGCTGCGGCAGGATGATCGCCGCGACGCGCGGGAGGGCTCCGGGGAGGTGACCTGATTGCTAGGCGCGCGAGAATCACCCGGTCGTGCCATAGCCCCGTGGCGGCCCAAACCAACGGAGCTGCGGATCGACATGCCCTCGGCGCCGACCCACGCCGTACAAGGAGTTCTCCTCAACGTCTTCGTTGCCCCACTGCGTCCATCCAGGCCGCGGGAACCTGGCAAAGACCTCCAGGTACGGGCCTGGCGAGCATGACTCGACGATCTGGTAAATCTCGTCAGGCTTGCGCGAGTGTTCGCGTTTCCTAGCCACAATCATGTTGACCTGTCTGCGTCCCGGGGTCAGTGTGCGCATTTGTCCACGCACGCCAAAAAGCACTCGCTCCGTGACATTCCGAAAAGAGAACCCAACCCCCCGACCATCCGGGCCGCCATCCTTTCGGGTCTTGTACCAGACGATGTTGGTCTTATAGGTAAAGCCCCACGCTTCCATGACCTGAAGGCCCTCGTGCAACAAGGCATTCGGAACCCACAGGTAAAGGTGGGACCTGGCTGCCGCCAACCTGTCCACGGGCAGTTGTAGAATCTCCCGTAGTTCCAAAGTTGGGTACCGAAGCAGACGGCGGTGTTCTGGCGCCACTTTCCCAGTTCGGTTCTGAAACTGCCAAGGGGGATCCGCCAAGATCGTGGAGAACTGGCCTGACACTTTTTCCAGCAAGTCTTGGGAAGGATTCGCTTGGGTGACGTGGGTCATGGTGGGTTTCCTGGGTGTATCCTGCGAACTACGGCTGGACAACCTGCCGTCTTGGCGATCGTGGACATGGAAAGCGCACGGCACGAGGCGTCGCGTTCATGCCGGTTCGCTATCTATCGCGTGGGTCGGCCGGTTACCGCATCGAGATGCCGTTGGAGCGTCGCCGCGTCGAGCACGGCGTCGTAGATGGCCACTTCGTCCAGTTCGCCTGACCAGGGATATGCATGGGCCAGATCGTCGGCAAAGCCTTTGCCGATGCCCAGCCGGCCGGCAGCGGGCATGCCGGGCGCGGCGCGGTCGCGCACCACCAGCGCCAGGGCGCGGTCGCCGCGGCTGAGGTTCGCCGCGTACGAACGGACGAGGGTCTGGCCGGCGCCGGCGCGGAAGGTGGCGGCCACGTAATACCAGTCGCCGGGAACCAGTGCGAAGTGCTCTTCGCTGGGAATTGAGGCGGCGTCGGGCTCGCCAAGCACCCACGGCGACTGCCCGTCGAGCAAATGGCCAAGCTGCCCGTGGTCCAGGGCCATCACCAGAAAGCCGCAATCGCGTCGGCTCGCGCGGGTGGCCAGGGCGGCCCGGATCGCCCCATCGGCCAGATCGCCCGATTCGTCCAATCGCAGCAAGAGTTCCACGGTCATCTCGGCTGGGGGCGCGAATACGGCATCGGACTGGAGACCGACGCCGCGCGTATTGCCCGCGATGCGGGCTCGGCCCAGGCGGACCGCCCGGCTGGTGGCGTCGAATCCGCGCACGGCCCACACGATCGCGCGGTCGCCCGCGCCGTCGCGCATCACCGCCTCGGTAAGATCGAGGTTTCCGCGGCGATCCCGGAGCCGGTCTGGAGGCGCGGTGCCTTCGAAGGGGTAGAGGTGGATCAATCGCGGTTCGTTCGAGACGATCCGGCGCAACGCGGCAACCGAGCCCGCCTCTGGCGGCGGCAAGTGCCGCACGAAACGATCGGCTTGGGCGACGATTTCTTCGATCTGCGGCCGGTCGTGGTGCGCGGCCGCGAAAACGCGCGCCGCCTGACCAGCGCGAAGTCGTTTCCACCAGCGCTGTGGAGCCATCGGGCCTTGCGGCGACTGGAGATCCACGGTGCCGTCGAAGACGTGGACTTCGCACGGGGCGGCCTCGGCCACTGACAGGCCGAACTCGGTGCCCCGGTCGATCACCGCCAGCGTGTCGGTGGTCACGGCAAAGCCCGCGGCCTCGCCAGAGACGTGGGCCACCAGCCGGCCGCGATGAACGAACAGCCGGCTTGCCGATTCCAGATCGAACGTCGCTGGCCCTTCGACGATCACCCGGGCGCCGCATGGGAAGCGCATTTCGACCAGGCCATGCGCCACGTGGAGACGTTGTCCGGCGGAAAGGTCGGCGCCTTCGAGCACGGCGATGCCCTGGCAGGTCACGTCGGCGTCGATCGATCGCACGAGCCGGGCCACGAGGGCGGCGCCGACGTCGGGGGCCGGCCCGTGGGGCCCCCGCGTCGGCAACCACCACACGGCGGCCAGGACGAGCGAGGCGGCCAACCCCGCGGCGACCCAGCCCCACCGGCCCGTCCACCGAACCCAAGAGGCCCGGCGCGCCGGCTCCCCCGGCGCCTCGGCGGGTCGCGCGGAGCCCTCTTCTCTTCCGGCCCCAGCGGCATGATCCCAGAGCAACTCGCCGTGAAGGTGGAGGTAGTGGAGGAAGAACCCGCGCGCCTCGTCCGACGCGTCGGCCAGACGTTCGAGCCGGGCGGCGTGTTCGGGGGCGAGTTGGCCGTCGCACAGCGCAGCGGTCAGTTCGGCCAGTTCGCTCCACGGGTCGATCGGCTTCACGCGCGCTCCTCCGCCGCCAAGGTTCGTTCGATGCACGCCAGCAACGCCATGCGGATCCGATGGAGCGATCTCCGCGCGCCTTGGAAACTCCGACCGAAGGCCCGCGCCACGCTTCGGGTCGTGGCGCCCTCCTGGTATCGCTGGGTCACCAATTGCCGGTCCTTTTCGTTCAGTTTGCCCAGGCACACGGCCAGGGCGGCACGCCGCGCGTCGAGCGACTCCCAATCGCGCTCGGTCTGGTGGGCCAGACGTTCGACAAACTCGTTCGAGAACAACCGCTCGCCCCGGGCCTTCTTCTCGCGGAACTTGAGAACCTCGTACTGGGCGATCCGACACGCCCAGCGATCGAAACTCGTACCGGGCTGGTACTGGTCGAACTTGCGCCAGAGCACCAGGTTGGTCTCTTGGAGGACTTCTTCCGCATCGGCGGCGTTGTGCAACAGCCCGAGGACGTAAAGAAAGACGCGCCGCTGACATGTGGCCAGCAGCTTGGCGAAACGCTCGACCTTGGGCGGATTGGCCGGTCGAGGCGAACCGTCGTCGAAAGCGCCATCGCTCGACATGACGTGGCTCGTCCTACACAACCTTAACCCCGCGGAACGAGGCAATCGGTAGGTAAGAAACCGATATGTCCACCCAGAAGAGTGGAGTCGCCAACAATAGACTGGCCGCCTGGAAGCCCCTCAGAGAAGTGGATATTAAATACCTCGGTCGAACTATTTCTTCGGGCGCGGTTGTACCTGGTGGCATCGGCGACAGCGGCCGACGTGGGGGTGAAGTTTCGCGCCGCACTTGGGGCAGCGGTGGGCCTTGAGCTTCTTGACGAATCGGGTCCGAGGGCGAATTCCCATGGCGATGCTCTTTCGGGGCGACGGGGGTACCGGCGTTCCAACCTCGAACGGAAGCGCCCCCATCCGGGGGCGAACTCCTGCGTCGAAACCCGAAGTTTACCGCGCAGCGCTATGGACGGCAATCTGGCCGGTCCTGAGGTCGATTGACACACGTACCGCCGTGGGGGAGAATCGGGTTGCTGCCAGGGTCCGGGCCTGATCCCTGGCCGTCTTGATCGATCCAACCTGGAGGAAACGCGAGATGACTCGATCCCACTGGACGCGGCGTGAGATGCTCAAGGCGGGCGCGGCCACGGTGGCGTTGCCGGTGCTGGTACCTGCGGGAGCGTTGGGCCTTGCGGGCGCGGCGCCGAGCGAGACGGTGCGCGTCGGGGTCATTGGGTGTGGCGGCCGGGCCCGCGTGATCCGCGAAGGGGCCGACGTGCCGGCCTTCCGCGTCGTCGCCGCCGCCGACTGCGAGTTTCGCAAGGCCCAGAACTACGTCAAGCAGCTTTCCGGTGGGGCCAAGTGGGGTTGCTACGCCGATTTCCGCGAGATGATCGAAAAAGAGAAGCTCGACGCGGTGATGGTCGAGACCACCACCCACGCCAGGGCCTGGATCACCGTGCTCGCCATGCAGATGGGCATGGACGTGTACATCGAGAAGCCCATGTGCCTGACCATTGCCGAGGGCCGGTACATGGTCAACGCCGCGCGGAAGTACCAGAAGGTCACCCAGGTCGGCACGCAGCAGCGTTCGATGCCGATCAACAACTGGGCCAGCGATCTGGTCAAGAACGGGGTTTTGGGCAAGATTCTGACCGTCTTGGCCCCGAACTTCGTGGGGCCCGAGCGATGGACCAAGACCTCGACCAAGGACGTCAAGGGGCCTGTCGAGCCGTGGTGGGACATGTGGACCAACCAGGCCGAGTTGCGGCCTTACGAGTCGGCCCTGCACCACGGCTGGGCCCGCTGGTGGGATTACGATGGCGGTGGATTGTGTTTCGGCGTGACCGGCTGGGGCACGCACTCGTACGATCAGATCAACCGGGCCCTGGGTACCGACGACACGGGACCCGTCGAGGTGCTGCTCGAAGAGCCGGTCGCCGTGCGCCAGACGGGCCGTTTCGCGCCCCGGGAAACCGTCGGCGGCGTGGTGGTCGGCGACACGGGCGACATCGACACCGGCACCGACTACCACGGCATGGCCAAGCTCACGGGGCCGCGGGCCAAGGTGACCATGAAGTTCGCCAGCGGCACCGAGTTGAAGCTCCACCTCGATGGCGACCGCGGCCCGGGACTGGGCGCCATCTTCATCGGCGAGAAAGGGAAGCTCGAAATCAACCGCAACAAGATCGCCAGCAATCCGAAGGAAATCGTCCGCTCGAAGGACAATCCCGGACCGAACCGGCGGGCCGAGACCGCCTACCACATCGAGAACTGGATCGAGTGCATCAAGAGCCGCAAACGCTGCAACGCGGATATCGAGATCGGGCTGAGGGCCACGACGCTGTGCTACCTGGTGAACATCGTGCGCGACGTGGGCCGGGTGGGTGAAGTGCTCAAGTGGGACCCCGTGGCCGAGCGATTCACCAACTGCGACGAGGCGAACAAGCTGCTCGACCGCCCGCGCCGCAAGGGCTTCGAGCTGCCGCGCCTGGCCTGACAGCTTTCCCGATGATCCTGTTGATCGACAATTACGACTCGTTCACCTACAACCTCGTGCAGCGGTTGGGGGAGTTGGATCCGTCGTTGGAGATGGAGGTTCACCGGAACGACCGGATTACCCTCGACGAGATCGAGGCCAAGCGGCCCTCGCATGTGATCATCTCGCCCGGCCCGTGCACGCCCGACGAAGCAGGCATTTCGGTGGCGTGTGTTCGGCGGTTCGCGGGCCGCGTGCCGATCCTCGGGGTGTGTCTGGGGCACCAGTCGATCGGCCGCGCGTTTGGGGCGTCGATCGTGCGCGCCGACCGGTTGATGCACGGCAAGACCGACGCGATCTACCACGACAACCGCGGGCTGTTCGAGGGCCTGGAGAACCCCTTCCGGGCGACGCGATATCATAGCCTGGTCATCCAGCCCGACACGCTCAGCGACGAGTTCGAGGTCTCGGCGTGGAGCATTTCCCCCGACAGCACGCGCGTGATCATGGGCGTGCGGCACAAGCGCTACGCGCTGGAGGGGCTCCAGTTCCATCCCGAGAGCTTCCTGACCGACTGTGGGCCCACGCTGTTGGCGCGGTTCCTGGAAATGAAGGCTTGATGGACCGGGCGCTCCGTTGGTACCGTTCGACATTCGGGCACGCCCTGGTCGGCGCCGTGCTCTTGTGGGCGGCCTTGCCGCCGTGCGACCTCGGACCGCTGGCCTGGGCCGCGCCGGTGTGGTGGGTGGTTCTCCTGCGGCGCGACCGCCTCGTCGGGCGCAGACCGTACCGCACGCTGGGGCTGGTGGGCTTCGGGTTCTGGCTGGCCGCGCTGCACTGGCTGCGCCTGCCGCACTGGGCCACGAGCTTCGGCTGGGTGGCCCTGTCGGCCTACTTCGCGTGCTACCTGCCCGGGTTCGTTGCCCTCGGGCGCGTCGCCGTGCATCGCCTGCGCGTTTCGGTGATCGTCGCCGCGCCGGTGGTTTGGACGGGCCTGGAGCTGGCGCGGGCGCATCTGCTGACGGGCTTCACGATGGCGAGCCTCGGGCACACGCAGCACCGATGGATCCAGTTGATTCAAGTGAGCGACCTGGTGGGGGCCTACGGAGTGAGTTTTCTGGTGATGTTCGCCGCGGCGTGCGTCGCGCGGATGTTGCCCGTGGCCGCTTGGCCCCCGGCGGCCGTCGCGACGCCAGGACCGGCGCGAACCCCATGGTGGCGGCGGGTGACATGGTGGCCGGCGATACCGCTGGTCGTGGTCGTCGGCGCGGCCTTGGTCTACGGATACGCGCGGACCTCCGGGCCGGTGCCCCAGGCCGAGGCGCGGATCGCTCTGATCCAGGGGTCCATCGACATCGAATTGAAATCCGACCCGGCGATGCGCGACGTGATTCAACAGCATTACCTCGACCTGTCGCGGCAAGCCATCCGGGAGTATGGAGGCCATGGCGCCGTGGACCTCGTGGTCTGGCCCGAGACCATGTTCCGCGAGTCCCTGGTCGAGTACGATGCCGACGCGTTGGTCTTGCCGGGCTGGCTTCGCCCCGAGTTCTTCGCCCGGCTCGAGCGGGCATCGGCCCAGAGCCGCGCGGCCGTTGCCCGCCTGGCCGACGAACTGCGCACGTCGCTATTGCTGGGCATCGACACCGAGTACTACAGCCGCCAGGGGCCACGGTTCTTCAATTCCGCGGCGATGATCGGCGTCTCGGGCGAGGTCGTCGGCCGCTACGACAAGATGCACCTGGTGATGTTCGGCGAGTACGTGCCGTGGGCCGATCGCTTTCCCGTGCTCCAGCGGTTCACGCCGCTGTCGGTCAGCCTCACGCCGGGCGTCGAACCGAGGGCCTTCGAGGTGAGCACCTTGCGGATCGCGCCGAACATCTGCTACGAGAGCGTGTTGCCGCACCTGCTGCGCCGGCAGATCCGCGCGCTGGCCGACGCGGGGCGCGAACCCCATGTGCTGGTGAATCTCACCAACGACGGATGGTTCTGGGGATCCAGCGAGCTGGACATGCACCTGATCTGCGGCGTGTTCCGCGCGGTGGAAAACCGCAAACCGTTCTTGATCGCCGCCAACACGGGCTTCTCGGCCTGGATCGACGCCGACGGCCGCATTCGCGCCCAAGGCCCCCGGCGCGCCACGGGGACGATCCTTGCCGAGGTGGGGCGCGACCCGCGCCGCAGTCTCTACCTCGCCTATGGCGACGGGTTCTCGGGCGCGTGTCTGGTCGCGTGCGGGGGGTTCGCGCTCGTCGGACTGCGGCGGCGAGTCCCCTCGGGGTGATGCCCTAGGGCCGCGCGCCGGGCCAAGGGCCGGGGGGCCGATCGGGCAGGTCCTTGAACGAACGCTCCTGCTGGTAAAGGCGAAATCCGCGCGCCAGGTAATTCGGCAACGCGGCCGGATGATCGAACGACGAGGGCGATCTGAACGCCTGGGCCCGGCGCCGGCTTGGGGCGAAGCTGGCTCGGGTCGGTCATCTCGAGGTAGTAGGTTGTCTCTTCGGCGAGCATCGGGGATCGGCGAGAGACGCGGCGTCGCGGTCACTCAGGGGCCGGCCGCGCCGGACCCTCTCGAGAAGCCAGTCGGTCGGGTGCATGCGCGGGCCGAGCGGCTCCAGGGGCCGCAGGAGTTCCCGCAAGCGCGCCGGGCCCAGCGTGTCGGCCCAGGCCAACAGGCCGCGCCGCGCGGCGGGGAAACCCAGTCCCAGCACCACGGCGCGGTCGATGTCGCGCGGGTGGGAGACCTTGCCCTCGGCCAAAACCCGCGTGGCTTCCAAGACCATCGGGAGGAGCAGGCGACAAACGATCGCCTCGTCGGTCCAGGGCTGGGACGTGCGGACCCAGGGGGCCAGGAGGGCATCGACGGCGGGATCGGGCTGGCCCGGGGCATCCTGGTCCAGTCCCGGCGCGTAGGAGAAGAACCCCGCCCCGGTCTTGCGTCCCCAGCGTTTGGCCTTGTACATGGCCACGAGAAGCGGCGAGGGGGCCGCGCGCTCGGGGAATGCCTGGTAGAGCACTCGCCCGGCCAACAGCGCGGTGTCCAACCCGATCTCATCGAGCAATCGCAGCGGCCCCAGGGCCATGCCGAACTGCGTGGCGGCGCGTTCGACCTGTTCGATGGTCGCGCCGTCGAGCAACAGTTCCAGGGCCTCGGTAAGGTACGGCATCAGGAGGCGGTTGACGAGAAACCCCGGCCCGTCGGCGACCACGATCGGCACCTTGTCGATCCGCTCGGCGAAGGCGACGGCCAACGCGATGGTCTGGTCGCTCGTGTTCGGCCCGCGCACGATTTCGACGAGCGGCCTGCGCCGCACGGGGTGAAAGAAGTGGAGCCCGCAAAACCGCTGCGGGTTGGCCAGGTCGGCGGCCAGGACGGCGATGGGGATGGTCGAGGTGTTCGTGGCCAGGACCGTGCTTGGCGCGAGGTGGGGTTCGAGCCGGGCGAAGACTTGCCGTTTGACCGCGGCATCCTCGACCACGGATTCCAGCACGAGGTCGCAGCGGCCGAGCCGGGCATCGCTGGTGGTCGGTTCCACGCGGCGTTTCACGGCGGGCAGCAAGGCCGCGCCGCCGAGTTCGGCGGCAATCCGTTCGGCGGCGCCGGCCAGGGTTTCGGGTCGCGCGTCGGCAATGGCCACGCGGAGGTCGCCGCGCACCGCGGCGGCGGCGATGGCCGTGCCCATCGTGCCCGCTCCGACGATGCCCAGCGTGCCCGGCCTGCGCGGCGCGCCAGCGCGGGCCGGGGTCTCCGCGGGCGATCCCGGCCAGATCACAGGGGGGGCAGCCGGGAGCGGGGCCTCGGGGTGGGTAGGTTGAGGGATCGGTGGGTGGGAGTTCATCATCAACCTTCCTATTGTGCACCGGAACCACGCCGTCTGTAAACTGTACCTACGTACCTCCCCAGCCAGCGGCCGGGCCTACCCCTAGGGTCTTTACCCAGCGCGCTGGGCGGGCGGCAAGCCGGCCGCGCCCTCCGCCATGGTGCCGCATCGAGGGATTCATCGGGCCGCCGCGCTCTGTTTCCACCATGCGACGCGTTCGGCCACGCCGAGTTCGCGTCCATCGCGCTTGGGAGGAGTCTGCCCGGTGACCTTCGACAGGCTCTCCAGCGCCGCCCGACGCGTGCCTTCCTGGTCGTCCAGAAGGCGCACGAGGGCGGGCACGAAGGTCGGATCGCCGGTTCGCCCCATCGCCTCGGCCGCGTGGCGCCGAATGGCGGCGTCGTGGCTTCGTGCCAGGCGTTCCAACGCCCCGGCGCCTGCCGGATCGCCCAGTTGCGCCAGCGCGGCGGCCGCTTCGAGGGCCAAGTGCTGGCTCGATGATCCGAGGAACCGGCGCAAGACGCTGGGATCGTCCAGGCGGCCGCCCGCCGCCAAGGCGCGGATCGCCGCGGCGACCACCGCGGGGTGCGCGTCGTCCAAGGCGGGGGCCAACACGGCCGCGTGCTGCGGGCGCGGGTGCGCCGCGAGGTGCTCGCACGCCGCGCGCCGGACGTCGGGCGAAGGGTGGCTCATCGCCGCGTACACAAGCCGGGTGGCCTCGTCGCCTCCGTCGCGTGCCACCGCGTCCAGCGCGCGGTGCAGGACCAAAGGATCCGATTCGGCCGCGGCCACGTCGGCCAGCCGCGCGACGGCCAGGGCTCCCAACGGCCGCTGGTTCGCCAGGCGAACGAGTTGCTCGGCCGCTTGCCGCCGCTCGGCCGGGTCGGGCGACCGCAGCCGCTCGATCGCCGCGAAGGTCGCATCCGCGCGCGCCAAAACGCTTTCCCACACGGCTTGCGGCAGATTCTGTTTTTCGACTCGCGCGAAGTGCTCCAGAGCGGGAACCAGTTCCGGGCCGAACGCTTGGAGGTCGGCAAGCGCGTCCGCGCGGACTTGGGGCGTGCTCAACGGATCGGCGAGTTGCCGTATCAGACGGCTTGCCTCCGCCGTTCTCGGTGGCGTCTGGCCTTTGGCGCCGCGCGCGATTTCGGCCAGTGCGGCCGGGGCGACCAAGCCGAACTCGTCAACAAAACGGCCGCGGAGCTGGTCGAGTTCGGCCTGCCGGCGGTCGGGCGGCGCGTCGGGCGCGAACTCGGATGCTGGCGGCCATTGAGTAGCCAGCCGCGCCGCGGCGGTCCGGCGCACCGTGCCGCATGGCTTGCCCATCGCTTCCAAAAGCACAGGTCCCCCCAGGCGCAGAGGCCAGGCGGCCGCCGACTCGACCGCCTGCGATTGGACCTCGGCGCTGGGATCGTCGAGCAACCCGGTGGCGATCGCCGCCGCGTGCCGGCTGGGCCGGCAGGCCAGGGCCGCCGCGACTTCCTTGCGCACGCGCCACGACCGGTCGCCTGCGGCATCGAAGACGGCCTCGTCGGCGCCGAGCCGTCCGAGGGCCCTCACCGCCGCGGCGCGAACCATTTCGCCGTGGTCGCTCCGAAGCGACTCCAAGCGGGCGCGCGACGCGGCGCTAGCGATCATCCCGAGGGCCTCGATGGCCGCCAGGCGCACCTCGATCTCGTGGTCTTCCAGGGCGGCCGCGATCCTCGTTTCGGCATCGGGGGGCGGGCGCTGGCCGATGGCCCGAACCGCTGCGGCGCGCACGGTCGGATGAACGTCCGTCGTCAGCCGGAGGGCTTCGGGCGGCAACGGGTCGCGCCGCGTCTGGATCCAAGCGTAAAGCGCCGCGATCTTGACGGCCGCCTCGGGAGCGTCGAACGACGGCAACCGTCTCTCGCTGCCCTCGGCCGATGCACCCCGGTCGGCCAGCACCGCGCCGGAAGCAAGCCACCGTGCGGCCTGACTTGCGACGTGGCCGTCGAACGAGGCCGAAGGCCAACTCTGGCAGCCCATGGCGGCGACCAGCCAAACGAGCCATCGGGCGCCTTGCGGCCACGCTCGCGCGGGATGCGTGGGACCGCCGCGCCGAGGACGCCTCTGCGGCAACGGGTCGGCGGGACACGTTGCCAGCGACGCCTGCGACGAGGGCTTGCCGGTGGGACCAGACAACTGTGGCAATTCCATTTGCCGGTTCAGGCGGCTTGCGCGCCGCCGGGGATCTGGGGCGAAGCCTCCATGCTCGCCCTTCGACGAAAACCGTATCGGGCCTCGCGAGGGGGCTACTTCTTGGGTTTCGCCTTGGCCGCGAGTTCGTCTTGGTAGGCCTTCACCGCCTTGGCGGGATCATCCAGGAACGCCTTGAGGGTCTTGCGGTGAATGGCGATGTTCTTCTTCAAGGTGTCGAGACCGTCTTCCTCGCTATCCAACACCTTGATGTGATCGTTGACGTACTTTTCGACGAGTTGGACGAGAAACTGGTCCGGCGTGTTCGACGTCCACGCCTTCAGCGCGGAGTTGCGGTCCTGGCCGACCAGGGCGAACTGCACCGCGCCGAGGACCGTCTTCAGACGCCGCCGGAAGATGACCGAGCGATCATCCGCCTCGTCGGCGGCGGGGCCGCCGGGTCCCATGCCCGGATAGCCGGGCATGGCGGGATATCCGCCGGGCATACTGGGAGAGCCGCCAGGCATGGTGGGATAACCGCTCCCTCCGCCGCCGGCGGTCTTGCGCGAGGCTTTCCCCTTGGAAGCATAGCCGTAACCGCTGGGCGACCCCGGCATCATGCCCGGGTACCCGCCCGGCATGTCGGGCGACATACCGCCCGGATACCCGCCAGGCATCCCCGGCATGCCGGAACCGCTCCCGCCCGAGGCCGGCGCATGGATCGGCCGATTGGCCTCGGCCGTGGTCGCGTCGTGCAGGAATTGCGCCACCGGGACGACCACGTCGTCGGGCTTGACCGCGGTCAGCCCCTTATAGTCGATGCGGCCCAACGCGCGAACGGCTGCCAATCGGGTCGAAAGCGGCGCGTCGGTCTCGCCCACGATGCCGACCAGCAACTTCACGGTCTGTCCGTTGGCGCCCGGCAGGCGGAGCGCGCCCAAAGCGTCGATCGCCAAGGCCCGCATCCACGCATGGCCTGGTTTGGTCCGCCCCGGCGGCGGGTCCTTGGCCGAAGCCAGTTGCACCAAACGCGGAACGACTTGCTGGTCGCGGGTCTGGGCGTTGGCCATGGGAAAACTCGCGTGCCGCACCAGTCCCTGAAGGGCCGCGATGCGCACGGCGTCGATCTGATTCGGGTCCTTCAGCACGGCGAGGATGAAATCGAGCGCGGCGGGCAAGGGTTGCGGAAGGTCCCGCGAACCTGGCGCAGGAATCGACACATCCAGTTCACCGATCGTCAGCATGGCGTTGACCCGCACGGCCGGATGATAGCCCGGGTCGTTGACCGCCTTGGTCATGAAGTCCATCGTCAGACTGACGAGCCGGTCATACACGGCACCGGAGCGTCCCGTGGCCAACTCGGAACGCAGCTCGCGCCGGTACTCGGAGATCGAGGCGTAGTTTTCCGGCTGGGTCCATCGAGCGAAGGCGTAGGTCGTGTGGTAGGCGTCGAACGCCTTGTCTTCCCCCGCCTGGAACGCGCCGGCGCGAAGCATCTTCGCAATGTCGTTGCGGCGTTTCTTTTGCGAGTCGTCGACGGGCAGCGACTTGTACTTGACCGCCGGTGCGGCCGCTGGCGCCTGGGCGGCCGGTGCCGGTTTGACCGGCGCTTTGGCCGGGGGTTTGGCAGGCACGGCGGCCGCGCCCGGTGCGGCCGCCTTGGTGGTCGCATCCTGTGCGGTTGCCAGCCGGATCGCTGCTCCCAGCAGCCCGATCACGAGCAACATCACCACGGTCCTTCCAAACGGACCGTCACCGCCACGGGACTCGCGCGACATACGCATGGGGCACGCAACCTTTGATGCCGAATGGCTTTGGGAAAACGTCACCCTATAGGCTACCACCGCCGTGGGACGCATGTCAAGCTGTATCGGCCACGGATTTGGCCACATCGCCAGCCTGCCCACACTCCGCCGCCACCGCGCCGAGATGCCTAGACCGGGCGGAGGAGTGCCACCCTGAGGGCGGTTGAAGAAACACGCCTTGCGCGCCATAGTCTTCGATGCGGGGGCAGAGCATCCTGGGCTGATGAGGGCCATTCCGTGCAGCGATTTATGCTCAAGTCGAAGATCCACCGAGCAAAGCTCACCGGAACCGACTTGGATTACGAAGGAAGCATCACCGTCGACCGAGACCTGCTCGAGGCCGCCGACATCCTGCCGGGCGAGCAGGTGCACGTGCTCAACCTCAACAACGGGCACCGCCTGGTGACGTACGCGATCGAGGCCGAGGCGGGCTCGGGAACCGTCCTGCTCAACGGCCCGGCCGCGCGCCTGGGCATGGCCGGCGATCTCGTGGTGATTTTGACCTACGCCGCCCTATCCGACGACGAAGCCCGCTTGCACCGACCCAAAGTCGTCCAGGTCGATGGGCAGAACCGGCCCAGGCGGAAATGATGGAACCGGCCCATCGGGCCGCCAACCCTCAGCACCGCTCAGGCCGGCGTTAAGGGCAACGTCACCCGGGCTAGAACCAGGCTCGTCGCGTTCAGCGCCATATGGAGCGTGATCGCCGGCACGATCCGGTGGGTGCGGCAGTAGAGCGTCCCCAGAACGATCGAAAACAACGCCAGGGTGATCGGATCCGGGGCAATGCCCTCGGGCAACCAGGCCGGGAGCACCGCAACCTGAATCGCGTACACGGGCGCCGCGATCGTCAAGAACGCCAACAATCCCCACCGGACATCGCGCCCGAAGGCTTCGGGCACGATCCCCAAGTCCTTCCAGGTGGCTCCCGCGCGCACCCGAAGCAGCGGCACCGCGACCAGCAAGGTCACCAGGCTAGCGGCCACGGTCCGGACGATCGCCCGGATCAGGGCGTCGACGCCGTCGGGCGGTCTCGCCTCGCGGTAGTGCAACGCGGCGAAGATCAACGAGACCGCCAGCACGGGCCCGGCGCCCAAGAGCATCCGCCCGAATCCCAAGCGCCACCGCAGGCGGACTTCCACGGCCTCGAGCCAGCCCTGGAGCACCAGGCGGAAGAGAAACTCCTCGACGATCGGAACCACGATCACCGCCGCGACGAAGACCAAGAGAAACGTCGTCAGGCTCCGATCCTGCCGGATGAGGATCACCAGCGGGTGGTTGGCGTCGGGCTTCTTGGGTTTGCCCGGATCAGCCAGCGCCGTGGGTCGCGCGGAGGAAGTTGTGCCGCCGGCCTCCCCCGGGGACGCTGGTTGGCCGAACCGCGTGTCGTGGACGGCGTGGTCGACGGACTGCACCGCGACGAGGGACGCGACGTAGATGGTCCCCACCAGAAACACATCGAGCGCTCGCCAAGGCACGTGGCGTCGGCGCTGGCGGGGCAGAACGGGCAGGCCGCGCCGCAGGCGGGCCACGATCCAGGCTTGCATCGCCAGACTCGCCAGCACCCCCGTGCCCGCGATCCACAAGACCAGGAACATGGCCGTGGCCTGGTCCGGGTCGGTCATGATCGTCCCCGCACGAGCCGCGCTGCCTGGACCAAGTAGATCACGCCCGAGTACACGGTCAGCGCCACGGCAAGCCAGATCGAACTGACCATGACCCACCAGACCCAGTCGGGTGCATCGAGCGAGGCGGCGCGATAGTCGAGGTAGCAGAGACAGGCTCCGGCCGCCACACACTGAAGGACCATCTTCAGCTTCCCCGACATCCTGGCCGAGAAGTCGCCACCCCGGTCCTCGATGAAACTGCGCAAGGCCGTCACCAGCAGTTCCCGACCCACGATCACCACGACCATCCACGGGCGCAAGGCCCAGGGGGTTTGGAGCATGGCGGGCACGGCGATCAGAAAGATGAACGTGCCGCAGACAATCACTTTGTCGGCAAAGGGATCGAGGATCCGGCCGAGCGTGGTGACCTGGTTGTACTTGCGGGCGAAGTAGCCGTCGAGCCAGTCGGTGGCCGCGGCAAGGATGAACAACACCATGGCGGCCAAGTAGCATTCCCACGCGATCAGGCCGAACATCACCACCGCCAGCAGCAGGCGCAGCGTGGTTAACTGGTTGGGCAGGTTGAAGGCACCAGCCCACATCTGCCGGATTCGTTCAGCCCGACGCACAACCCCTAGTTCGTTTGAGCGGCTCGACATGGGCGTTCCCTAGCGCGATGGACCAACGGCTGCCGCAATCATATCATAGCCGCGGGTCGCGACGATTTCACAGGGGACGATCTGGCCGGGGGAGAGGCCATCCCCCGTTACGTAGACCACCCCGTCGATTTCCGGGGCGTCGGCGTAGGTCCTGCCCACAAGGGCGTCCTGCTGGCCGGGGATACCACGATCGAGGATGACGTCGAGCTGCCGGCCCACCTGGGCCTGATTCCACGCGAACGCGATGGGTTGCTGGACCTCCATGAGCTGATCGCGGCGGTGTTGCTTGACCTTTTCGGGCAGGTGGTCGGCCAGGCGGTCGGCGGGTGTGTCGGGCTCGCGCGAGTAGGCGAAGACCCCCACCCGCTCGAATCGCTGGGCGCGCACGAACTCGACCAACTCGGCGAACTCGTCTTCCGTTTCGCCCGGAAACCCCGTGATGAACGTGGTCCGCACGACCAGCCCACCCACGCGCTGCCTTAAGAAATCGAGCAACCGTTCGGTCTCGGCCCGAGTCACCCGCCGATTCATCCGGCGGAGGATCCGGTCGTTGATGTGCTGAAGTGGCAAGTCCAGATAGGGAACGATCTTGCGACTCGATGCGAGGACCTCCACGAGTGGCTCGGTAAAGTGCATCGGGTACAGATACATCAACCGAATCCATTCGATCCCTTGCACCTGCTCGAGCCGGACCAGCAGGCGCGCCAAGCCCGGCTCGCCATCGAGATCGATGCCGTAGGACGTGGTGTCTTGAGCCACCACGATCAGCTCGCGCACTCCATCGCTGGCCAATTGCTCGGCCTCGGCCACCACCTGGGCAACCGGTTTGCTCACATGCCTGCCCCGAATGGAGGGGATCGAGCAGAACGTGCAGAGCCGATCGCAGCCCTCCGAGATCTTCAAATACGCCAGGTGGCGAGGGGTCAATCGGAGGCGGTCGGCATCGGACAGGGCCCGGGTCGAGGCCGGCCTGAAGAGCGTCCTCTGCTCGTCGAGCTGCCCGAAAAGCCGATCGGCCGCCTTGACGATCTCGTCTCGGCCGAAAACACCCACCAACTGATCGATGTCGGGACACTGCTCGAGCAGGAGTTCCTTGTCGCGCTGGGCCAGGCATCCAGCCACAATCACCGCACGCACCCGCCCCTGCCGCTTCAGGCGAATCATCTCGCGGATGGTTTCGAGCGATTCGGTTCGGGCTGCCTTCAAGAACCCGCAAGTATTGACGATGACGAAATCGGCGCCCTCGGGGCGCGGGAGCATCTGGTAACCCTCGAGGTCAAGCAGTCCGAGCATCCGCTCGCTATCGACGAGGTTCTTGGGGCACCCGAGGCTGACGATCGAGAAGGTCCGCCGTGCGTTGTTCGAAGAGCGACGGTGCAAGAAAGAAGTCCGCTAAAAAGATGGAAAATGGAACAACGAGGACCCGCAAGACAAGAGGATGGTCTTCGTCGCTGCCTTGCGGGGACCAGCACAGTTCGGGGGTGTCTGCCCCTTAGCATCCTATCCGATAGGGACAGTGCCGGTAAGGGTCATGGCAACTCAGGGACACAAAGAGCCGTAGCCGTAAGGTGGGTGCTCAGCACCCACGCAAGAATAGCGAGCTGTAGACAAAATGGTTGGACCAGTCCTCCCGTGGTGGCTCTGTACTGGA
>DYLT01000406.1 GCA_020721945.1 Blastopirellula marina
GGCGGCGCGACCCTGGCCGCCCATCTGCCGACGGCCTTGGCGATCTTCGCCGACGTGGTCCGCCGGCCGCACCTGCCCGAGGACCAGTTCGAGGCCAGCCGGCAGGCGATGCTTCAAGAATGGCGCGCGGTCGAGGACGAGCCGGCCGAGAAGGTCATGATCGAGCTGAAGCGGCGGCACTATCCTGAGCCGTGGGGCCGGCCGTCGCACGGCGAACGGCACGCCCTCGAAACGATCCGCCTGGCCGACGTGCGGGAGCATTTCCGCCGGCAATACCGGCCCAACGGGGCGATTCTCGGGGTGGCCGGCAGGTTCGATTGGCCGCAGCTTCGCGAGGTGGTCGGCGAGCTGTTCGGCGACTGGCCCGCGGCCCACGACGTGGCCGTCGCCGCGGCCGAGGCGCGGGAACCGAGGGTCCATCTCCCCTACGACTCGAACCAGACCCAGATCGGCATCGCCTACCCCAGCGTGCCCTACCGCCATCCCGACTACTTTCAGGCATGGGGCGCGGTGGGCGTGCTCAGCGGCGGGCTGAGCGCCCGGTTGTTCACCGAGGTCCGCGAGCGCCGTGGCCTCTGTTACGCCGTGTACGCCACGTACCACAGCCTCTTGGACTTCGGCGGGGTGTTCTGTTACGCCGGGACCAGCGCGGATCGTGCCCAGGAAACGCTCGAAGTCACCTTGGCCGAACTGGCGCGCCTGGGCCAGGGCATCCTGCCCGAGGAACTCGACCGCCTCAAGGCCCGCATCAAAAGCGCTTTGGTCATGCAGCAAGAGTCGAGTTTCTCGCGCAGCGCGGCCATCGCGCGCGACTGGTATCACCTGGGCCGCGTTCGGACCATGGACGAAATCGAACAAATCCTTGCCGGACTGAGTTGCCAGAGCATCAACGCCTATCTGGCCGAGCACCCACCTGGCGGGTTCACGGTCGTCACGCTCGGCCCGCGCGAGCTGGAGGTGCCCGGTGGAGTTCCTTAGCGCCACCCTCGACAACGGGCTGGCCGTGGTGGCCGAGTGCAATCCCCACGCGTATAGCGCGGCCTTGGGATTCTTCGTCAGTACCGGCGCGCGCGACGAAACGCCCGACCTGGCCGGCGTGAGCCACTTCCTCGAACACATGGCCTTCAAGGGCACGGCGACGCGCTCGGCCGCCGACGTCAACCGCGAACTCGACGCGATAGGCGCCGAGTGCAATGCCTGCACCAGCGAAGAAGCGACGGTCTTCCACACGGCGGTCCTGCCAGAACACGTCGGCCGCGCGGTGGCCCTGTTGGGCGACATCCTCCGGCCGGCCTTGCGGCTTGAGGACTTCGAACTGGAACGGCAGGTGATCCTCGAGGAGATCCTGATGAACGAGGACCAGCCGCCGTTCGGAGCCGACGACAAGTGCCGGGCGTTGCACTTCGGCCCCCACCCGTTGGGCTACAGCGTCCTGGGCTCGGTCGCCAGCATCACCCACTTGCCGCTGGAGGCGATGCGCGAGTACCACCGGCGCCGCTACAGCCCGACGAACATCGTGCTGGTCGGCACCGGCCGGATCGATTTCGACGCCCTGGTCGCGGCGGCGCGCCGGCACTGCGGGCCTTGGGAGCCTTGCGACGCGGACCGCCGCCGCGACCCGGCCCCACGCTTCGCAGGATTCCACCGCATCCACAAGGAAAGCGCCTCCCAGCAGTACGTGGTACAGCTCGCGCCTGGCCCCGCCGCCGCCGACCGCGACCGCTACGCCGCCAAGCTTTTGGCCACGGTCCTCGGCGACGACACGGGAAGCCGGCTCTATTGGGAATTGGTCGATCCCGGCTTGGCCGAACATGCCGCCATGTACCACGTCGAGTACGATGGGGCCGGCCTGTTCGTCACCTCGATGAGCTGCAACCCGGACGAACTCGACGAAAACCTCCAGCGCATCAGCGACCTGTTCCGCGACGCCGAAGAGTTCGGCGTGACCGACGCAGAACTCGATCAGGCGAAGAACAAAGTCGCCTCGCGACTGGTCCTCGCCAGCGAACGGCCACGAGGCCGACTGTTCTTCGTGGGCAGCGACTGGGTCCAACGCCGCGAGTACCGTTCCCTTCGCGACGACCTCGATGCCCTGGCCGCTGTCTCGCCAGAACAGATCGCGGCCGTGTTGGACCGCTATCCTCTTACCCAAAACACCACCGTCACGATCGGGCCGCTAACCGCCGAGCAATAGGCGGTCGCGCGCGACCCCAAGGCCCCCTTCGAGAGGGGCCATTCCGGCCGTTTGGCACGTGGCGCGTTCAAAGTCTCCCCATTGGCCCCCGCGGTCGGCGGTCCCGACCAAGGTGGGCCTATCTGCGATAATCCGCAAATCGGTTGCAGCCTGTCCTCGTCGAATTACAATAAATGACGTGATGGTTCGGAACGCAATCCACGATCAGTGCCTCCCCATTCCCACCCACCGCACGCGAACGTGGAAACCCGGCTGTTCGTGAAAATGCCGCCCGCCTGCTGGTGCGCGCAGCGACTGGCCATTACCGTCGAGGGGCCCGAGCAACGCTTCTCGGTCACCACCGAGGCGCCCTTCGCCCGGATTGGCTCGGACGACGCGGCGGAAGTCGTCCTTCGGCACGGGGGGTTGCCGCGTCGCGGGCTGTACTTGCACGCCACCGACGAAGGCGTGTTCTGGATCAACCTCGCCAGTCCCCCGACCCTCGACGAAGTGCCCCGCGGATGGCTCCCGCCCGATCGGCGAATCCACTTCGGCCCCTATCGCATCTCCGCCCGACTCGTGCAACCAGCGCAGAAACCGGCCAGTGCGCTCCCCGATCTCTGCGCCAAAGGCGCTCTGCCCGAACCCCATCCGCGCATCGTCGTCGCGCTGGGCGACACCGAATTGGCTCGCCGGCGGCTGACCCGCCGCCTCACCCTCGTCGGCCGGCGCCATCCGGCCGCCCTGCGCATCGACAACGACGACCTGTCTGACCCACACCTGGTCCTGTATTGGCACGCAGGAACACTCTGGGCCATCGACCTGCTCAGCCGCAAGGGCCTCCGGTTGGACGGCTACCCCATCGACGTCGGCCAGGTCCCCGAAGGCGCGTCGATCGCGCTTGGGGCCATCGAACTCAGGTACGCCCCCAAACCCAACGGCCAAGGGCAAATCCAGACGGCCGTACCTCTCCCCGCCAGCCTATGCGACACCGACCCGTCGGGCACCGGACTCGTACCGCCCCTCGCCTCGATGGACGCAGCGCAGCCGGCACTGACCGACGAGCGCGCCGCCCTGGAAGCCCAGCGCCAAGAGTTCGAGCAACGCCGGGTTGAACTCGAGGCCATGCGCCAGCAGCTTGAGGCCCGAGGGCGCGAACTGGAAGAGCACCGGCTCCAGCAAAAGCGCGAACGCGAAGAGATCGAGGCGGCGCGGGCGGCACTGACCGACGAGCGCGCCGCCCTGGAAGCCCAGCGCCAAGAGTTCGAGCAACGCCGGGCCGAACTCGAGGCCATGCGCCAGC
>DYLT01000044.1 GCA_020721945.1 Blastopirellula marina
CAGCACCATCGGCCGCGCACCGCGCAGGACGTGGGCGGTCTCGCGGCCGGCCGCGCCTGGCGCCTCGGCAGGAGATCGGAAGAACATCGCCCCGACGATCCGCAGGTAATACACGGCCGACACGACCGAATTGAGCACCCCAAGGACCGCCAGGGCGACGAACGCTGGCCGGGCGCCGGGGTCGAACTGCGCGAAATCGACGGCGCCGCCGAACAGGGCGAGTTTGCCCCAAAAACCCGCCAGCGGGGGCAGGCCGGCGAGGCTGAACAACAGCACGGCAAGGGACCAGGCCAGCATCGGCCGGACCACGCCGCCGGCCCGGGCAAGACCCGCCAGATCGTCGATCGCCTCGACCGGCTCTCCGTGGCGGCCCAAGGCAGCCAGCGCGGCGAACACGCCGATCGTCGCTATCCCGTAGACCGCGAGGTAGAAGAATACCGCGGCCACGCCGTCCCACGAGCCGCCGGGGTGCGAGCCCAGCCGTACCGCCAACCCGATCAGGAGATAGCCGGCATGGGCGATCGACGAATAAGCCATCAGCCGGCGCAGGTTGTCTTGCCAGAGGGCGACCACGTTGCCCACGGTCATGGTCAGGACCGACAAGACCGTCACCAGGGGCCACGCATACGGTTCGGTGCCGGGCAGGGCTCCGGCGAGCACGCGCACCAGCACCAAGAACCCCGCGACCTTGGGCACCACCGACAGCAGCCCGGCATTGGCGTGCGTCGTGCCCTGGTACACGTCGGGGGCGTAGAAGTGGAACGGCACCGCGGCGACGCGAAAGCTCAAGCCCGCCACCACCAGCACCAGGGCAAGCCGGGCCAGCGCAGGAGCCCCTTCGGCAACAGGTGGTTGTCCGAGTCGCTGGGCAATGGTCCGCAGATCGGTCGATCCGGCCGCGCCGTAGAGGAAACTCAACCCGTACAGCAGAATCGCCGAAGCCAGCACGCTCAAGTAGAAGTACTTCGCGGCCGATTCTTGCGAAGCCGCGTCGCGCCGCGGGAGATACAGCAGGATGTACGTGGGGATGGAGATCAGCTCCAAACCGACGAACAAGAGCACCAGGTCCTGCGCGCCCGAGACGAGCATCATCCCCGCGATCACCAAGAGGAGCGAGCCAACATATTCCGGCTGGTCCTCCGAAACAGCAGGCCGCCACGCCAGCAAGATCAAGAGCAGTCCCACGCCCAACGATAGCCACCGTCCGTACCAGGCCATGCTATCGGTCGCGAACGGTTCGTCCGCCGCGGCGCTGCCGGGCCCGGCAACCAGGACGAAAGCCGCCAGCGCCACGCTGGCCAGCGCGAGCCAGTTCCACACGCTCCGCGATGCAACGAACGCGCCACCCAGGTACGCGGCAACCGCGGCCACGACCAGGACGGTTTCTGGCAAAAGCAAGAGAGCGTTCTCAGCGGTCATGGTCGTCGGTAGTCCGTTGCGCGGTGGTCGGCGGCGGCGATGGTTCCGCCCAACCCGAGGGCACGGCCGACCCCAGGCGATCGGCGGCCTCGGCGGACCGCGCCATCAGCCGGTTGAGCGTGGGAGCCATCCGATCGAGGAAGAACCCGGGCCAGACGCCGATCCAGACGATGAACACCACCAGCGGGGCCAGGGCCGCGGTCTCGCGCAGCGACAAGTCGCGGACCGCCGACTCGGGGCTAGGTTTCTCGCCGGCGGACTGGGCAACCGGCTCGTGAACCGGCTCGCGCACGGGTCCGAAGAAGACCCGCTGGACGAGCTGGAGCATGTACCACGCCCCGAGCACGACGCCGAAGGTCGCCAGGATCGAGATCAGGCGAAGGGACGTCGCGGTGCCCGGCGGTGGATCGCCCCAGGCCCGCTGGAACATGCCCAAGAGCACGAGGAACTCGCCGGCAAATCCGTTGAGTCCCGGCAGGCCGATGCTCGAGAGCGTCAAGAGGACGAAGAAAGCCGCCAAGCGGGGGGTGCGCCGGGCCAGACCGCCGAGGTCATCGATCTGCCGCGTATGGTAGCGTTCGTAGAGCATCCCGACCACGGCGAACAGCCCGCCCGTCGAAAGACCGTGGTTGACCATCTGAAGCACGCCTCCTTGCATCCCCAGCCGGTTCAATGCGAACACGCCGAGCATGCAAAAGCCGAGGTGGCTCACGCTCGAGTAGGCGATCAGCCGTTTCATGTCGCTCTGGGCCAGGGCGACCAGGGCGCCGTAGAGGATGCCCGCCACCGACAGCCACAGCAGCCCCGGCATGAGCAGGGCGACCGCGTCGGGCAGCATCGGCACCGCGAACCGGACGAACCCATAGGTTCCCACCTTCAATAGGACGCCCGCCAGAATCACGCTGCCGGCGGTCGGGGCCTGGACGTGGGCCAACGGCAACCACGTGTGCAAGGGGAACAACGGCACCTTGATGGCGAACCCGGCGAACAGGGCCGCGAAGATCAGCACCTGAAGCCACACCGGCTCGATGCGGTACGGTCCCGCCAGACCGGCCGTCAGTTCGGGGATGGAAAACGTCAAACGTCCTGTCTCCGAGTAGTTCCAGAACACGAGGGCCAAGAGCCCAACGAACGTGAGCACGCCGCCGGCCATCGTGAAGAGGAAGAACTTCACGGCCGCGTGGCGGCGCGCTTCGCTGCCCCAAATGCCGATCACGAAAAACAGGGGGACGAGCGTGAACTCGAAGAAGACGTAGAAGAGGATGATGTCGCGGGCGACGAACACACCCAACATGCCGGTCTGGAGAATCAACAACAGCCGGTAGTACGCGGCATGTCCTTGGTCGATCGCGTCCCAACTGACCAGGACGGCCACGACCATCAACAGCGCGGTCAGGCCGAACAGCCACACCCCCAGGCCGTCCAGCGCGAGGCTGAAGCGGATATCCAGCGGCGAATCCGAGCCGAGCCACGCGGCATCGACCAGGGCGAAGGCGTCGCTATGGGCCGGATAGGCGGCGACGAGGACCGCCGCCAAAGCCAGCGTCGAAAGCGTGGTAACCAGGGCGCTTCGCCGCGCGCGCTCCCGCGGCCCGCCAGCCAGCACCGATCCGGCCAGGGGAAGAAAGACGGTCGCCACGAGCCAAGCGCCCATCACAGCAACAGCGCTCCCAGCAGCACGAGGGTTCCCAACAGCATTCCCAGGGCATAGAGCGGGACGAGGCCGCCCTGGAGCGGACGCAACGAACGGCCCAGGGCCCCCGGCAGCCTGCCCACGGCGTCGACCAGGCCGTCGATCACGGCCCGGTCGAACCAGGCGCTGGCCCGGGCGACCGCCGCCAGCGGCCAAACCAGAACGACGTGATATGCATGATCGAAGAAGAACTTCCCCAACGAGAGCTGGTAGACGCCGACCGCTGCCATGGCGCGGACCAGGCGGGGGAGGGTATCTGGCCGGCGGGCGTAAACCCACCATGCCAGCCCGATGCCCACGAGGACGACCAGCGAACTGACCAGGGCGACCGTGCCATGGCCGTCTTCAGCCGCATGGGCGGATTCCAGCTTGGCCAGTCCGGCCAACGACGGGGTTGCTTCGAGGAGCGACTCGAGGTCGCCCGTCATCCAAAGCGCTCCGCCCGCGATGGCGGAGAAGGCGGCCAACACGACCAGCGGCCAGGTCATCACGGGGGGCGATTCCGCGGCGTGATGGCCGGCCTCGTGCGGGATCTTCTCCTCGCCGTGGAAGGCAAGGAAGTACGCGCGGAAGGTATAGAACGCCGTCAAGCCGGCCGTCGCCAGGCCGAGCAAGAACAGCGCCAGGTACAGTCCGGCATCCTGGCCTTCGAGGCCCAACGGGTAGATCGAGGCGAGGATTTCGTCCTTGCTGAAGTAGCCCGACAAGAGCGGCACGCCCGCCAGGGCGAGACAGCCCACGAGAAACGTGACGTGGGTGATGGGTAATCGCCGCCGCAGGCCGCCGAATCGGCCAAGGTCGATCACCCCGCCCATCGCGTGCATGACGCTGCCGGCCGCCAGGAACAGGAGCCCCTTGAAGAAGGCGTGGGTGACCAGATGGAACATGCCCGCCGTGATTCCCAAGAGCGTTCCCGCCCCCAATCCCAGGAACATATAGCCGAGTTGGCTGATGGTCGAGTACGCGAGGATCCGCTTGAGATCGGTTTGTGTGACGGCGATGACCGCCGCGACGAAGGCCGTGGCCGCGCCGATGGCAGCCACCATCTGGGGTGCGTCGCGCGAGGCGACGAACAACGGCGCACAGCGGGCCACCATGTACACGCCGGCCGTGACCATCGTGGCGGCATGGATCAATGCGCTGACGGGCGTGGGACCTTCCATCGCGTCGGGCAACCACACGTGCAACGGCAACTGCGCGCTCTTGCCGCACGCCCCGAGCATCAGCAACAGGCAGATGGCCGTCAGGCTCCACCCGGGCGTGTACCAGAGTTTCGGATGGGCCAGACCCCACTGACCCAGCACGCCCGCGACCGCATGGCCCGCCGAATCGACCGTGTCGTGAAAGTTCAGCGTGCCAAACGTCGTCCAAATCAAGAACACGCCCAGAGCGAAGCCGAAATCGCCCACGCGGTTGACCAGAAACGCCTTCTTACCCGCCGCCGCGGCCTCGGGCTTGTGGTACCAGAAGCCGATCAGCAGATAGCTGCACAAGCCCACGGCCTCCCAGAAGACATAGAGCAACACGAAGTTGCTCACCGAGACGAGCATCGTCATCGAGAAGACGAACAGGCCGATATAGGCGAAGAACCTCCCGTATCCCGGATCTCCGTGCATGTAGCCGATCGAATAGACGGCCACGAGAAAGGCGACCAAAGTCACCACGACGAGCATCACGGCCGACAGCGGATCGGCGCGCAGCGAAACGTCGATCCGGAAACGGTCGCCGCCGTGGGCCCAATGGGCCTCGTCGACGGCCGCCCAAGTCCACAGGGTCACGATGTGCTCATAGCCCACCGAGCCGCCTCGCTCGGTCGCCGTCTGGGCCTGGCGGTATACCCCCGCCAACAACGGGAGGCTCAGCAGAAACGCCAGCCCGATCGCGGCGACGACGGGCCAATGGCTTCGCGGGCCGAGCACGCGCGGCCCCAAAACGGCGGTCGCCAACGACGCGGCCAGGCACACACCGGGAATCAGCACCAGGAGGGTCGAGATCATACGTGCGGCCGGTACTCCGTCTCTTCCCGCAAGACCTCGGGCTGCCGGCCGACGGGCGCAAGCCGGGGCCACTCGGGGGCTGGTTCGGGCGGGCTCTCGGGCAGTTCGCGGTCGATCGCGGGGGGTTGGTCGGCTTCGCGCAGGCCCTGCCAGAGCACGATGTCGAGGCTTCCCCGCCGCCGGAACAGCATCAGCACCAGCGCCAGGGCGATCGCTGCCTCGCAAGCTGCCACGGCTATGATGAACAGCACGAGCAATTGGCCCCCGAAATCGTCGTGGTAACGACTCCAGCCGACCAGGCTCAGCGAGACCCCCTGAAGCATCATCTCGGCGCACAGGAACATGACGATCATGTTCCGGCGCGCCAAGAACCCTGTCGCGCCGAGGCCGAACAGCATGGCCCCCACGACCAGGTAGTGGATGAGCATCGCCGAGTCGTGGTCAGGCATGGCCGCCGCCTCCCGTACCCTGGTCGTCCGAGACCGTGCCAAGGGATGCGCGGGCTGTTCCTGGCGGAGGGCCGACCAACGGGCCGCGACTTCGTCCCACGATCACCGCAGCGCCCACGAGGGCCGCGAGAAGCAGGACTCCGACGACCTGGACCGCAATCACGTGCCGCCCGAATAGTGCATCGCCCAACGCCTTGACGTGTTCGTCGGCAAAGACCTGGCCTGGTCGGGTGTCGCTGGGCATGTTGCCGGCGGGGGCAAAGCCTCCCGGCGCGCCGACGACGACCACGAGCGTTGCGGTCAGCACGCCGACGAGGGCCGCGCCGCACATGGCCGACGCGAGGGCTTCCCAGCTCACCCGGTCGTAGCGCGCCCGGCCCGTCGGCTCCGCGAGCATGAGCACAAAAAGGAACGTCACAAGGATCGCCCCGGCATAGACCACCACCGTGGCCACCGCGAGGAACTGCGCGCCCTGGATCAAGAACAACCCGGCCGTGCCCAACAGCGACATTCCGAACCAGATCGCGGCATAGACAGGACTGCGGAACGAAATCGTGCAGGCGGCCGAGGCGAGGGTGGCACCCGCCAGCACGTAGAACAGGGCGCCGGCCAGCCAATCGCTCCACCCGGGAAGTTGCGAGGCGAACAAGCCGAGGCTCGCCGCGGCCAGCACGGCGCCCGCCGCGCGTCCCCGGGCAGCGCCGCGCGGCAACATCAGCCACACGCCCGCGCCGCCTAAAAGAACGGCCAGCAAAAGGATGATCCGGGCGTCGATCACGGGTTGCTCCTTGAAACGTGCTGCGCTGGCCGCGCGCGAGGCACACGAAGCCTGGACGGCCCCCGCGCGCGATGCCCGCGGGGCTAGCGCGCGGACGGACGTTCCTCGCGCGCTGGGGCCGTCGGCATCGGCTCGCGGTCCTTGGTCTGGTCGTAGACGCTCAGCAGTTTCTCCTTGTCGAAGATCATCTCCTCGCGGCTCTTGCCGCTGAGGTCGTACAGGCTCGTCAGCTCGATCGCATCGACCGGACAGGCCTCTTCACACATGCCGCAAAAGATACACCGCAATTCGTCGATCGTGAAGCTCTGCGGGTACTTTTCGCGGTCGGGCCAAGGGCTCTCGGCCGCCACGATGTCGATGCAGTGCGCCGGGCAGGCCGTGGCACAAAGGAAGCACGCCACGCACTTGACCCGCCCCTTCTCGTCGCGGTTCAGCCGGTGAACGCCCCGGTAGATCTCGGGATGCGCCATCTCGTGAGGCTCTTCCGGGTATTGCACGGTCTTCTTCGGGCCCACGAGGTGCTTGAAGGTCGTGGTCAATCCCTCGGCGAGCAACGGCAAATACGCGCGGCCCGTCAGCCCCAGCTCGGGCGCTTCGATCCAACGGATGTTGTTGTCATCGGCATGCATGGGAGACGTTCCTCCGGGGCTACGGTTTCTCGGGGGTGGCGGCGGGTTCCTTCCCCAGCGGCCGGTTGTCGGCGGCCGTGGGGTCGGCCAGGGCGGTGAGGAACCAGGTCGCGAACAGGACCGCCCATCCGCTGGCGATCATGGCCCAGCCCGCGGCCGCCGGAAACACGGTCCGGAACGGCTCAGCGAACTCCGTCCACATGGCCACCACGACGACGTTGACCAGTCCCCAAGGGAGCATCACCCGCCATGCGACGCTCATCAACTGGTCAAAGCGGAACCTCGGCCAGCTCCAGCGGACGAGCATGAAGAACAGAATCACGGCAAAGACCTTGCCGAAGAGCACGCCGACGCAAAGCAGCGAGGCAAGCCAGCCCACCTCGTCGCCCGCTCCCGTGAGCCCCCAACAATGCCAGCCGCCGAGGAACAGGATCACGATGAGAAACGACGCCGTCACCATGTGGATGACCTCGGCGACGAGGTACATCATCAGCTTGACCCCCGAATACTCGGTGTGGTAGCCGCCGACCAGTTCTTGCTCCGCCTCCGGCAGATCGAAGGGAAGCCGCTGAGCCTCGGCGAACGCGGCCACGCAGAAGACGACGAAGCCCAACGGCTGGGTGAACACGTTCCAGAGCCCGGTTGCGGCCTGATCGCCGATGATCCGGTCCAGTCGGAGCGAACCGCTGTGGAGGACTACGCCCAAGAGTCCCAGGCCGAGGGGGATTTCGTAGGAGATCAACTGGGCTCCGCTGCGCAACCCGCCCAGGAAACTGTACTTGTTGTTGCTCGCCCAGGCACCCAAGAGTATCCCGTAGACGGCGATGCTGCCCACGGCGAACACATAGATCATGCCGACATCCATCCCGGGAGCCAGGATCAGACGGACCGGCTCGCCCTGTGCTCCCGCGGCCAGGGGCAGGACACCTCCGAAGGGAATGACCGCATAGACCGCCAACGCCGCGCAGAACGCGGCGATCGGCGCGAGAAAGAACAACGCCTTGTCCACGTGCAAGGGCGTGAATTCCTCCTTGAAGAGAAACTTCACCCCGTCGGCGATGGGTTGGCCCAATCCGAAAAGCCGTATCCTGGTCAGCGGAATGCCGACCCGGTTGGGGCCGAGCCGATCCTGGGTCCACGCGGCGATCCACCGCTCGAGGAGCACCAGGTACGCCGCGGCTGTCATCAGGCCGCCAAGCAGGAGCACGGTCTTGACGAGCGATTCGACGAACACGGAGGTCATGACGGTTTACGCGGCGGGCGCGTCCTCCGGGCCAGGCACCGTTGCGGCCAAGAGCCGGACCTTCAGGTTAAACCCCGTTTCGGGGACCGGCCCGGTCCCCACGGCGGCGAAATACGAGACCTCGGCCGCCGCCTCGCGGAGCACGGCCCGCGCGTCGTAGAGCCCGGGCCGGCCCAGCAGTTCCCAGAGCAGGCCCCCTTCGGGCCGGACGCCCGCCGGTGGCCGGATGGCCCACCGCTGCGACTGGAGGTGGTCGTCGCGGTTGACGTAGGTGCCGTCGCGCTCGGCGGACGCGGCTGCCGGAATCGCGTAGGTCGCGCGGTCGGCCAACGGCGAGGGAAACAGGTCCTGCACGACGAGCACCTCGAGCCCGGCCAGGCGTTCCGCGGTGGCCTGGTCGATCCATGGATCGCGATAACCGCCCGAGATCCATGTCCCGCGGATCGTGCCGGTGGACCATTCGGCGAGCAGATCCTCCCATACCGCCACGCGGCCGGTGAAATGGGCGAGAATCGCCTCGACCCCGCGACGGTTCGGGCACTTTTCGGCCGAGACGACGAACCCGCCGGAAAAACGCTCGTCGCGGCCTGTTCTGGGAACGGGCCCCAGAGCCAATCGAGCCTCGGGGTCGATCTGCCGGACGTACGTGGCCAGGAGATACGCCTCTTCGACCGTCAAGAAGGGCGAGAGCACCGCGGCCAAGCGTCCAGCCTGCCGGAGGCGCGCGTCGATTTCCCGGGGCAATCCCGACCAATCGACCGGAACCGCCGTTTGCCCCTCGCGCCGCATCGGCTGGAGCAGACGCTGTTCGCTGTGCACGTGCGCGTCGTCGTATCGCCCGTCGTTGCAGATCCACCACTGGTTCACCTCGGGGTTTTCCCGCGGGCGGATCCGGTAGATCGTGTCCTGGGTCTCGTCGATCCAAGTGGAGCACCCGGTCGCGCAGCGCGTGCATATCCCCGGGTGCGACCGCAAGAACCACACCCGTTGCCGGTACAGGAACCGCTTGTCGCCCAGGGCGCCGACCGGGCACAGATCGACCACGTTGCCCGAGAGCTTGTTGGCCAGCGGAAAGCCGGCCACTACGTCGATCTCCTCGTAGGTGCCGCGATGGGTGATCATCAGCTCGCTTGTGCCGCTGATTTCCCGGGTGAACCGCACGCACCGGCTGCACAGGATGCAACGGTCGACGAACAATGTGATATCGTCGCCCAGGTCGCGCCGCCGGCTGGTAAACGGCCGCAGGTCGGCTCGCCGCTCTTTCTGCCCATAGCGAAAATGGTAGTCCTGCAAGAGGCACTCGCCCGCCTTGTCGCAGATCGGACAATCGATCGGATGGCGCAAGAGCAGGTCTTCCTCGACCATGGCGCGGGCCTGCCGGACCTTCTCGCTTTGGGTGACGATCACCATGCCGTCACGCACCGGCGTGTTGCAGGCGGGCACGAGTTTAGGGAGCATCGCAATGACGCCGGTCTTGGGATCGCGCGTGCCGGCCTCGACCAGGCACATCCGGCAGCTTCCGACGACCGACAGCCCAGGGTGCCAGCAATAGTGGGGGATCTCGATGCCCAGACGCTTGGCGGCCTGGATGGCATTGAGCCGCTCGTCGCTGCGGATTTCCAGTTCGTGGCCGTCGATGATAACCGTGGGCATGTTGTCTTGTGGGATCGGTGCTCGAACCTGCCGTGGGGGCTATGCCTTCTGGAGCCCTGCGCTGGGCGGCCCCGCCGCGCCGCGGGGTGCAACCTCCGGCGGCGGCGCGGCCGGAGCATGCACGAGGCGGTCGTTTGGGTGGATCGTCATGGCCAAGACGGGATCGGTCGCCGCGTATCCCGCGGGATTGCCGCGCCGGATAGCATCCTCCAGTTCGCCGCGGAACTTGGCCAACGCGGTCTTGATCGGCCAGGCGGCCCCGTCGGCCAGGCCGCAGATCGTGGTGCCAGGGAGGATGCCGATCGAGTCGCCGATCTCGGCCAACAGGTCGAGGTCTCGCAGCCGGCCGCGGCCGGCCTTGATCCGCTCGATCATCTCCAAGGCCCAGCGGGTTCCCTCGCGGCAGGGGGTACACTGGCCGCAGCTCTCGTGGGCGAAGAATCGGCAACTGGTGTGGAGGAAATCGAGGATCGGGTAGGTCTCGTCGAGCACCACGACGCCCGCCGTGCCCAACCCGAGGCAGCCGGCTTGCACCGGCCCGTTAAAGTCCAAGGGCGTGTCCAGCTCCTCGCCGCTCAACAGGCCCGTGCTCAGCCCGCCGGGCACGACGGCCTTGACCTTGCGTCCGCCCGGCACGCCACCGCCCCACTGGTCGATGACCTGGCGCACGGTCAATCCCAAGGGGCCCTCGTAACAACCTGGCCGGTTCACGTGCCCGCTGAGGCAGTAGAGCTTGGGGCCGTAACTGCCGGGGTCCCGAGGATCGCCAGGCGTTGGCGGCACGCCGATCGACTGGAACCACTCCACCCCGCGGTCGAGGATATGGACCACGCAGGCCAAGGTCTCGACATTGTTGACCACCGTGGGCTTGCGGAACAGGCCCTCGACCGCGGGGAACGGCGGTTTGATCCGCGGCCAGGCCCGCTTGCCCTCGATGCTCTCGATCAGCCCTGTCTCTTCGCCGCAGACGTAGGCCCCGGCCCCACGATGGAGGAACACGTCGAGGGAAAACGGCGTGCCCAAGATGTTCTTGCCCAAAAGGCCCGCCGCGTAACACTCGTCGATGGCCGCCTGGAGCCTCCGGAAAGCCCGCGGGTATTCATAGCGAAGGTAGATGTAGGCGGTGCTCGCCCGGGTGGCGTAGGCGCTGAGGATCGTCCCTTCGAGCACCTGATGCGGGTCGAGTTCCAACAGCACGCGGTTGGAAAACGTGCCCGGCTCACTCTCGTCGGCATTGACGCACAGGTAGACCGGACCGGGATGGTCCGCCGGAAGGAACGACCACTTCAAGCCGGTCGGAAAGCCCGCGCCGCCCCGCCCGCGCAGGTTGCTTCGGCGCACCTTGTTGGCGACCTCGGCGGGCGACAGGTCCCGAAGCGCGCGCCGAAGCGCCCGGTAGCCGCCGCCGGCCTGGTACACCGCCAGCGTGTGGCTGTCGGGCTTGTCGATGTTCGCCAAGAGTACCGGTTCGTAGTCGGCCACGTTCGTCCGGTGTCAAGGAAACAGGGATCTCGTTCGGCCCCTTGGGGCCGAACGACGAACCAGTCCCCAGTTCATTGGGCGTTCGTCATTCCACCGTCGTTCCATGTTCGACCTTCCTCATCGAATCCTCCCGCGACGGGAGCGACTCGATCCACTGGTCGATCTTCTCCTTGGTCAGGTTCTTGAGGAGGAGGTTCCCGGCCAGGGCCGCCGGGGCGAAGTCGCAGGCCCCGAGGCACTCGGCATATTCGAGGGTCACGCGCCCATCGGGGGTCGTCTGGCCCGGCCGAATACCCAGCTTCTGGCTCAGGTATTCCAGAAGCTCTTCGCCGCCACGGGCCGCGCAACTGAGCGAGCGGCAGACCCACACGCGCACCTGACCGGCCGGGGCATCCTGTTTGAAAACGCCGTAGAACGACAACGTGTCCTGGACCTCGGCGGGGGCCAGTCCGAGCAATTCGGCAATCTCGACCACGGCCTGGGGCGGCACCCAGCCCAACTGCTCGTTGACCGCATGAAGCGCCGGCAGCACGACCGCGCGGCGGTCCGGGTATCGCGGGAAGTAGGCGCGGATGCGCTGGCGCAGATCGTCGGTAAGCAGTCGTTGGGCGGTGGACATGGCATCCTATCTTACGTCGGGGCTCCCAGGCGTGCCAGTTGGGCGATCCACGGGTCGAAATGGGGGCATCCTACCGGTCCAGCTCCGCGGCGATGATGTTCAGGCTGCCCAGCACCGCCACCACGTCGCTGAGGGTGTGGCCGCGGATCAGGTGGGGAAACAGCGCGAAATGGACGAACGACGGCGGCCGGCAGCGGGCCCGGTAGGCCACATCGCTCCCGTCGCCAACGAGATAGAACCCCAGCTCGCCGTTGGGCGATTCGGTCGCATGGTAGACTTCGTCGCGCGGCACCACGAAGCCGCGGTTGGGCATCGTCAGCTCGAAGTGCGAGATCAGGCCCTCGATCGTCTGGAACACCTGCCCTTTGACCGGAAGCGCCACGCGCTGGTCGATGCCCACGTGGACCGGCCCCGGCGGCAGGTTCTCGACCGCCTGATGGATGATCCGCAGGCTCTCTTCCATCTCGGCCATGCGCACCAGGTACCGTGCGTAGCAATCGCCCGCCGTGGCGCACGGCACGCGAAAGTCGAAATCTCGGTAGGCCAGGTAGGGTTCGTCCTTGCGCAGGTCGCGGGTGACGCCGCTGGCGCGGGCGATCGGACCCGTCGCCCCGCGGTTGATCGCCTCCTCCCTGGTCAAGACGCCAATCCCCTGGGTGCGGTCGATGAAGACCCGGTTCCGATCCAACAGCCGCCGCATGTCGGCAAGGACCGGCGGAAAATCCCGGACGAACTGGCGGATCATCTCGACCGCCTTCGGGCTGGCATCGTACATCAGGCCGCCAACCCGGGTATAGCTGTTGGTAAACCGCGCCCCGCAGAGGGCCTCGAAGATGTCGTAGATCCGCTCGCGGGGATTGAAGGCGTAGAGGAAGTACGTGAAGGCCCCCGTGTCGAGTCCCACGGCCCCGTTGCAGACCAGATGATCGCCGATGCGGGCCAGCTCGGCGACGATCACCCGCAGGTATTGGCACCGCGGCGGAACCTCGATCCCCAACAGCTTCTCGACCGCCAAGTGCCAGGCCACGTTGTTGGCCATCGGCGACACGTAGTTCATCCGGTCGGTCACCGTGACGTATTGATTGTAATCGAGGTGCTCGCCCAGCTTCTCGAAGCCCGAGTGAAGGTACCCGATGTCGGGCACCGCGTCGACCACACGCTCGCCGTCGAGCAAGAGGACCAGACGCAGCGTCGTGTGCGTGGCCGGGTGCTGCGGACCGAAGTTCATCGTCCACAAGTATTCTTGCCGGTCGTCGGCCAGTTCGCTGCGTACCAGGGGCATATCGCACTCTCTCCTCGCCGGCGGGATGGCGCTAACCGTCGGACCGCGTCAGGACCGGAAAGTTGTGCCGCTCGCCCCGACCCTGGAGCGGATAGTCCTTGCGCAGCGGGAAAGCGGCGAATTCCTCGGGCAACAAAATCCGCCGCAAGTCGGGATGCCCGATGAACCGAATCCCGAACATGTCCCACACTTCGCGCTCCAACCAGTTGGCCGCTTCCCAGAGGTCGACCACCGTCGGCACGCTCGGGCTGGGGTCGTTGACGAAGGTCCGCACCGCGATGCGCTGGTTCGTGGCCGTGTTGGCCAGCAGATAGACCAGCCCAAACCGGTCCGCCGCATCGCGGTAGTGGAGGTAGTCTACACAGGTGACATCGACCAGCAAGTCGAACCCATGCTTCTCCTTCAGGGCGCGCAGCACGTCGTGAACGGCGGCTGCGGGCACGACGACCCGCGCCTGCCCGCGGAACTCGCTGGCGGTCAACCCGGGGAAGTCGGCCTTCAGGGCGTCGATCGTTTGCGGGTTCATCATCGATCCGTGGTCTCTGGTCCGTGCGCGCCAGGAGCGGTCCGGAGTGCCCGAGGCGGCCCCTGGCGATGGGGAGCCTCGAACTCGCGGCCGAACATGGTCCCCTCGCGCTGGATCTTCTCCTGAAGATCCATGATCGCGCGGATCAACTGTTCGGGACGCGGCGGACACCCCGGGACGTACATATCGACCGGGACGAAACGGTCGATCCCCTGCACCACGGAGTAGGTGTCGAATACGCCGCCCGTCGAGGCGCACGCGCCCATCGAGATACACCACTTCGGCTCGGGCATTTGCTGCCAGATGCGCTGGAGCACGGGCAGCATCTTCATCACGACGCGGCCCGCCACGATCATCAAATCGCATTGCCGCGGACTGAAGCGAAACACCTCGGCGCCGAATCGGGCCAGGTCGTGGCGACTGGCCCCGGTCGCCATCAGCTCGATCCCGCAGCAAGCCGTGGCGAACGGCATCGGCCAAAGGCTATTCTTGCGACACCAACTGACCAACGCGTCGAGCTGGGCGACGACGACGTTGTCGGGAAGGTCTACCGCCACTGGAGAATCCCTTTCCGCCAATCGTAGACCAACCCCAAGGCCAACAGACCCACAAACACCATGCCGCCGAGAAACGCCGGCCGCACCGTGTGGGTCTCCGGCGCCCCATGGCTGAAGGTCACGCGTGCAGGCGAAACCCCAGCGGAAAAGGACTGGCCTTCGCCAGCCTCGACCGCCTGGGCGGTCGACACGGCCGCCGTGGCGACCCCATCGCGGTGCAGACTCACGGCCCAAGGATACAAAAACAACAACTCCACGTCGAACACCAAGAACGCGATGGCCAGCAGATGAAATCGGACGTCGAACCGGCGCCGCGTGTCGTGCGCGGGATCCATGCCGCTTTCATACGGCATGCGCTTGACGCGGCCGGGGCGGCCGGGGTTCAGCACGTTCCCAACCAAGAGAAGCGCCATCGCAAGACCCACCGTCGCTCCCACGAATACCAGAACCGGCAATACGGCGGTCTGCACGGGCACACTCCGGGCATGAACCACTCGACTTGGAGATCGAACCACCCCGTTCGTCTCCATGGACCACGCACGTCGCCCGAATTGTAGGCGGGTGCCCCGAGGTCGGTCAACCGACCGGAATGCTCAAGGGTGCCCCACGGCGCCGAAGAAACACCCGGTCGATCGAACCGCAAAAAAAGGGCCCTTCGTAGGCGGGGCAGGGACCTACGAAGGGCGACAGGGCGAGGGTTTTACCCCTCACGTACTTTGCATTATCGGCCCGAGCAGTGGAAATCTCAATCCCTCTTTCAGGTTGTATGGCCAAAATTTTTCTTCCTTCACCCACCGAGGCTCACTTGGGCGCGGTGTCGACGCGTGACTTCCTTCGCCCAATCGCGCGGCTAGAATAGCACCGACCGGCCCGTCGCCCCATCCCATGACATCGCGGTCTTGCCTCGTGGACACAACCCATGCCGTTGGACCCTGTTGAAATTCTCCACGAACTGGTAGCAATTCCCAGCGTCAATCCCATGGGTGAGGGGCCGGTCGGGGCCGGCGGGGCGGAGGCGAAACTGACCAGCTACTTGGAGCGTTTGTTCAGCCGCCTTGGCGCGGCTTGCTTCCGACAGCCTGCCGAACCGGGTCGAGACAACCTGGTTGCCCGTTTCGACGGCGAAGTCCCTCCTAAGGATGGTGGACGTCTGGTCTTGTTTGGGGTGCATCAAGACACGGTTCCCACCACGGGCATGACGATCCCGCCATGGACGCCAACGGTTCGCGAGGGCCGCCTCTACGGTCGCGGGGCCTGTGACATCAAAGGCGGGATGGCAGCGATGCTTGCCGCGGTCTCACGCTTGGTTGAAGGTTCGCGCACCGGCCGGCCTTCGGTGGTCGTCGCCTGCACCGTCAACGAAGAATACGGCTTCAGCGGCGTAAAGGCGCTTTGCAGGCTATGGCGACAGGAACCCGCGCTTCTACCAAGAAAGCCCGATCTGGCCATTGTGGCTGAGCCAACCGAGTTGCAGGTCGTCGTGGCGCACAAGGGTGTCTTGCGGTGGCGGTGCCACGCCCGGGGCAAAGCCGCGCACAGTTCCCGTCCGGAGACGGGCGACAATGCGATCTACAAGATGGCCAAGGCCCTGTTGGCCATCCAGCGCTATCAAAACGAGGTCGTCGCCCAGCTCGGCACGCATCCGCTGTGCGGCCCGGCCACCGTCAGCGTGGGAACGATCCGCGGCGGCGTGAGTGTCAACACCGTGCCGGATCGTTGCACCATCGAGATCGATCGTCGTCTGGCCCCCTCCGAAACACCCAAGGAAGCATACCAGCACCTGGTGGGCTATCTCGCGCGGCACGCGGAGACTTCAAATCCACTGGAACATGACACCCCTTATATGGAGGGATTGCCCTTGTCCGACGAGGCGAACTCGGCCTTGGCCGACCGCCTCTGCTCCGTGGCACGCGAGGTCCTTGGGAACTGCCGCAAGATCGGAGTGCCCTACGCGACCGATGGTGCGTTTCTCGCCGCGACAGGCATCCCCACCGTGGTCTTCGGCCCTGGATCGATCGCCCAAGCTCACACGGCAGACGAGTGGATCGCGTTGGAGCAGGTCCAACAGGCCACGGACATTTACCACCGCTTCCTCAGGGAAATCGCCTGACCGGGCGGCCCACGCGGTCCAGAAAACACAAAAAGCCCTGTCCGTGCAGGGCCTCATCCGATAGGTGCCGACCCAACCTTCTGGTCGGCAACCACAACGAGCACCCCCTAGGGGAGTCGAACCCCTGTTCTCGGACTGAGAACCCGATGTCCTAGGCCACTAGACGAAGGGGGCACGGTCGGCGGGCGAGACCGGTTCGCCCAACCTCGAACCCGAATTATCGGGCAACCTGCCCGGGCTGTCAACCCAGGCGCCAACCCGTCCGAGGTTCCGCGACTTGGATCGCGGCGGGCCTCGAGCGCGCGGGCCCAAGCAGATCGCTCTATTTGGAGCGCACCGATCGTACGATCTCGATGAACTGTCGCGCCAGGGACTCGATCCGACCGAAGTCGCGACTAGCCAGGGCCTTGGCCTCGACAAGAGCCCCGCCAATTCCCAGAGCACAGGCGCCGGCACGGAGAAAATCCGCCGCCGTATCGAGCGTTATCCCTCCGGTGGGCATCATACGAATCTGCGGCAGCGGGCCTCGCAAGGCCTTCAAGTAGCCGGCTCCGACGCAGTCCGAGGGGAAGATCTTGACCACATCAGCCCCTGCTTCCCAAGCGGTCAAGACTTCGGTCGGGGTAAAGGCCCCCGGGCACACCAACTTGTCGTACCGGCGGCAAGTCTCGATGACCGGGGTACTTACCGTCGGCCCTACGATGAACTCGGCCCCCGCCAGAATTGCAATCCGCGCGGTTTGAGCATCGAGCACTGTTCCCGCCCCCAGCAAAATGCGGTCACCCAAGCGGTCTGCCACTTGTTCGAGGATCCTCGGGGCATTGGGCACCGTGAAGGTGACTTCAATGGCCTCAACTCCGCCGCGGTGCAGTGCTTCGGCCGCGTCGGCGAGCATTTCCCCGCTCGGTGCGCGAAGGATGGCGACGACCCCCGTATTGAGAATGCGCGCAAGGTTCTCGTGCTTGGACATGTGGGTAGAGGCTCCTGCACCCGTTGTCACGAACCAACGGATCGACCCGCCATATTCCGCGCCGCAGGTACGTCGGCAGTCCGTCGAGTGCAACCAGGGTAGATGTTGGCCGCGGGGTTGTCAACGACCGCTGGCCATCGGGCCGCTGGACTGGAGCGACGTGCGCGCGCATAATAAACAGCGGTGGGCGGCGGTTCGTCCTACGGTAGGGGGGCAGCGCGGGCGTCGGGCGATGATCGATCAGTTTTGGGGGGACCCGGTCACCGATTTGGTGGTATGGAGTGCGATCCTGGCCGTGTTGATCGCCGTGGCCGTCTATGTGATCGGGAAAATTCGCGCCGAGTCGGTACAGAAGGAACGCACGGCCAGCGAACTGATGTCAAAATGCCGGGAAATGCACTCGCGGGGTGGGCTCAGCGACGAGGAATTCCGAACTATAAAGACACGTCTGGCGGCCCGCCTCCAAGAGGAGTTAAGCGATAACGGCGAAACGGGTTAGAACAAGACGGCATAACCCGTACCGGCGGCATGTCCCATACGCGGCGGCCTGCCTGCCGGTCACGCGACGCCTTGTGCGAAACCGTCGTCGTCGTCGGGCCGTAGGAGTGGTAGCAGGCGCTCGACCCCGAGCAGGATGGCCCAATGGCCGTTGCGGAGAGGAACCCGGCCACTCGAGCGACATCGTGATTCATCCCCGACGCTTGCCCCGCGCCATGACGGATCGGGCGGCGCAGTACCGCTGAAGGATAGAGCATGCCGACAGGACGGGATTTTAATTCGGGACGCCGGGGCGGCGGCACCACGAAGAAAAACGCCTTCTGTTCCTTTTGCCGCAAGAGCTATCGCGACGTTGGCCCGCTGGTCGAGGGCCCGGGCGACGTGTACATCTGCGGCGAGTGCATCGACCTGTGTCAGTCGATTCTCGACCAGGACCGCCGCCGCCGGGGTACGGGCCGTGAGACGTTCTCGAAAATCCCCACGCCGCGCGATATCGTCCGCCACCTGGACCAATACGTCATCAGCCAGGACCAGGCCAAGAAAGTCCTCGCCGTCGCCGTCCACAACCACTACAAGCGCCTGGTCCACCGCGGCGAACGCGCCGACGTGCAGATCGACAAGTCGAACATCCTCCTCTTGGGGCCCACGGGCTCGGGCAAGACGCTCTTGGCCCAAACGCTGGCCAAGGCCCTGGATGTCCCCTTCGCCATCGGTGACGCCACGACGTTGACCGAGGCGGGGTACGTGGGCGAGGACGTCGAGAACCTCCTGCTGAAGCTGCTTCACGCCGCCGATTTCGACCTCGAGGCCGCCCAACGCGGCATCATCTACATCGACGAGATCGACAAGATCGGCAAGACCAGCCACAACATCTCGATCACGCGCGATGTCTCCGGCGAAGGCGTGCAGCAGGCCCTGCTCAAGATGCTCGAGGGTACGGTGGCCAACGTCCCGCCGCAGGGCGGGCGCAAACATCCCGAGCAGCAATACATCCAGATGGATACCACCGACATCCTCTTCATCTGCGGCGGTACGTTCGTGGGGCTCGATCAGATCATCGCCAAGCGCCTCGGAAAGCGCTCGATCGGGTTCGGCCAGGACGCCAGCCAGAAGGTGGAGATGGACGAGGGCGAACTCCTCCAGCACGTCACGAGCGATGACATCCTCGAGTTCGGCATGATCCCCGAGCTGATCGGCCGCTTGCCGGTCGTCACGTCGCTGAGGCCTTTGGATGTCGACGCCCTGTGCCGCGTCCTGCGCGAGCCGAAAAACGCGTTGTGCAAGCAGTACCAGGAACTTTTCTCGATGGAGGGCGCCAAGCTCCATTTCACCGACGATGCCGTGCGCGCCATCGCCGAGAAGGCCCATGCCAAGGACGTCGGCGCTCGGGGGCTGCGCGCGATCGTCGAAGAGATCATGCTCGACATCATGTACGAACTGCCCGACCAGTCCCCTGGGCTCGAATACATCGTCTCGAAGGACGTGGTCCTCGGCAACGAGCGGCTGTTCCCCATCGCCGAGCCGAAGCACAAGAGCGCGTGACGGCCAAGCCGCGTCCCTGGGCGCTCATGCTGCTTCCCTCGGAGTCTGAACCGTGAGGTACACGATCGTCGACCAAGAGGCGCCAGTTCGTGATCGAGGGTTCATCGGCCGGGCGCGTGCGCACCGTACGGGATGGCCTCGGGGTTTTGCGGCTTGAACCGGCTGCCCTCGCTCGTTTCCAGCCGTGGATCGACGCCGTAGACTCCGCCCGTCTCGTCCGCCGGAAGCCGCGGACGGCTCGACCCCGGACGGTCCTCGCAGTACCAGAGGTTATCGCGGAAGACGAACGTCTCGGGCCGGGTGTTCGGCCCCAAGTTGATGTAGTCCGCCAGGTCGGCACGGCGGAAGACCACCAGGTTCCGCTCGAACCGCCCGTTGCGGCACGGGGCGAAGCCCGGCGCGGTCGTCTCCTGGAGGATCCGCAGTACCCAACGTTCGGGCCGATAGATGGTGTTGTACCGGAAGATGGCCCCGTCGACGCCGGTGAAGGCGACCGGGGCCTGGCTGCCGACGAACACGCACCGCTCGACGACGATGTCCTTGGCCTCGTAGAGCGCGCCTTGCGGGCGGAAGACACTCAGGGAGGTCGAGCCGCCCAGATGCACGGCCCGCGTGCCGGCACGATCGAAGAAACACTCGCGGATCGTCACGTCGCTCGAGCCGCCCTTGGTCTGCGGGCCGGTGTGCAGCGAGAAGCCGGGCTGGCCGCGGAAGATGCACTTCTCGATCCGCCCGCGGTGGCAGCCCACCATGTCGATCGCCTGCCCGCCCCACCCTTCGACGGTGCAGTCCCGGACCGTAAAGTCGTCGAGGCCCGAGAGCTTGATCCCATCGAAGTTGCCCTGGGGGCCGACCTCGGCGACGTGGATCTTCTCGAGCGTGATGTGCCGCGCCGGGGTGTCGAACGTACCGCCGTCGTCGATGTTCATCCCGTTGTGCCTCTGGCCCCGGACGCGCAGATTTCGCAGCACGAGATGCTCGCAGTCGCTTAGGTGCCACGCCGTGCTGCCGCCCTCGAAAAGCGGCGGATCGGTCAAATCGGCCCCCTCGATCACAATCGGCCGGTCCTTGGTTCCCTTCAGATTGGCGACATAGACGCCCGGCTGGTAGCGGCCCGGGGCAATGGCGATCCGCGTGCCGGGCTTGGCCCCACGCACCGCCGCCCGCAGCGAGGCATCGTCGTTCACCTTGCGCACGGCCTCGGCCGCAAGCAGCGAACTTGCCAAAGCAGCCCACATCAGGCACGAGGCTCTCAGCAGACGCCAGGTCATCGCCGATCCTCCCGATCGAAATCCTCTCCCAAAGCGGCTTCGAGACGCTGCTTGATCCATTCACTTTCCGTCGAACTGCTTGAGCCCCTTCCAGTCGGGAACGAACTCGCCCGACGCTTCGCCCTTCGGCTTGGCGGCTTCGCGGGTTCCGGCGGATGCGCCGTGCGGACCGCGCGTCCCCCACCCAAAGAGCTTGAACGCGCCGTAGGTCAGCAGCACGGCCAGCAGGCCGGAGACCATCATCCCAACCACACGCACCAGTTTCTTCGGGGTGACTTGCTCTTCGGCGCGGGCGCGCGCGGCGTAGCTTCGGGCAGGCGCCACGGAGTGCGTCGGCCCGTCGGCCCCGACCCCAACCGCATCATACCCCGTCGGACCGACCTCGGGCTCGGTCGGTGCCACCCTGGAAACGGCCGTCTCGGGCACGTCCAGCGGCGGGGCCACGCCCGCCTCCTTCCAAAGATCCATCAGCGCCCCGGCGACCGACGCTCCGTCGCACGACTCGCTCCAGGCGGGCGCTGGGTCGGGTGCCGAAGGCGACTCGTCGTCAGTTGGCTCGGCAAGGATGTCCGGGGCCGCCGACTCCGTGGCCACCTCCTGCACCACCGCTTCGGCCATGGTCGATTCGGCCGCCACCTCTCGGATGACGGCCCCGGCTTCGGCCGACTCCGTGACGACTTCCTGGATCACCGCGCCCGGGTCAGCCGGAAGATCTCCCGCCGCCGCCTCGCGGTCTGGCGGCAGGGCAACGACCTCGGCCACGATGACATCAGGCTGCGGCGAGGCGGAAGCGGTATCCTCGCCCACGATGGCCGACGGGTCGGTTGGCGGACTGGATACGGCGGTGAGCTGCGGCTCGGCCGAATCGACAAGGAAAGCGGCCGGTGCTTCGGTTTGGACCACCATGAGTGTGGGAGCGAGGATACCATCCCCGGGCAGCCCACTCGGTCCAGCCAGCAATAAATCTCGAAGGGGGTACGTCGCCCGACACAAAGGGCAGCAGACCACCGCATCAAATGGCGTCCCGCTGGGAATAGTCACAGGTTGGTGGCATTGCGAGCATTGGGCAGTCGTCGACATGGCGTCTCCTGGGCCTGAACCGTTCGTGCCACTAGTTTAGCATCGGCCGACCACAGAAGGCCAGCACGGTTGAGCCGTTGTCATCGTGGCCCAGATACGCCTCGACAAGAAGGGGCGCAATAAAAGGGGGCCTTTGACGAGCCACGCCCACGGTGGCATGATCAGGCGGCAAGGGCAAGATAACCGCCTGATCCCCGATCGTCAGAGGCCCCACGGGCCAGCCGTAACCGAGTCCGCCGCGATGCGCCGGACGCCAACCCGTAATGCACACGCCATGCCGTTTTCTTAAGAGATCTTGACGTAAGCCGAGTTCGTGACTGAAAATCTTGTTTAGTAAGGACTTGGATCGTTCGTTTCGACACGCACCGCGCGCCGGAGCCGGCGCTGGCCCCGGCAAATCGGCGCAGCGTCTTGCAACAACTGAGGCGATCTGACGCAACAGCCACCTTTGGGTGAAAGAT
>DYLT01000407.1 GCA_020721945.1 Blastopirellula marina
TCGGTGTACGCCTTTCGTTCAAGGGTGATTGTTCACGGGGTTCTTGCTCTTGTCATGCCCGCCGGAACCCCACGGCAGCGGGGCGACAACCGTCATCTTGAACAGGGGGATTTGCCTTGTCAATCGCCCCCCCATGCCCGAGAATTTCCCAGAATTCTTTGGTTTGCCGGGGGGCGATTGGTCTTGATCGGGCGGCGAACGATGCCTATTGTCCCGCCTTATGAAGCTGCGGGAACCAAAACGCGATTCCGACCATGACCACCTGGTCCAACGCATGGCGAAGCTGGAGGAAAAACTCTTCGCCGTGATGGAGCGCAACGCGGAGTTGCAAGAGGATAACGCGCGGCTTCGAGCAGAGGTCGAGCGTTTGGGCAAGGAGAACGCTCGCCTGCAACAGCAATTGGCCGCGGCGCGCAAGGACTCTTCGGCTTCCTCGAAACCGCCCTCCAGCGATAGGGTGTTGCCGTACACGGGGACCGTCGCCGTGAACGGTTACGGCCGCGGTCATCTTCCTTTTCTCCCCACCGATCGGTGATAATGGCGGGGCCGTCGCGGTGGTTGCCGCGCTGGTCGTTGGTTCGTCCCAAGCGTTCGGAGGACAGTTCCCATGAGAACGTGCATGCTGCATCGCTTGTCGGTCTGGATGGTGGCTGCCGCGCTGGCGTTGGCCGTGTCGGCGCCGTCGCATCTTGGCGCGGCCGAGAAGCCCAGGGAGAAACGCAAGGCCGCCAAAGCCGAGCGCTTGCGGCCCGCCGCCGACGCCTTGCCCGAGCTTTCGGCCGAGGCCATTGCGAAGATCGAAGCCGCTTTGCCTGAGCGGGCCACGGCGAAGCCCAAGAAGCCCCGCAAGGTCTTGGTGTTCTGGCGCTGCGAGGGGTTCTTCCACGGCCGCGGGATCGCCGGCGGTATCAAGGCCATCGAGCGGTTGGGCAAGAAGACCGGAGTTTGGACCACCGACGTCACCCGGGAATACGCCGATTTGTCGGCAGAGAACCTCGCCCAGTACGACGTGCTGGTGCTCAACAACACCACGCGGCTGAAGCTGCCCGACGCGCAGAAGCAGGCCCTGCTCGACTACGTGCACCGCGGCAAGGGGCTCGTGGGCATCCACGCCGCCACCGACAACTTCTACGACTGGCCCGAGGGTGGCAAGTTGATGGGCGGAGTCTTTGCCGGGCACCCCTGGGGCGGTGGCGGCACCTGGGCCTTCAAGCTCGACGAGCCCGACCACGTGCTCGTGGCTGCCTTCGGCGGAAAGGGATTCAAGCTCAAGGACGAGATCTACCAGTTCAAGGAAGCCTACTCGCGGGCCAACCAGCGGGTGCTGGTGAGCCTCGACCTTTCCGATCCGGCCACCGGCAAGGTCAAAGGAGGCCGCGACGACAACGACTACGCCGTGGCGTGGATCAAGAACGTCGGCAAGGGACGCCTGTTCTATTGCTCGCTGGGCCACGACGCGAACGTGTTCCAAGACCCGGCCGTGGTGCGCTTCTACCTCGATGGCATCCAGTTCGCGGCCGGCGATCTGGAGGCCGACGCGACGCCCAAGAAGTAACCGACCCATGACGATCCCCGCATTCTGCCGAGACGCCATTGACGACGTGGTGCGATTGCTTGGCGACTGCCGGAGCCTGTTGTTCATCACCGGAGCGGGCGTGTCGGCCGATTCGGGTTTGCCGACCTATCGCGGGATCGGCGGCTTGTATGAGGAGCAGGCGACCGAGGACGGCGTGGCCATCGAAGACGCCCTCTCGGGCGCAATGCTGCGAACGCGCCCCGAGCTGACCTGGAAGTACCTCGTCCAGATCGGCCGGGCCACCCAGGGCAAGACGTTCAACCGCGCCCACCAGGTGATTGCCGAGATGGAACGGCACTTCGAGCGCGTCTGGACGCTGACCCAGAACATCGACGGCTTCCACCGGCGGGCCGGCTCGCGGAACCTGATCGAGATCCACGGCGACATGCACGAGTTGTTCTGCACGCGGTGCGCGTTCCGCGTGCATTTCGACGAGTTCTGCGAGCTGGCCATTCCGCCGCGATGCCCCGAGTGCCGGGCGGTGCTCCGCCCCGACGTGGTGCTCTTCGGCGAGACCCTGCCCGAAGCCAAGCTCGCCCGGCTCTACGCCGAGTTGGACGAGGGGTTCGACATGGTTTTCTCGATCGGCACCACGAGCGTTTTCCCCTACATTGTCCAGCCGGTGCTCTTGGCACGATGCACCGGCCGGACGACGGTCGAGATCAATCCCGGCGAGAGCCGGGTGTCGCACCTGGTCGATATCCGCATTCCGCTTGGGGCCGCCTTGGCGCTGGACGCGATCTGGACGCAGTTCCTGGCGGGGGGAATCGCCCCGGGGGGCTGACCGCTTGTCGCGGCCCTCAGATTTCCGTCCACGCGCCCGGAATGGGCACCGGATAGCGGCCGTTGGCGTCGGCCCGGACTGGGGCCGGGCTGTCGTAGTGCAAGGCCGGGACGTTCGGGCAGAACCGGAAGTTCGAGGCCATGGCCTCGTCCCAGGTGATGATCTTGCCCGAGTGGACCGCCGCCCGCCCCATGATCGCCGCCAGGTTCGACAAGGCCGCGCGACGCGACTCGTTGTGCGGCCGGTCGTTGCGAATGGCGTCGAGCAGGACGTTCCATTCGGCCTGCCAGGGGTTGACCTTCTCGGGCGTGGGTTTCCAGACGATGTGGTCGGCGGCCACGCGCTGATCCTGGTACATGTGCACCGTGGGCGCATGGATGTTCCCCGAGAACTGCCCGGCACACTTCGTGCCGTGGACGAACGTCGAGAAGTCGTTGTGGCAATTGGGCACGTTGCGCCCGGCGACCAGGGCCTTGGTCCCATCGGCAAAGGTGTACTCGATCGAGTAGCTGTCGAGGTTCTGGCTGGCGTCGTGGCTGTCGGCGGTGCGCCCGCCCAGCCCATGAGCCGACACCGGCCAACCGTCCTTGATCCAGCAGCACTCGTCGATCTGATGGATCATCAGCTCGATGAACAAGCCCGACGAGGCCCAGAGGAAGAAATACGGCCTGCGGATCTGCCAGAGCAACTCGCTTTCCCCGCCCTGGAACGGTCCCATCCGGGCGCCGGGATCCATGCGATAGGCGCGGATGAGCAGGATCTGGCCCATGGCGCCATCGCGGATCCTCTGGATCATCGCCTGCCGCGCGCTGGAATGGCGGCACATGACCCCGCAGGCCACCTTGAGGTTCTTCTTTTGGGCCGCCTCGCCGATCTCGATGATCTGCTTCACCCCGGCGGGATCGGGTGCGAAGGTCTTCTCCATGAACACATGGACGCCCTTCTCGACCGCGTAGGCGAAGTGCGTCGCGCGGAACGCGGCGTGGGTGGTCAGCAGGGCCACGTCGCCCGGGCGAAGGCAGTCGATCGCCTTAGTCTCAATCCCCTTTTGAACGGGGCTGGTG
>DYLT01000045.1 GCA_020721945.1 Blastopirellula marina
GGCGGCGCAACGACCTCGAGACCATGCGCCGCGCCGTGCCCCTCTGGCGAAGCGACTACGCCTACGAGCCGATCGGCCACCAGTGCATGACCTACGGCATCTCGCTATGGCTGCCGTATCACGGCACGGGCACGGTGGCCAGCGCCGCGGCCCCCTATTACGGCGGCGGGTTCACCCAGGTCGAACCCTACGCCTTCTGGAGCAATGCCGCGCCGAGCCTCGGTTGCGGCATTGACATCCGCGTGCGCCAGCTCGACTACAACGCCCTGCGCCGGCTCTACGGGCAGTGGCGCGCGCTGAGCCGGTTCTACTACGGCGATTTCTACCCGCTGACCCCCTACAGCCAGGACAACCGCCACTGGATCGCCTGGCAGTTCAACGATCCCGAGCAAGGCGCCGGCGCCGTGCAGGCCTTCCGCCGCGCCGAAAGCCCGACCGACCAGATGCGCCTGGTGCTGCGCGACCTCGAACCCGAGGCGAAGTACACGATGACCGTGTTCGACGGTCCGGGCCCGTTCGAATCGACCGGCCGCGAGTTGATGACGGCCGGATTGCCGATCGAACTCAAGGAGAAGCCGGCCGCGGCCGTGGCCGTGTATCGGAGGAAGCGGTAAGGCCAACGTCGTGGGTATCGCCCAGCGCTGGAGTGCTGTGGCGTGGTGCACTGGCCGACGGCGTCAAGCGTCGGCGCGAGGCCAAGCGGCATCACGGCGCTGCGATGGCGATCGTCCGCGAGGACTCGATCTTGCCGTACAGCTCCTTGGTGTCGTCCGCCACGCGGATGGTGAAGGTCTCCTTGCCGCCGATTGGCTTGAGGTCCTTGGGCACTGGCCACGAGTACCCACGAACAGTAGTAGTAGCAGGCTGGATGCTTTGCACCCAGGCGAACCGGCATGAACGCGGCGCCTCGTGCCGTGCGCTTGCCATGTCCACGCTCGCCAATGCGCTACGGCTCCTTTGGCGAGCGTGCGATGCGTCGCGACCCGTGGCGATCACCGGCGCGCGGCTTGCGTCGCGGCGGAACGCGTCGCGGGCGACGCGGTGCGTTGGACCGTCGCCACCGGCCGATCGCTCTGCGAGACGATGCGCGGGGCGGGTGGGGCAATCCGCGCGGGGGCCCGGGCGTTCAGCAACGTCGCGCGGCGCGGAGCCATGACCGCCGACTCGTCGGCGCACTCGGGGCAGCCAACCGGCTCGCCTGCCGGCGCACACGCGCTGCACCCCGGCGCGCTGCCACCGCAGAAATCGCAGGGATCGCAGCAGTCGGGCGGATCGCTGTACCACTCGCCGTAATAACGCGGCCCGCAGCCGGTGCCGCAAAAGGTCCGTCGCCAGAAAAGCGAGAAGATCCAGGTGACCGGACCGCAATGTCCGTCGGTATAGGGGCCACAGCCGAGTTCATCGCAGGCCGCTTCACACTCGGCACATGGGGCACAGGCCCGCCGGTCCGGATGAAAACCACAGACCCCGTCCGACTCACACGGGGCAGCGCACGCGGCACCAGCCCGCGGACAATGCCGATAGTTGGGCCCCAGGCCCGGACCAAACGGTTCGTAGAGCGCATCGTCCAATACGCAACAACCGTGGGCCACGGCCAACAGGGCGGCAACCAGGCCGATCGATAGTGCGCGTCTGAGCATTCCGGTCCCCTCTCGTTGTGGAGCATCCGAAGCGCCCGAGCGTGCGGATACGCGGTGGCAATCCGACAGGCAACCCGGGCGCCAAGTGGGCCTTCGCTTTCGGAGAGGTTATCGGCCGAGCGGGCCACAGAATCGAGAAAATCGTTAGAATCTGCGCAACGCGCAGCGCGTCGCCTCGGGGATATCCTCTAGTCCTTGCTTTTTCGCTATGATGCGCGGAGTTGCTAGATATCCTATATTCTCGCACTTCGGCCCCGGCGGATTCGTCCGGCGGTCACGATCGACTTGCACCATCAACGTCGTTAAGCGAGCTATCTGGCGAGTGGTGCGAGGCCCCCACAGGGGCGGATAGTTCGGTTGCCTCGCGGGTATGGCGAGGGCTGTCGTTTCCTTGCAAAGCGTTCGTAACGGAATTACTATTTACAGAATCGCTTCGCTACCCGGCCGAAATCGTTCCTCGCCGCTAGGAGTCGCTGGTTATGGTTCGGAGACTGGTCCCGTTGGTCGGAGGGGTGCTCCTCCTATGCGCTGCCCCGGTGTCGTCCCAGGAGCCCGCCGTCACGCAATCGTTCGGGGCTGGCGTGCACGCTTATTACTCGGGCGATTACCGGCGTGCGCACGACTTGCTGTCGAAGAGTATCGGCGCCGGCAGCACGGATCCGCGGGCGTGGTATTTCCGCGGGCTGGCGTGCCTGCGTCTTGGGCGCGAGGAAGATGCGAAACAGGATTTCGCCCAAGGCGCCAAGCGCGAGCTGTCCGACGTGGATCGCACATTCTACATCAGCCGCGCCTTGGAGCGCATCCAAGGGGCCGACCGGGCTTTACTGGAGCAATACCGGGCCGAGTCGCGCATGCAGGCCATGCAGCGGGCCGAAGCATATCGCCGAGCCCGCTACGAGCAGTTGCGTCGCGAGGAGTCGCGGGTATTACTGAGCCAACCCAAACCGAGCACGCCGGGCGCTGAGCCGCCGCCGTCGGTACCGTTCGGCGAAGTCCCCTCGAAGGCGCCGAGCGTCGAGCCGAAACCGGCCGAGCCCAAAGCGCCCGTCGCCGATCCGTTCGGGGCCATGCCCGGCGAGGCCAAGCCCGCTGCGGCCCCGGCTGGAAAACCGGAGGCCGCCGAACCGGACCCCTTCGCGCCCGCGCCCGAGGAAGGGGCCAAGCCCGCGGCGAAGAAGCCTGCCGCCAAGGCCGAGGAGGAAGAGGCCGATCCGTTTGCCGAGCCTGCGGGCGCGACCAAGCCGGCGAAGAAGCCCGCGGCGAAGAAGACGACCACCTCGAAAAAGAAGGCCGGTGGCGAGGAGCCTGGGGGCAGTCCGTTTGGCGCGGACCCCTTTGGCGGGGCCGCGAAGGAGTAACCTGCCGTTCCCATGCGGCCTAGGGACCGGGCCTATGCTTGGCCCTTCGTGGGCCGAAGAACGCGTGCCTGGGCTCAGGGTCGATTGCTGGCCCGGGCCGCCTCGAATCGACCGGCACGGAAGGCGGCCGCCATGGCCAGGGGCACTTCGGCCTCGGCCAGGACGACGAGCGCTCGGTTTCGCGCGACTTCGGCCTTCATCTGCTGTTCGCGTGCCAGGGCCAGGGCGCGGCGTTCCTCGGCATTGGCGCGAGCGACTCGGGTGTTGGCCTCGGCCTGATCGGCCTGCAAGCGGGCCCCGATGTTCTGGCCGACCTCGATGTGGGCGATGTCGATCGAGACGATCTCGAAGGCCGTCTGAGCGTCCAATCCTCGTTCGAGGACGGCCTTGGAGATCTTGTCCGGGTTTTCCATGACCTCAAGGTGGGTATCGGCCGAGCCGATCGCGGTGATAATGCCCTCGCCCACGCGGGCGACGATGGTGTCTTCGGTAGCCCCGCCGATCAGGCGCTTGAGGTTCGTCCGCACGGTGACGCGGGCCCGCACCTTCAGTTCCACGCCGTTCTTGGCAATGGCGCTGAGCGATGGCTGCCGGCTCTTGGCCGGATCGGGGCAATCGATGACCTTGGGATTGACGCTGGTCTGCACGGCATCGAGCACGTCGCGGCCGGCCAGGTCGATCGCCGCGGCGCGGTCGAAGTTCAAGTCGAGGTCGGCCCGGTGGGCAGCGATCAAGGCGCGGATCACGTTGGGCACGTTGCCGCCGGCCAGATAGAGGGCCTCGAGTCGCCGGGTGGTGATGCCGGTCTCCGGGTCGCCGCCAATGCCCGCCTGCATCGCCATGATCTTCGCCTGGACGATCACCCGGGCGTTGACTTGGCGGAAACTCATCCCGATGAGATCGAGGATCGTAATCCTGGCGTTGGACATGTACGCCTGGAACCAGATGTTCCCATACACCCAGATGATCACGATCAAGATCAACAGGAAGACCGCCAACAGGGCCCCGATGGCGATGTACACTGGGAGCCAGTTGAACGGCTGCGCGGCCAGGAAAAGGAATCCGTGCGACATCGGTGTTCTCCTCGGGTGCGTGGGCGGCAAAGTAGCCGTTCACGGGGACGGTGGCCATCGTCGCGGCAAGGCCCGCAACCATGTGTGCCAGTCCCCGGCCTGGACGGTACCGGCCGAATCCCGAATCCCAAAATACTCCATCGCCAAGCGGCAGGAAAGCTCCCCCATCGGAGTTTTTTGCCGGTTGCGGCGGTGCGCGTGGCCGACGCCTTTGGTACAATTCGGCCCGGACCGAGAGGAACCCTTGGATGCACGAGTTCTACATGCGCATGGCCCTGGAAGAGGCCGCCGCGGCCCGCGACGAAAACGAATGCCCCATCGGGGCGGTGATCGTCGTCGACGGCCGCGTGATTGCCCGAGCCCACAATCAACGCGAGGGGCTGCGCGACCCCACGGCCCACGCCGAGATGATCGCCATTACCCAAGCCGCGGCTGCGGTGGGCTCGTGGCACCTCGATGGGGCCATCCTCTATGTGACGCTTGAGCCTTGTCCGATGTGCGCCGGCGCGGTCCTCAACTCCCGAATCGCCACCGTGGTCTATGGGGCTGCCAATGCCAAGGCCGGGGCCGTGCGCACGCTGTACCGGTTGCTCGAAGACCCGCGATTGAACCACCATTGCCAGATCGTCTCGGGCGTGCTCGAAGAGCCGTGCGGCCGGATCCTCAGCGAGTTCTTCGAAGCCCAGCGGCAATTGGGCAAGAAGTGACGTCCAGGGCCAGAGCGGGAGGGTTCTCATACGATGGGGGCAAAGTTATCCCTTGTCAGAAGGGCACGGCGGCCGCAGTGTTGGCATTCCCATCCGAATGGGGTATGATGACGAACGGCTGTCGGGTTTTGCCCATTCCATTGATCAGGCATGTCCCATGACGGATAAGGCGATCTTGACCATCGGCGACCGGCACTACGAGCTACCCATCCTTCGGGGGACCGATGGAGACCAGGGCATCGACATTTCGCGCCTCCGCGAGATGACGGGCATGGTCACGTACGACCCGTCGTTGGGCAACACGGCCGTCTGCCGCAGCGCAATCACATTTATCGATGGCGAGCAAGGCGTATTGCGATACCGGGGCATTCCCATCGAGCAGTTCACCGAGAAGCCGAACTTCGTCGAGGCCGCGTACCTGTTGATTTTCGGCAAGCTGCCCAACCATGCCGAATTGAAGGACTTCAGCGCGCGGCTTACCGAGAACGAGCTGTTGCACGAGGGGCTCAAGCACCAGTACCAGCACATTCCGGTCGACGCCCCGCCCATGGCGATCCTCTCGGCCACGTTGAGCAACCTGGCGTGTTTCCACCCGGAGTTTCTCGCCCTGGAAGATCCCGAGTCGTTCATCGAGGCCGCCGCGCGTTTGATCAGCAAGGTGCGCACGATCGCGGCGTTCTCGTACCGGCGGTCGCGAGGCATGCCGTTCGTCTACCCCGACCCGCACCTGCGGTACTGCGCGAACTTCCTCCACATGATGTTCTCGATCCCGTACAAGCAGTACATCGTGACGCGCGAGATCGAAGACGCGCTGAACCTGGTGCTGATCTTGCACGCCGATCACGAACAGAACTGTAGCACGGCGACGGTGCGGACCGTGGGTTCGGCCCGGGCGAACCTCTTCGCATCGTGCGCGGCCGGGGTGTGCGCTCTCTGGGGGCCTCTCCATGGCGGGGCGAATGTCGAGGTGATCGAGATGCTCGAACGGATCCACCGCGGCGGCATGACCCCCGACGAGTGCCTCCGCCTGGCCAAGGACAAGACCAACCCGTTCCGCCTGTATGGCTTCGGGCATCGGGTGTACAAGAACTACGACCCCCGAGCGAAGATCCTCAAGGAGGCCAGCGAAAAGGTCTTCGCCACCCTCAACCGCCAGGACCCGCTGTTGGACATCGCCCGCAAACTCGAAGAGCTTGCGCTAGGCGACCCCTACTTTGTCGATCGCCGGCTGTATCCGAACGTCGATTTCTACAGCGGGATACTGCTTCGCGCGATGGGCATCCCCACGAATATGTTTACGGTGCTGTTCGCCATTGGCCGCTTGCCCGGCTGGATTGCCCAGTGGCGCGAGCAGCACGACGACCCGACGAGCAAGATCATCCGCCCGCGTCAAATCTACATCGGCCCGCCGAAGACCGATTACGTGCCGATGGAGCGGCGGTCTTTGTGAAGACCCGTAGGGCGGTTGCTGCGACTGCCTTATGGAGAACGTCGAGACCTTCAGGCTGCGGCACGCGCCGCGCTTCCAGTGGGCGGCAAGCGGCAACGTGATCCGCAAGAGCGTCTTTCACGAGAGCGACGCCCAATGGCACGCCGGCTGGACCAACGAGAACCTCATCGAACCGTGCGTGGTCGAGTCGACCATGGGACACGGCGGCTACGGCTTCGGCATGTGGGCCTCGCCCCCGGAAGACAAGGCCCACGGTCCCAACGGGCCCCGCAACGTAGTCTACCCCTGCGACATCCGCTCGCCCAAGACCGGCCTGTGGCTGGGCGGCATGAACGAGAATTGGCTCGTGCTCTACAACCGCTTCCGGGTCGAGAAGGGCAGTGGCTGACGGGCAAGGGCAAGCCCGCCGTGCCGTCGATCTACGAGTGGCAGCAGAACCGGATGCCTACGGCAACGCGCCTCAACGTTTCCGGAGGATGAACACCGTGTCGGAAAGCTCGTTGCCAAGGCGCAACGGGTTGTCGATCTCGTACCAGAAATCGTAGACATCGCACAACTCCAGCGCCGGCACGCGGGCGAGCAGGCGGCGGAATTGGCCCGCGGTGTACATGCGAAGCGGGAACTCGTCGCAAAGCCGGGTTTCTTGCTTGCCCTGGCGGACCAAGAGGCTCACCCGCAGCGTCTCGATCCGGCGGCGGCGATCCGTGGCCAACACGCGCAGCGTCACGGTCACCTGGGTTCGGCCGCGGCGCTCGGTCCAGCGCTCGATACACGCTTCGGCGGCGTCGGGCGGGAGCAGGTGGAAGCCCAGCACGTAAATCCCGCCCGATCGCAGGCTCGCGGCGACGCATTCGAGATGCTGCCGGGCCGCGTCTTCGCGGAGCAGATGGCGGAAACTGTCGAACGTGTTGTAGGCCGCGTCCACGGGGTGGGGCAGGCGGAAGTCGGCCATGTCGGCCCGGACGAGCTGGGCACGCACCTTGCGTCGGGCCAATCGGCGGCGGAGGTACGCAAGCGATGGCTCGCTGAGGTCCAAACCCGTCATCCGATATCCCCGGCCGGCCAGTTCAGCCACGAGCCGTCCCGTGCCGCAAGCCGGCTCGAAGAGGGTGCGCACGCGAAATGGGCAGTACTTTCGGCAGGCGGCCTCGATGAAGTCGGCTTCCCGCCGGGTTTCCGACTGGAAGGCGATATCGTAGTACCTTGGGAAATCGTACCAGGTCATCGCGTTTTCCGCTCGTGTTCCGCCGGAGGTTGCGAAAGGCTCGCTCGATATTACCATGCTTGCACATGGCGGGCCCAGCCGGTAGCATGGAGGCACGCCCCACCTTCGGATCGACCGGGGGATTGCCTTCCTCAGTCCCCGGCGCCTTGCGACGCTTTTTCCCACCGACGAGCTTGGTTTGCCATGAGATCCTCGCGACATTGCCCGATGGCTGCGTTTGCCTTAGTGCTTTGCTGGATGCCTTCGTGGGTCTTGGCCTACAATCCGCCTTCCGATACGGCCGGGCCGTTGGTGGCGACGATCGAGGGGCCACGCGAAGTCGCCCAGATCGATGCACCGTGGGTCGTGCGCGTGGTGCTGGCCAACCGCTCGGCGGAGCGCGTGGCGGGGACCGTCGAGTTGAAGGTCCTCGACCGTTGGCGCGTCGAGCCGGCCCGACCAGTCGCCTTCGTGGTGGAGGGCCACCAGTCGGTCACGCGCGAGTTCAAGGTCGTTGCCGGAGAGGGGACGTACTCGGCCCACTACCCGATCCATGCCTTTGCGCGGTTCGAAGCCCAAGGCGAGGAATGGGTGGCGCATCCGATCCTCGTGCTCGAAACGAAGCTTCCCCGTGCGCAGCGGCCGCAGCGGCCGGTCGCGTGGAAACCGGTGCGGCTGGCGGAACATGGCGAGTTGGCCTTGTGGCGGGTGGGGGCGGCCCGGGCCGTGGTGGCCGTGTTCAAAGAGCCGCCGCGCACCATGCCCGCGGGCTGGCAAGGAAGCGATCCTCGGACCGGCGGTACGATGCACGTCGAGCGGTTTGCGCTTTCGGGCCAGGGACGCGATGTGGTGCGCATCCATCCGCCGTGGCAGAACGGGCTGGTCGGCACGCTCTTGGCCGAGTATCCCGTGCAGCTTCCCAAGGCGAGGCCCATTACGCTCTCGTTCGCCAACGCGATGACGCCCGACGGTCAGAGCGACGGGGTGACCTTTCGCGTGCGGGTGGCGCCGCTTGACGCCCCGGAGGGCGAGTTCGGCAAGGTCGTTTTCGAGCGGCACACGGCGGCCAAGACGTGGCAAGAAGGCCAGGCCGATCTGAGCGAGTTTGCGGGCCAGGCCGTGCGCCTCCAGTTGGAGTCGCATCCGGGGCCCAAGAACCACACCGGTTGGGATAGTGGCTTCTGGGCCGAGCCGGTGCTCTCGGCCGGTGCGCCGCCGGCGGTGCTCGAGTTTCCGCCGAAGGGGACGGCCGGGTCGCGCGTGCTGGGCACGGTGGGTCGGCAGAGGCCGTTGGCCGTGCGCGTCTGGCCGGGGCGGCGGGGGCTCTTCGACGCCGTGGTCGGTTTCGCCGATGGCGACCGGTGGCTCGCCTTCCGCGGGTTCGAGGTCCGCGTGCTGGGCGGGCGCATCGACGACGCGCGCTCACCGCTTGCGCTTTCCGAGGTCAAGGAGGAACCGGCCCCAGGCTATCAGGTGCGGCACCGGTTCGAGAGCGACGCGGGCCCGTTCGACGTGGTCGGGCGGCTCGACGTGGAACGGGGGGTGCTGCGGGCGCGGTTCGCGCTGGAAAACGGTCCGCCGCCGAAACCCTGGCTGCACGTGCGCCTGGAGGACGTGGCCGCCGGCCCCTGGAGCCAGACCGCTCGGCAGGTCTACGCGGGCGAAGGGAACGTGATCCGCGACCCGGGGCCCTTCCGGCTGGGGTTCGATGGGCACCAGCTTGCCACCTCGTTCGTGGGCTTCGACTTCGAGACGGCGTCGGTCGTCCAAGGGGTCGATGTCCCGCCCGACCACCTCGAGGTCGCCCCGGACCGGCGGCACTACTCGCTTCACGTGCCGCACGCGCCGACCATGACCTTCGTCGCCGACGCGACCGTATGGGAAGGGGTCAAGGCCTGGCACGATACCAACGGGCTGGGGGCCGCCGGCGGCGTGGAGCGGGCGGCCGGGCGTTTCGTGTTCGACCTCTGGGGTGGGCAGTACGCCGAATTGGCCGCGAAACTTCGCCGGTCGTTCCGCTATGGGTTGGGCGACTCGATGGCGATCGTCCACAACTGGCAGCGGTGGGGCTACGACTACCGCCTGCCCGACCTCTATCCGCCGAACCCGGCCTATGGCACCCTGGCCGACATGCAGGACCTGATCCGCGCCTGCAAGGACGCCGGGGCCTTGATCGCGGTCCACGACAATTACATCGACTTCTACCCCGATGCCGAGGGCTTCTCGTTCGAGCACATCGCCTTCCATGCCGACGGCACGCCCGTGCGCGCCTGGTTCAACGAACACCGCAAGGCCCAGTCGTACCGGTTCCGGGCCGACCGCGTGGCCCCGTTTCTCGAGCGCAACCTGAAGCGCATCCGGCAACACATGGCCCCTACGGCCTACTTCATCGACGTGTGGTCGAGCATCGGCCCCTACGACTACTGGACGGCCGACGGCACGTTCTTCGATCGGGGGTTCACGCGCACGCGTTGGGGCGAGCACTTCGCCTGGATCCGCGACCTATTGGGCGATCGCGCGCCGCAGATCTCCGAGAGCGGCCACGACCAGCTCATCGGCTGGTTGGATGGCTCCCAGGCGAACCACCTGCGCGTGGGCAAGCCGGGCAGCAAGAACCGCTATGGCTCGTGGTGTGTGTGGGATATTCCCCACGGCGACGCGGAGCGCACGCCCTGGTTCGACGCGGCCCACCACGACCGGTTCGTCCAGCACGGGGCAGGCTATCCGAGCCGGTACGAGGGCGGGCTGGACCCCACGCTCCACGGCATCTACAGCGATGACTACCTGAGCACCGAGGTCCTGACCGGCCACCCGGCCATGGTCCCCGAGGCCTTCGGCCGCCAGGTGGTGCGCAAGTACTGGCTCTTGCACGACCTGATGCGGGCCTTGGCCCTGCGGCGCATCGAGGCCGTGGAATACGCCGGCGGCGACCTGCATCGGCAGCATGTGCGTTGGTCGGGCGGGGGCGACGTGTGGGTCAACCGGGGCGCACGCGACTGGAGCATCGAGGGCGTCGTGTTGCCGCAGTACGGTTTTCTGGCGCGCGTGCCCACCGACAAGGGCCCGGTCGAAGCCATGATCGCCCGCCGCGGCGGCACGATCGTCGAGCTGGCCCGCTCGCCCGACCATCTCTTTGTGAACGGCCGCGAGGTCGTGGCCGAGACCCTGCCGATCCGCGTGGCGGTCGAGAAGGTCCGGCACACGGGTGGGCGGGGGTTGGAGATTACGTTCCAGTGGCAGGCCGACGTGTCGATTCCGGCCGGGTGGGTGCCGTTCGTCCACTTCTGCGATGCGGAAGGCGAGATCGTCTTCCAGGCCGGCCACCGGCCCCGACGCTTCGATCGCGAGCAACGAGGCGTGTTTTCAGGCGTCGCGGTGACGAGCATCCCCGAGGGCCTTGCCCCGGGGCAAGTCTGCGAACTTCGCGTGGGAATCTACCATCCGAAAACCGGCGTCCGGCTGCCGCTTTCCGGCCCGGACGACGGCGGTCGGAGGATCCGCCTGGGCCGGATTCACCTTCAAGGGCAAGGAAACCACGTGACCGGCGTGACCTGGACGCCCCACCAGCCCGAGCCCGACCCCGTGCTCGCCCGGCAGAACCCCGAGGGCAAACCGATCGACTTCGGCGCGGCAGTCACGGCGGGCGGGTTCCGGCTGACGGTCGAGGGGCAACGGCTTGTGGTCGTGCCGCTGCCCGAGGCCCGCAAGCCGACCGAGATCCGCCTCCGGCAGGCGCCTTTGCCCTGGCGCCTGCCCGAGCTTGTCCAGGTCGAGGCATTGGCCGAAGACGGGCGCGTGTTGGGGCGCCAGGCGTTGCGCCGCGACGGCGAGATGGTGGTCCTCACCGCGTCGCCGGAGGCGTTCGCGTACCGCCTCGGTCCGTGACGGCGCGGCGTGCGTGTGGATCGGGGGGCTATCGGGGGCGATAGACGTCGGTCGCCGTGCCGAGGAAGACCTCGGCCGCGGCCCCGAGCGTCTCGCCGAGCGTGGGATGCGGGTGGATCGACAGCGCGAGGTCCTCGACCGTGGCCCCCAGTTCGATCGCGACGACCGCCTCGCCAATCAGGTCGCCGGCGCCCGCGCCGACGATTCCGCAGCCGATCACGCGGCGCGTCGCGGGGTCGACAATCCACTTGGTCAGCCCTTCGGTGCGGCCGACGGCCTGGGCGCGTCCGCTGGCCCCCCAGGGGAAGACGGCCGTCTCGATCGCGCGTCCGTCCTGGCGGGCCTCGGTCTCAGTCACGCCAGCCCAGGCGACCTCGGGATCGGTGAACACAACGGCGGGGATCGCGCGGGGCGCGAACGCCGCCGCGTGTCCGGCCAGCACCTCGGCCGCGACTTTGCCTTCGTGGGCGGCCTTATGGGCCAGCATCGGCTCGCCCGCCACGTCGCCAATGGCCAGGATATGCGGGTCGGCCGTGCGCTGTTGCTCGTCGACCACGACGAAGCCCTTGGCATCGACCTGGACCTTGGTCTTTTCCAGCCCGAGACCCGCGCTGTTGGGCCGGCGCCCCACGGAGACGAGCACCCGGCTGAATCGCTGGGTCTTCGTCTCGACGTCGCCCTCGAACGTCACTTCGATCGCGTCGTGCTTCTCGGCCAGGGAAGCGACCTTGGCGCTGAGGTAGATGGCCTCGAAGTCCTTTTCCAGGCGTCGGGAAAGCGGCTTGACCAGGTCGCGGTCGGCCCCGGGCAAGAGGCCGTCGAGCATCTCGACCACGGTCACCCGGCTACCCAAGGCCGCGTAGACGGTGCCCATCTCCAGACCGATGTAGCCGCCGCCGACGACCAAGAGCGACTCGGGCACGTCGGCCAGATCGAGCGCGCCGTCGGAGTTCATCACGCGCGGCGTCGGGAGACTCAACGCGGGGATTCTCGCCGGACTGGAACCGGTGGCGAGGATGCAGTGCTCGAATCGCAGGCGCGTGTCGGGCACCGCATCGCCCACCGGATCGAGGCGCAGCGTCCGCGAATCCTCGAACGTCGCCTGCGCGCGAATCACGCGGACCTTTCGCTTCTTGGCCAACTGCGCGAGGCCCCCGCTCAGCGTGGCGATGACTTTTTCCTTGCGGGCGCGCAGGGCGTCGAGGTCGATGCGGGGCGCGGCGAACGTGACGCCCCAGTCGGCCAGGTGCGTCGCCTCGTGCATGGCCTTGGCCACGTGGAGCAGGGCCTTCGAGGGAATGCACCCGCGCAACAGGCACACCCCGCCCAGGCGCGGCTCCCGATCGACGATCGTCACGGCAAGGCCCAGGTCGGCAGCGAGGAAGGCGGCGGCATATCCGCCGGGCCCACCGCCCAGAACGACAAGTTGCGTGTCCATCGGTTGTCCTTGAAGTCTCCGGCAGGTTACCCGGCCAACAACAGCTTCCCCGGCGTCTGCAAGAAGCCGATCACCTCGTTGAGGAACCGTGCCGCCGCGGCGCCGTCGACCAGGCGGTGGTCGTACGAGAGGCTCAAGGGAAGCAGATATCGAGGCTCGATCCGGCCTTCGCGCACCACGGGGAGCCACCGGGACCGACCCACCAAGAGGATGGCGACCTCGGGCACGTTGATGATCGGCGTGCTGTAGGTGCCGCCCACCGCGCCCATGTTGCTGATGGTAAATGTGCCCCCGCGGGTTTCTTCCAGCGAGAACTTCGCGGCGCGGGCCCGCTCGGCCAGCGAGGCCAAGGCCAGGGCCAACTCGCCGATCGACATGCCGTCGGCATGGCGGACCACCGGCACCACGAGGCCGCGCGGCGTATCCACGGCAATGCCGAGGTTCACGTACTGCTTGTAAACGATCTGCTCCTGGGCTTCGTCCAGGCTGGCGTTGAGCAGCGGATGGCGGCGAAGGGAAAGCGCCACGGCCTTCATCAAGAAGGGCATCAGGGTGATCTTGAGGTCCCGGCCGAAAAACCCCGGCGGCACGCCCTTGCGGATCTGTTCCAACTCGGTGATGTCGGCGTCGTCGAAGTTCGTCACGTGGGGCACGGTGCTGGCCGACCTGGCCATCTGCGCGGCGATCGCCCGGCGGATCTGCGACATCTTCTCGCGGCGGATCTCGCCCCAGGCATCGCGGTCCGGTTCGCCGGGTGGGACCACGGCCTCGAAGGCGGCGGGCGCGGGACGCAAAACCGCAGGCACCGGGGGCGCGGCCGGCGGAGGTGCGGCCGCCGCCGACCGGACATCCTCGGGGGGAATCCGGCCGCGCGCGCCGGTCCCCGCGACGAGCGCCAAGTCGACCCCCAATTCCCGGGCCAGACGCCGGGCCGCCGGTCCCGCGGGAAGCACCTCGCCAGGAACCCTCGTCACGGTGGCCGGCCGCGCGGCGCCCGGCGAGGCAGACGCGGGCTGGGAGACCGCCGGGGCCGGTTTTGCCCCGGCGCCCGACGCCGCCAGAACCTGCCCGGGCTCCCCCCCGGCCGCTCCTTCCGCCTCGATGGTCACCAGCGTCTGGCCGACCCGAACCGTGTCCCCCTTTTTCACGTGGATCTTGGCGACGGTCCCCGCGTGCGGGCAGGGGATCTCGACGATCGCCTTCTCGGTTTCCAGCTCGACCACCCCTTGATTCGCCTCGAGGCGCTGGCCCTCGTGGACCAGGATGTTGACGATGTCGCCGCTGGCGATGTTCTCGCCCAGTTCCGGAAGTGTGAAGTCGATGAACATGGCGTGGTGGGTCGTCCGTGGTCCGTGGTCAGAACGTAGCCGGGTTCGGCTTCTCGGGATCGAGGCCCAGTTGCCGGATGGCCGCGGAGAGCTTCGACCCGGGGTACTTGCCCTGGCGCGCCAATTCCGAGAGTGCGGCCAGGGCGAGGTTCTCGGCATCGACCTCGAAGAAGCGCCGCAGGCGCTGGCGGTCCTCGCTGCGGCCGAACCCATCGGTCCCGAGGACCGTGTAAGGGCCCCCGACCCAAGGCGCCACCGACATGGCCACGGCGGCGACGTAGTCGGTCGCGGCGACGACCGGGCTCGCTTGTCCGTCGAAGACCTGTTCCAGGTAACTCTTCCGCGGCGGTTCGCCGGGGTGCAGGCGGTTCCATCGCTGGCACTGGCGCCCGTCGGCATACAGCGCCTTGTAGCTGGTCACACTGTACACCTGGCTGGAGACGCCGAACTTCGATTCCAAGAGGTCCTGGGCGCGGAGGGCCTCGCGTAGGATCGCCCCGCTACCCAACAGGCGCACCGTCGGGTTCTTCGGCCCCAGGTCGCGCTCGGCGAGCAAGTAGATTCCGCGGCAGATCCCTTCGCTGACATGGCGCGCGTCGCGCATGGGAAGGATCGGCATCGCGTAGTTCTCGTTCAAGAGCGTGATGTAGTAGAAGATGTCTTCCTCCTCGAAGTACATCCGCCGGATGCCGTCGAGCACGATGGTGGCCATCTCGTAGGCGAAGCATGGGTCGTAGGCCTGGCAGGTGGGGTAGGCCATCGCGTAGAGGTGGCTGTTGCCATCCTGGTGCTGGAGTCCTTCGCCGGCCAGTGTGGTCCGTCCGGCCGTGCCTCCCAAGAGAAATCCGCGGCACCGCATGTCGCCGGCGGCCCAGACCAGGTCGCCAATCCGCTGGAAGCCGAACATCGAGTAGTAGATGAAGAAAGGGATCATGCTGACGCCGTGGCTCGAATGGGCCGTGGCCGCGGCGATGAACGACGACATCGAGCCGGCCTCGGTGATCCCCTCCTCGAGGATCTGTCCGTCCCGCGCCTCGCGGTAGTATAGCACCGTGTCCGAGTCGACCGGGTCGTACAACTGGCCGACGTGCGAGTAGATGCCGAATTGGCGGAAGAGGGCCTCCATGCCGAAGGTGCGGGCTTCGTCGGGGACGATCGGCACGATGTAGCGGCCGAGGTTCCGATCGCGCATCAGCCGTGCCAACAGGCGCACGAAGGCCATCGTGGTCGAGACTTCGCGCCCCTCACTGCCGGCGAAGAACTCGGCGTAGTCTTCCCACTTGGGCGGTTTGAGTCGCATCACGCCCGAACGCCGGCTGGGCACGAACCCGCCCAAGGCGCGGCGCCGCGCGTGGAGATAGCGCATTTCGGGGCTATCGTCGGGCGGTTTGTAGAAGGGGGCGTCGGCCACCTGCTCTTCGGGGATCGGGATATCGAACCGGCGCCGGAACTCGCGCAGCTCGTCCTCGTTGAGTTTCTTTTGCTGGTGGGTGATATTGCGCCCCTCGCCCGCCTCGCCCAATCCATACCCCTTGACTGTCTTGGCCAAAATCACCGTGGGCGAACCGCGGTGTTCGACCGCGGCCTGGTAAGCCGCGTAGACCTTCACCGGATCGTGTCCGCCGCGGCGCAGGCGCCGGATCTGCTCGTCGGTCAGTCCCGCGGCCAGTTCGAGGAGCTTGGGATGGGTCCCGAAGAAGTGTTGCCGGGTATAGCTGCCCGGCATCACGGTGTACTTCTGCTCCTGGCCGTCGACGATCTCGTTGCACCGCTGGACCAGAAGCCCCTCGGTGTCGTTGGCGAAGAGCGGATCCCAATCGGAGCCCCAGATCACCTTGATCACGTTCCAGCCCGCCCCACGAAACGCGCCTTCCAACTCCTGAATGATCTTCCCGTTGCCGCGGACCGGGCCGTCGAGGCGCTGGAGATTGCAGTTGACCACGAAGATCAAGTTATCGAGCTTCTCGCGGCCGGCCAGGGTGATCGCGCCGAGCGTCTCGGGCTCGTCGCACTCGCCGTCGCCGACGAAACACCACACCTTCGATTCGTTGGCATCCGGCCGGATTCCGCGGTCGGCCAGATACTGGTTGAATCGGGCCTGATAGATCGCCATCAGCGGCCCCAGGCCCATCGAGACCGTGGGGAATTCCCAGAAGTCGGGCATTAGCCACGGGTGGGGATACGACGAGAGACCGCCGCCGGGGGCCAACTCGCGGCGGAAGTGGACCAGTTGCTCCTCGGAAAGGCGTCCGAGCAAGAAGGCGCGGGCGTAGACGCCGGGCGACGAATGCCCCTGGAAATACACCTGGTCGGCTGGCCGGTTGCCTTGTTTGCCGCGAAAAAAGTGATGGAACCCGACCTCGTAGAGCGTGGCGATCGAGGCGTAGCTCGAGATGTGCCCGCCGATGCCAGGGCTCTCGCGGTTGGCCCGCACCACCATCGCCATCGCGTTCCAGCGGATGATGCTCTTGATGCGTCGTTCGAGTTCGCGGTCGCCCGGGTAGGGGGGCTCTTGCTCCGGAGGGATCGTGTTGACATAGGGCGTGGTGGCCGACGAGGCGATCGGCACGCCCCGAGTGAACGCCCGCTCCTTGAGCCGATCCAAGAGATACGCCGCCCGCTGGGGTCCCCAACTCTGGAGGACGTAGTCGATCGAGTCGAGCCATTCGCGGGTTTCCTGGGGATCGGCATCCTCGGCCAGGTGCGCGAGCACCCCTTGGCGTGAGGTTGGCTCTACGGGCTCCCCGCTCTTGATCGTCGCGCTCATCGCGGCAACCCCTTGCGATGTCCAGATGAGGAATGCACCATCCTAGGGCCGTCGGCGATTTCTGTCAAAGCGCGGCTTTCAACCTGCCGGGCCGATCACCCGCTCGACGCCCGCAACCGATCCTCCCTCGCCGGTCACCTGCACGCGCACGGGACCGGCTTTGTTGGCAACGGCCTCGCGGAACTGCCGGGGCGTGCGCACCGCGGCGCGCTCGACATGGCTGATCAACATCCCGGGACGAATGCCGGCCTCCCACGTCGGCGTGCCATGTTCGACCTCGATCACGGCCACCGCGTCGGGAATCGCGGCGGGAACCGCGCCGGGGTGTGCCGGGTCCTCGGCCGCGCTGGCAAAATCGACCCGCATCCCGCGCCACCCAGGTGCCGGCGTCGTAATGATCTTCTTGCCGCGCACGCGGTACTTCATCAGTTCCACGTCCACCTCGAGGGGCTGGTCGCGGCGGAGAACGCTCAAACGCACCTTCGCCTCGGCGGGCAGACGCCCCACATGAAGCACCAGGCCGTCGGCATCGCGGATGGGTATCCCGTTGACCCGCGTGACCAGATCGCCGGGCCGGATCCCTTGGCGATGGGCTGGCGAGCCCATCACCACGCGGAAGACCCGAATCCCTTGGCGGCCCGCAGAAGTCTCTTCCGGCGCCAAGTTGCGCGGCTCGATGCCCAAAAAGCCATAGTCCACCTCGCGGCCCGACTTGAGCGTGTCGACCACCCTCCGGAAGGTGGCATCGACCGGAATGGCATACCCGGCCGACTCCTCGAAACCGACCACGGCGGGGATCGACGTGGTCAGCCCCACCATGTCGCCGTGCAGATTCACCAGGGGCCCGCCGCTGGTGCCGAGATTCAGCTTGGCGTCGGTCTGAATCAAGGTGCCGAAGTGGTGCAGGGTCGTCTTGCCGGTCGGGTCGGCCTCGTCGGGCACGACGGGGGCCTTTCGGGCAAGGTTCGCCACGATGCCCAGACTGGCACTGGCCTGGCCGTCCCGGGCGATGGCGTATGGGTTGCCCAGGGCCACGACGAACTGCCCTCTGCGCAATCCCGAGGCATCGCCCAGCGCGATCGGTGGGAACTCGGCCGCCAAGGGCCGCGGTACCGACGATTCGTCGGGCGCCAACACCGCCAGATCGCTGCGCGGGTCGGCCCCGATGATGCGGGCCCGGAACACCTTGCGATCGGGCGTGGTGATGTAGTAGTCGCTGTCCTCGCCGAGAACGTGGTACACCGTCAACACCAACCCGCGCGCGTCGATCACCGTGCCGGTCGCGAACTCATGCGGCACAAAATCGGGGTCCGTCGGCTTGGGCGGGGCGGCCGGGACCCGGCCGAAAGGGTTCGGCCGGAGTTCAGGCACCAGCCGCTCCCCCGGAGGCTCCCTGCGCACCCGCGCAATGGCCACCACCGACCTCTCGGCCCTGGCGATGGCACGCACCAGGGCCTCTTCCAACACGGCAGCCCCCTCCGGAGCAGTGACGGCCGGCGCCTGGGCCTCGGCTCTGAACGCCAGCCCGAACATCGTCAAGACGCAAACGATCGTTCGACATCCGGGAATCGGTCGGCCCATGGATCGCAATCGGTCTTCGCGCCTCGGATACTCGCGTGCAGACATCATGTCTCATTATACCCGGTTCTTGGAAGTCCTCCAGAAGCCAACGACGCGCGGCGTGCCATCGCGTTGCCGCAATCGCCGGCGTCCACGAAGGCCTCGGGCCAGGTGGTCCCAAGTCTTGGCGGTGGGGGAAGCAATGGACAAGTGCCATCGGAAGCTGCTCGATTGCCCCTGTCCGGGATACGACGAGGAGTTCAAGAAGCGGGAGGCGGGGAACGAACTCAAGGCGATCGCCGATTCCTCTGTCAAGAACGGCGCTTGGGTCGAACCGGTATGAGATAGAAGTGTGCCGCGGCGCTGGGCGCCCACCGTTGGCGGGCGTTAGCGCGGCGCGGAAGGGGCGGTAAGCCACGCAAGCGAAAATCGCGCCAGCACGATCGTCTCGTACGGGCTCTCCCGGCCCGCCTCGTACAGACAGCCGATCGTGCCGTCGGCCAGCACGGCCAGACACGAGTAGGCGCTGGGGCCCGCGTGGAGCGTCTTGGCGATGGGCCAGGTCTTGCCTTCGTCGCGGCTCAGACGCACCGAGAGGTTCTCGCGCTTGGTCTGGCTGGCCGGGTTCGAGAAGAGCAGGACGCCTGGGCGCCCTTCGCCGGGCCATGTGTAGCGCCGGAGGCTGGCCTGGCAGATCGGTTCGATCAACGCCGGGTCGGCCGTGACCGGGCCCCACGTGGCCCCGCCGTCGTCGCTGAGGCTCACCCGGCGGGTCCGCTGCGAGCGGTCGTAGTTCCGCATGTTGAGCAAGAGCCGGCCGCCGGGCAGCTCGGCCACCTCGCACTCGTTCACCTGGTGCTGCGGCGTGCGCCCGCCAAGACGCCAGCTTCTACCGTGGTCGTCGGAATAGATCACGTGCGAGTAATATCGTTGGGTCTTGGCCTCGATGTGGTCGCAGGGGATGACCAGCCTTCCCTGGTGCGGGCCGTGCTGCATTTGGATGCCCGCCCCCGGCCCGGTGGCGTACCACGTCCAGTCGGGCCGTTTGGTCGCGGCCGTGATCTCGCGGGGCTTGGACCAGCTCAGCCCGTCGTCATCGCTGTGGCTCACCCAGACCGTGCGCGTGCCTTGCGATTTCTGCGCGATGATCTCGGGTTCGCGGTCGGCCCCGAGGTTGTGGGTCAACAGGAGCCAGACGGTGCCGGTATCGCGGTCGACCACGGGGCACGGGTTGCCGCAGGTATTCGGGCCGTCGTCCCAGACGATCTGCCGCGGTCCCCACGAGACCCCGCCATCGGTCGAACGGCGCACGAGCAGGTCGATATCGCCCGTGTCGCCGCGGCCGTGCTTGCGCCCCTCGCAAAAGGCCAACAGAGTGCCCTTGGTCGTGACGACCAGCGAAGGGATACGGTAGGTGTGGTATCCCTCGGTGCCGCTGACGAACCACGGCGTTTGTGCCAGGCCGCGTTCCTCGGCGCATGCCGTGTGAACGGTCGACGCTGGTTCCGCGCCGGCCAACGCGATGGGGACAAGCAGCGCGCTGCATCCGAAAAGCATCGCAAAGGCGTTTCGCATGGTTCCGACTCTTATGGGTCGTGGATTGCCGGGGCGCCCAAGAGCCGGCGGTACAACTGGGCATAGCGGGCGACCATCCGCTCGACGCTGAACTCGGCGAGCATCCGTTGCCGGCCGGCTTCGCCCAGGCGCCGGGCCAGCGCCGGGTCGCCGAGCAGCTTGACCGTGTACCGGCAAAGTCCCCGGGCCACCGCGTCGTTGATTGTTGCCGATTCGGCAGGCCGGTCGGGCGTGGGAACCAGAAAGCCCGTCTCCCCATCGACCACCAGGTCGCGCGTGCCAGGAATGTCGGTCGCCACGACCGGCACGCCCGCGGCCATCGCCTCCATGATCGCGTTCGACTGGCCCTCGAACGCGCTGGGCGACCAGAGGACATCGCAATGCGGCAAGATCTGGTCGACATCGTCGCGCTGCCCGACAAAGTGGACCTTGTCATGCACGTCGACCTGATCGCGGAACTGCTCGAGGCGGTCGCGTTGTGGGCCGTCGCCCAGAACGACGAGGTGGAAATCGTAGGGGAAGACCCGCATCAGATCGGTGGCCCAGATCGCGTCGCGGACCCGTTTCTGGGGCCAAAGGCGCCCGACCAGCGCGGCGACGCGGGCGGTTGCCGGCAACCCCAGCGCCGCGAACACCTCGCGCCGCGACGTCCCCGGCGGTGCGGCGGGAGGAATGCCGTTGGGAATCACCTCGAACCGTTCGGCCGGCAGGCCGCGCGACACGTAGAAATCGCGCACCCCGGGGCTATTGCCCACCATACAGGCCGTGCGCCGGGCGAGCCAGCGGTCGATCGCCAGCTCGATCGGGCCTTTCCAGGGGTCGACGCACCGCTCGCCCGCCACCAGGCACCGCACTCCCGCCAGGATCCCCGCCGCACGCCCATACGCATTGGCCGCGAAAATCCACGTGTGCACGAGGTCCGGCCCCAGGCGCGCCACGAATTGGCGCAGGCGCCAAAGGGCCACGGGATCGAACTTCCACGCCTTGCCGAGCACGGTGACGGGCACGCCGGCCGCCTGGAACTCGGGTCGCAGCGGCCCGCCGCGGGTCAGGGCGCAGACATGCACCTCGAACTCGTCGCGCGGAAGGTTCGCGGCCAGCAGAAGCAACTGCTTCTCGGCGCCCGAGCGATCCAACGTGGGAATGATGTGGAGAATACGGTACGGCATGGCGAGGACGGGTCCTTAGCCGGAGTCGATCAGGCGCTCGAACAACCGCGCATAGTCGGCCGCCTGGCGATCGAGCGAAAACCGCTCGATGGCCCGATCGCGCGCGGCCTGGCCAAGCCGCCGGGCCCACGGCAAATCGCCGATCAGCCGGAGGATCGCTGCGCCGAGTCGGTCGGGCGTTGGCGCGCGGACCAAGAGCCCCGTCTGACCGTCGTCGATCAGATCCCGGTGATCGGCGATGTCGCTGGCGACCACCGGCAACCCGGCCGCCATCGCTTCGAGGACCGCTAGCGACAGCCCGCCCTCGTGGGCGGGCTGGACCGCCATGTCGGCGGCCGCGAGGATTGCGTCGACATGATCGAACACGCCGGCCAGCACGACGCTGCCCACCAGGCCCAACGCCTCGATCTCGTCCTCGAGGGCCCGCTGAGCACGTCCTTCGCCCAGCAACCAGAGCCGTGCGTCCGGGCGCTGGTCGATCACGTGGCGCCACGCGGCGACCAGTTCGGGGAGTCCCCGGTTGCGCAACAGCCGGCCGGTGTAGACGGCCAGGGGCGAATCGTCTGCCAGGTTCAGCGAGGCCGAGACTTCGGCCAGGGTTTCGCGGGCCGCGCGCCGCGTGTCGTCGCGGCGTGCGGGCGGGATGGCGACGCCGCCGGGAATGCGATAGACCCGGCTCGGCGGGAAGCCCGCGGTCAA
>DYLT01000408.1 GCA_020721945.1 Blastopirellula marina
TCGACGAGCCGTTCGAAGACCTCGCGTCCCAGACGGCGGCGCACGAACGCCGCCATGCTCTCGTCGCCTTCGTCCCGCCGCGGCGGAATGAAGTACTCCAGACCCGCGCGGAGCTTGCCGAGCGGGCTGAGGATCCGCGTGACGGCCAAAGGCCACATGCGCGTGGGCGCCATCATGAGGAAGCCGTCGGGAAGCTTGTACATCCGCCCGCGACGAACCACGAACGTCTGCCGATGCGCCGGATTGGTGCCGATCAGTTCGTCGCGCAAGCCGATGCGCCGGCAGAGATCCGTGCCCCAGGGCACGGTGGTGATGAAATTGTCGGCGCTTTGCTCGACCTGAAATCCGCCCTCGTGGACCGTCGAGAGGACCCCCCCAAGCCGCGCGGCTCGCTCGTACAGGGTCAGCGAGATCTTCGGGTCGAGTTCCACCAGGCGGTGCGCGGCCGCCAACCCCGAAATGCCGCCGCCGACCACGGCGACGCGGGGGTTCGCTCCGGCGGATTCAGAAGCAGGCGGCGACACGGGCAATGGCATGGAAGAAGGCGTGGGCATGGAGCGAGCCGGCCCCAAAACCGTCAGCGATCCGCTCGTTGGAGGGGGCGGCGCGTCAGCTTGCCGCCCGAGTCGATCTCGAAGACGGCTTTGGCTCGGGGATCGGCAACCAGCACCTTGCCCTGGTGCAGGTGGAGGCCCACCGGATTGTCCAACGGGTCGCCCCGGACCCACGGTTCGGGTTTGCTCCCGGGCGCGACCTTCCAGATGGTCTTGGCGGCGCCGTCGGCGACGAAGGCCGTGCCGTCGTCCTGGACTGCCACACAGTGAGGAAAACGAAACACGCCATCGCCCACGACCGTCTCTTTCTCGCCGCCGGGCGAAATGCGAACCAAGGTGCGCCCCGAGATGGCCCAAAGCCGCTGCTTCGGATCGAAAAACAGCCCGCGCGGCGCCGGCAGCGAGAACCGCGACTCGGCTTTCCCGCCGGATCGAGGCACCTTCCAGATACGGTGGGTCTCGAGGTCGGAGACCAACAAGTCGCCTTGGGCGTCGTTGACAATGGACATGGGGATGCCGATCTGGCCATAGGGCTTGCCCTGGGCCGTCAAGGGCTGGGGCCTGCCCGATTCGTCGAAGCGATACACGTCGCAGGTGGCGCTGTCGCCTGCCAGGAGTTTTCCGTCGCGGTCCACGGCCACGCAGCGGATGGCATTGAGCGGAGTTCGGAACTTCTTCGACGCCTGATGGAAAAGGCTCAACCGGTCCCCATCCAGTCGCCACACCCCAGGCAGATTACGGTCCGCCAGATACAAGGCCCCCGAAGGGTGGGCCACCAACGAAATCGGGTAATCCAACTCTACCCCGGCCGCAGGGCAAAGTCCCAGCAACAACGGGATCACGGCTCCCCGCCACAGCAGACGCGTCCAGGCTTCGTCGTGCGGACAATCGCTCATCAGTACTCTCTCCCGCAACGGGCACAACGCCTCAACGCGCGACGGCAACCCCCGGCGCCGGCGCGTTGCGTCGCATGGAGGGTTCGACGATAATGCGATTCCTATCATCATATCACGATGCTGCGACCCGTGAAAGGTCCGAGACCGATGCGACTTGTTACCGGCGCCGTTTTGATTGCCGCAGCGGAGCAAGCGTTTGCGCATGCACACTTGATCGGGTTTCCGCACGCGGCCTTTGCCAGTCAGGTTCTGTTGCCCACCAGTCTGGTCTTGTCGCTTGCGGGCGTGGCGCTGCTCGGTTGGGGTCTTGTTGCCGATCGGAAGCCATGAACCGCGGGGAATCGGTCCAGACGCGGGGGCAGGCTGCGGCCCGGCTGTCCGGTTCGGGACGATGGTGGGCGGTGGCGCTGGTGTTGGCCGGGGCCGTGGTGTCGTTGCGCCCCGCCTTGTTGCCGGACGCCCAGACCCGGCAGCTTCGGCACGCGGCGATGGCGCTGGTCCAAGGCCGTCATGCCGAGGCGGGCCAGCTCGCCCTGGCCGTGCTGGGGGCCTGGCCCGACTGCCCCCTTGCGCTGGTGATCGCGGGCGAAGCGGCGTGCAAGCGTGCCCGCGACGAGGAAGCGCTCGCCCTGTTCGAGCGGGTTTCTCCCGACGCGCCGGCCGAGTACGTCCACGCGCAGTACCTGGCGGGCGTGCGGCTCGTCTCGGCCGGTCAGGCATCGGCCGCCGAGAAGCACTTCCGTCGCGTGCTCGACCTCGATCCGCAGCATGTCAAGGCCAACGAAAAGCTGGCCGTGCTGTTGAACACCGAGGGACGCACGTGGGAGGCCCTGCCGTTCGTGCAAGCCCTGATTCGAAGTGGGCAGTGCGGCCGGGACGAACTCTTGATGGTCGGCGGGATCGACAGCATGATGATCGACAATCCCGCGTTCATCGAAAAGTGCCGTCAGGCCGTGCCCGACGATCCCGTGGTGCTTCTGGGGCGAGGGCGGCTTGCCCTTTTGCGACGCGACGATGCCGCGCAGGCCGAGGCGATTTTCCGCAAGATCGTCCAGCGCGATCCCGAGCAGGTCGAGGCCCTGGCGCGCCTGGGGGAAGTGCTGCTCGAAGCGCCCGATCCGGCCTTGTTTCTCCGCTGGAATGCCTCGCTTCCGAAGATCGCCGAGTCCCACCCGAGAATCTGGTACGCGCGGGGGATGTGGGCCAAGCGCAACGGCCAGCCTCGTGCGGCGGTACGGTGTTTTCTCGAGGCGCTGCGGCTGCATCCGAACCATGCCAGCTCGAATTTCCAGTTGTCCCAGGTGCTCATTGCGCTAGGGTCGCCGGAAGCCGCCGAGCCGTTCGTCGAACGGGCACGCTTGCTGTCGAAACTCGATTTCACGCTCAGCCAGTTGCAGAACCTGCCCGATCTGGAGTTGATGCGCCAGGTGGCCGAAATCAACGAGCAATTGGGATGCTGGTGGGAGGCGATGGGTTGGTGCCAGGCCGCCGTGCTGCTCGATCCCGACACAGAATGGGCTCGGGCGGGGCTTCGCCGGTTTCGGCTGGCGACGTTGGCCCCGGGCGAATTCACGATTGCCTCGGCCCAGCCGGCCCTGGCGGTCGACCTGGCGGCCTATCCCCTGCCCAAATGGCCGGAACCCGGCGAGGCGGTGCGTGGTCCTGCGTCACGGGGTCCGGTCGATGGCGACGTGCGTCTGGTCGATATGGCCGGAAAGGCGGGGCTTTCGTTCCAATACTTCAATGGCACGACGCCGACCTACGGGCCGGACCACATCCTCACGGCCCCCGGCGGTGGCGTGGGGGTGATCGACTACGACGCCGACGGTTGGCCCGATCTCTATTTCTCTCAAGCCGGCCTTTGGGACCAACGCGGTCCGCAGAACCCGCACCGCGACCGTTTGTTCCGGAACCTGGGC
>DYLT01000409.1 GCA_020721945.1 Blastopirellula marina
GCCTGTTGGAGGCGGGCCAACTCCAGCGGCGAGAGGGTCCGCGTGGGCCGGATCTGCCAGACCTTGTGGCCGTTGGCCGTGCCCACGATTTGAAATTCGCCGAGATAGGCAGGCGGGGTTTGCGGGCCGGGTTGGACAAAGATCGAGAGTTGGGTGTTCTCGGGCTTGTCCTCGGGCTTGTAGTAGACCGCCTCGGCCGGCGGCATGACCGTGGCCTCTCCCGTGGCCTGATCCACCCGTTGCGGCTGGGTGTTCGCCCAGACCCGCCCCCGTGCCACGTTCAGCCGATGGATCTGGGCCTGCACCTGACGCACGCCGAGCGTCGTGCCGTCCGGCGTGCCCCGAAGCAGCTTCTGCTGCTCTTCCAAGGCCGCCTCCAGGCTGCTTTGGTGCTTGGCCAACAGGTCGCGCCAATGCTGATGGGTCTTGAGCGCCCGCAGCGCGAGGTAAAAGAACACCAGCGAGCTAACAAGCACCAGGCCGGCCAGGACCTTGTTCCAGATGCTCATGACGGGCAACTCGGCAAAAGAGAGTTGGATCAGCCTGGCGGACCAGAGCGCTGACAGCGCCCCGGCTACCGAAAACCCACCCGCGGCGGAATTCTGTAATCTCGATCCTATTCAGGGGTTCCCTAAGTGTCAAGCATTTTCCCAACCCATGTATTCTCTGCAACTGCTTGACTTGACGGGATTTCCCTCGGGTTCGCCCCCGGTCAGCTCGGCCCCCCCGGCAAGCGTGGGATGCGCAGGCGACCCCTCCGCACAACCGACACAATCGTTCAAGTCGATATCTCTTGGGGGCCGAAGAGTTCAAACACGGCAACTCGAGCGCCTGGGCAGCCTTTGCCGCCCCGCGCGATCCCCATAAGAGAGGGGAATGCTCCACGGCGATTCGCATCGATGACGATTGGCAATCACACCCCATGGTCGTGGCGTTCTTGCGTCGGCTGGGTCACGCTGGCGGCCTTGGCGAGCCTGGCGGGCTGCCATCGGGCCCACTATCGAAAGCAGGCCGACCAAGAGGTGTACGCGACCACCGCGTGCGCCACCCAGGATCCCCGTTGGCAAATCGAGGACTTCACGATCCAGCCCGACCCCCACGCGCGTTTCTACGATCCCCATAACCCCGATTGCCCGCCAATGCCTCCCGACGACCCCCAGTCGCATCGCTACATGCACTGCGTCGACGGCAAGCGGGGTTGGCCGTGCTGGCACTGCTACGGCGATACGTCGTCCGTCGAAAACCCGGGCTGGCTGGCGTACCTGCCTCGAAACGCGAAAGGCGAACTCGTTCTCGACCGCCGGGCCGCCGTGCAAACGGCCTTGCTCCACTCGGTCGATTATCAGACCAATCTCGAAGACCTCTACCTGGCCGCGCTGGATGTCACGTTCGAGCGATTTCGTTTCGACACGCAGTTCTTTTTCACCAACTTGACTTCCTTCGAACACCAGGGAAGATACCGCGGCGGCGGGCAGTCGCAGAGTCTGTTGAACGTCGATTCCGACCTCCAGGCCAAGCGGTTGTTCGCGACCGGCGGCGAGCTGATCGTGGGGTTCGCCAACTCGCTGGTCTGGCAGTTCTCGGGCCCAAACACCTATAGCGCCAATTCGCTGTTGAGCTTCTCGCTGGTCCAGCCCCTGTTGCGCGAGGCGGGCCGGGCGGTCGTCCTCGAGCACCTGACCCAATCCGAGCGGGCACTGTTGGCCAACCTCCGGCAGATGGAGCAGTACCGTCGCGGCTTTTACGCGCAAGTGGTGGCGGGCCGAAACCCCGGTCCCGGTCCATCGCGCGGACCGCTCTCGCTCGGCGCGCTCAGCCCCGCCAGTCCGTCCGCTACGGCCGGCGGGTTCCTGGGGCTGCTCGAGGACCAGGTCAACATCCGCAACCAGCAGATGAACATTACGGGCCTGCAAGACAGCCTGAAACAGCTCGAGGCCTTGTACGAGGCCAACCGCGTCCGCGATCGGTTCCAAGTCGATCTGGCCAGGCAGGCCCTGTACAGCGCCCAGATCGGCCTGATGTCGAGCCTCTCGGCCTACCAGGAGCGGCTCGACGGATTCAAGATCACGCTCGGGCTGCCTCCGGACCTCAACGTGCGCATCGAGGACCCGCTCTTGCGGCGCTTCGACCTGATCGATCCAGCCTTGACACGCGACTTGGAAGAGGCCGACGACCTTTTGACCATTCTCTTCAACCCGGAAAGCGTGGTGCCGGCCGACTGGCGGGACCGCCTGGCCGCCACCGCCAAGGACGCGGCCTACTGGCTCGAGGGGATCCGGCCCGACCTCGAACAACTGCTCGAAGTCGCTCCGGCCCGGCGCAAGCACCTGCACGAGGTGACCGATCGGGCAGGGCCCGAGTCGGAAGTTGATCCGTCGCTGTACGACGTGAAGGCGTTCGACGAGCGGATCGCCCGCGTCGCCCGCGATTACCAGGCCGTCGCCCGGGACCTCAAAAAGGCCCAGGCCGCCTTGCCGGCTTTTCCCGATCCGCCGCCCCTGCCGCCCAAAGACGCGGGCCCGAAGGACCCCGCACGCCTGGCCTGGGACACCTGGCGCAACGACTTGACACGCCTGGCCGGCGACTTCGCCGAACTCCTTTCGAACCTCTCGGTGGTCCAGGCCCGCGCGCGATTGGAATCGATCGCCTTGGTCCGGGTCGAACTCCAGCCCGAGCAAGGCATCAAGATCGCAAGGCAGAACCGTCCCGACTGGATGAACGCGCGGGCGGCCCTGGTCGACCAGTGGCGCCAGATCGAGATCGCGGCCAACGCCCTGCGCAGCGAACTGAATGTACGACTCAGCGGCGACCTGGGCACCGTGGGCGATAACCCCTTCCGCTTCCGCGACACCAACGGCCGCCTGAGCGTCGGCCTGGAGTTCGACGCCCCCTTGACCCGCGTCGTCGAACGTAATGCCTACCGCGAGTCGCTGATCAACTACCAGCGGGCGCGACGCGCCTACTACCAGTTCGAAGACCGCGTGGCCCAGAACGTGCGTAGCGTGCTCCGATCCACCCGGCTGAGCCAGTTGAACTTCGAAATCCGGCGTGCGGCCGTCCGCGTGGCCATCGACCAGGTCGAGGTTGCGCGGCTGAACCTCCAGCGTCCGCCCCGGGTGGGCGAAAAGGGCTCGGAGTCTGGCTCGAACGTGGGCCGCGACCTGGTCGATGCCCTCCAGCGTTTGCTCGATGCGCAAAACGCGTTCCTTAGGGCCTGGGTCGACTACGAGGCCCAACGCCTGAGCCTCGACTTCGAGTTGGGCACCATGCGAGTGGACGAGAACGGCATGTGGATCGACCCGGGCCGCATCGACGCCGACTTCGCCCAGGGCCC
>DYLT01000410.1 GCA_020721945.1 Blastopirellula marina
GCGAGGGAGCACGGGGCATAGGTCAGACCGGTCGAGAGCCCGAGCGCCCCTTCGGCCATGCCGCGGCGAAGCAACGCCTGCATGGCCGCGCGTTCGCTCGGGGTAGCGCGCCGGTTTTCGAGTCCGAGGATCGCCGCGCGCACGTTCCCGTGCGGCACGAGCATCGCCACGTTGACCGCGGTGCCGCGCTCGAACTCGGCCAGGTACTCGCCGATGCTGCGCCATCGCCATGCCAGGCCCGGCGGGTCGCCGTTGAGGGCTTGGAACGTGGCCCGGAAGTAGTCCCGCGTGTGCTCGGCAAGCGGCGCGTAGGAAAGGCCGTCCTGGCCGATCACTTCGGTGGTCACTCCCTGCATGACCTTGGCGCTGGCGTCCGGATGCGCCAGAAGCATGAGGTCGCTATGGGTATGCACATCCACGAAGCCGGGGGCGATGGCCAGGCCTCTGGCGTCGATCGTCCGGCGTGCCGGCTGGGGGCAGCGGGGCCCCACGTACGCGATCCGCTCCCCGGACACGCCGACATCGCCCCAGTGTCCCGCGGCGCCCGTCCCATCGAGGATCCACGCATTGCAGAAGACGAGATCGTAACGCATGGGCCGGTCATCCCGCCAGCCAGGTGCCCACCTGATAGGTCGCCAGGGCCGCGGTGTAGGCCAGCGCCGTCATGTAGGTGAACGTGAACAGCGGCCAGCGCCAACTGTTCGTCTCGTGGCGGATGACGGCCAGGGTGGCGGCACACTGGGCGCACAGGGCGTAAAAGACCATGATCGACAGGGCCACCGGCAGGGTAAAGAGCGGCTGGCCGTCGCCATCCCAGGTCGCCGCGTGGAGCTTCGCCTGGAAACGGGTCTGGGCCTCGGCGTCGGCTGCGTCGGGCTCGTCGCCGAGATCGAAGATCACGCCGAGCGTGGCGACCACGACCTCCCGGGCCGGAAACGAGGCGATCACCGCCGAACCGATGCGCCAATCCCAGCCCAGGGGCCGGAACACCGGCTCGATCGCCCGGCCGAAACGGCCCAGATAGCTCTGCCGCTGGTAGGCCGCCGCGATGGCGTGGTCGAGTTCGTCCAGGCGCTCGGCCAGCACGGCGTGGTCGGGCGATGCTTCCGGCAGCACCGCGATTCGTGCGGCGACGTCGTGCCGTTCGGCTCGCAAGGCCGGGTCGATCGCCTCGGGATCGTGCGGATAGTACAACGCCGCCCAGACCAGGATCGAGACGGCCAGGATGAGCGAGCCCGCAAACCGCACGAACGAGAACGCCCGTTCGACCACCCGATGGAACACGGTCCGCGGCGAGGGCCATTTGTAGCTGGGCAGCTCCATCAAGAAGGGAGGGGCCTTGCCTCGCAGCAGGGTCTTCTTGAGCAGCCTGGCCACCAGCACCGCCGCCACGATGCCCAACAGGTAAAAGGCCGCCAGGGTCATGCCTCGCAGCTTGATCCACCCGCCCAGAAACGAGGTCTCCGGAATGAATGCCGCGATCAACAACCCATAGACGGGCAATCTGGCCGAGCACGTCATCAGCGGTGCCACGAGAATGGTCGTCAGGCGATCGCGCTCGTTTTCGATGACCCGGGTCGCCATGATTCCCGGAATGGCGCAGGCGAACGACGAAAGGAGCGGGATGAACGACTTGCCGCTGAGCCCCACGCGGACCATCAGGGTATCCATGAGGTACGCGGCCCGCGCCATGTAGCCGCAGTCCTCCAGCAGGGCCAGAAAGAAGAACAGCACGAGAATCTGGGGAAGGAACGTCAGCACGCCGCCCACGCCGGCCACCACGCCGTCGGCCAACAGGCTTCTCAAGGCCCCGTCGGCCATGTGCGAGGTGACCAACCCGCCGGCAAGCTTGACCGCCGCGTCGATCGCGTTCATCAGCGGCTCGGCCCAGACGAACACCGACTGAAAGACCACGAGCATCATCACGGCGAACACCAGGGTGCCGAAGACACGGTGGGTCAGCACCCGGTCCACCCGGTCGCTCACGGTGGGCTTGTACTGACCGGGCTGGGTCACGGCGCCGTCCAGGACCCGGTGGACCCAGGCGTATCGTGCCCTGGTTTCGATCCCGGGCACATCGCAGCCTGCGGCCGCCAGACGGTCGCGCGCGGCCCGGATCTCGGCGTCCAGCCGCCCGTTCGCGTGGGGAAGGATCAGCGACTGAAGATACCCGCTGGTATCGAGCAACAGGCGTCGGATCAGCGGGCGGGGCAGCGACGACGCCGTACCGCGCGGCCCGTCGCAAGCCGCTCGGCCCTGGCATGGGTGGGCGTGTCTTGTCCCTCGTGAACCGAAACGGAAGCGAAACCGGCGCTGGCGTGCGCGGCCAAGACCGGGCGCGGCCCCACCGGTGCCGGAGCCGGCCAGTAATCCCTCGAGTCGGGCGACCTCGGTCTCGAACGGGGCGGGAAACACGCTGGCCCGCGCGGTCACGGGCGACTCAACGACCCGCGCCAGCGCCGCTTTCAACTCCTCCACGCCGATCCCCCGGTTCGCCCGCATCGGCACCACGGGAATGCCCAATTGCTGCTCGAGCCGGGCCGCGTCGATCGCAATGCCTTGCTCCGCGGCCACGTCGAGCATGTTGAGCGCCAGCACCGTGGGCAGACCGAGTTCAAGCACTTGGCTCACCAGGTACAGGTGGCGTTCGAGATTGCTCGCATCGACGATACAGACCACCGCACTTACCGGTGGGAGGTCATGGCCACGGCCCAAGAGCACATCGACCGTAACCATCTCATCCCGCGAGCGAGGGGCAAGGCTATAAAGGCCTGGCAAATCGACGAACGTGTACCGCCGGCCACCGTGCTCCAGCTCCCCGGTTTTCTTCTCGACCGTGACGCCCGGGTAGTTCCCAATCCGCTGGTGAACCCCCACCAGGGCGCTAAAGAGTGTCGACTTGCCTGTGTTCGGATTGCCGATCAGAGCGACGCACAGCGAGGCAAGCTCACGGGATGAGGGCATAGCACGGCTGGCTTGCGCCGCTACGGCGGCGGGGGGAAGGGCGTCACGAGGACGTCCGACAGTTGATCGGAGCGGAAGCAGACCTTGCTCCCCGACAAACGGAGGATGCACGGATTCCCCGGGCGGAACATCTGGATCCGCGCCCCCCGGCGCAGGCCGAACTCTTCGAGGCGATGGGCGTCCTCGGGCCGGCCGCGCACGCGGCTGACCTGGGCGGATTGCCCGGCGGCAAGGCGGGTTACGGGGATCGAGGCCGAGTCGTCCACGGCGGGGCCCAGCGGCGGTCGAATGAGATTGAGTCTCACAATCAAGCTCATTCTATTCTAGCACACGGCC
>DYLT01000411.1 GCA_020721945.1 Blastopirellula marina
CGGCGCGGGCCTGCCGGTCGCCACCGTCCTTGCCAACAACGCCCTGGCCGAGATGCTCCACGATCAGGGCAACCACCAGGCCGCGGCCGAAGCCCTGCGCGGGGCCATCGAAGTCTTCACCGAAAAACGCATCCGGCAGGAAGAGCTGGCCGGCCGCCGCCGCCACGAAATGGTCGCGCGCATGCACTACTTCCTCGCCTGCCACGCCAAAGAACAGGGCGACCAGGCCAACCACGTCCAGCACCTCGAAGATGCCCTCCGCGCCGACCCCACCGAAGTCGACGCCCTGATCGCCTTCTACCGGCTCCCCGACGCAACCCCGGAACAACGCAAGCGTGCGCACAGGCTGGTCGAACGGGCCGCGGCCATGATGAAAGAACAGATCCTCGAAGAGCCCGACGATGCCAACCACTACAACCAGTATGCCTGGCTCGTGGGGAACACGAAGGGAGATCTCGACGAGGCGTTGAAGTTCTCGCGCAAGTCGCTCGAACTGAGCCCGAACAACGGCGCATACCTCGACACGCTCGCCCACGTCCACTTCGCACGCGGCGAACTCAACGAAGCCGTGCGCGTGCAGACCAAGGCGATCGAGATGGAACCCCACTCCGGGCTTCTGGTCAAAGAACTCCACGTGTTCAAGGCCGCCCTGGAAGCCAAGAAGAACGCCGCGACCAAACCCAAGCAGTAGCGCGGGCTTGCACCCACGTATCCAGCCGGAAAGCGCCTGGTCCGCGCGGGGACGCACGGAGGAGCGCGGGCGACCGATTCCGCAAGTCGACGAAGCCACGTCGGTGCAAGCACCCAGCCGACCGGGCTAGCCGGCCGAGGGCCGCGTCTCGGGGCGCACCGCCTGGAACCGCTCGTCGGGCAGAATCATCGAGGTGATGCGCAGACCGAACTTGTCGCCCACCTTGACCGCCTCGCCCACCGCGATCGGGTGGCCGCCCGCCGACAGCTCGAGCATCTCTTCGCACGACTTGTCGAACTGGATCAGCGAGCCGGGCCCCCATTCGAGCACACGCCCCAAATGCATGCGTTTCTGGGCAAGCGTGACCACAACCGGAACCTGAATGCGCAGCAGGCTGCGCGCGTAGTTCGGCAGGTCTTTCAGACGAACCGGACCGCGACGGCCCGTGGGCGCAGCCCCCGCGGACTTGCCGCCTGAGGCGCGCTGCGCACCCATGGTCGCCCCCACTGAGGATGGCTCTGTCATAAGACGCCGCCGTTGGAGCAAGTTGCGAGGAAGAGGCTAATTGCGCAAAGTGTCTGGAGGACCCGCTTCCTCGGCACTCCCCCTATCGGCCAAACCGCCCAGAGACTTTAACCATCCTGACCCAAGGGCCTGGGGTCGTCGGAAACGAGGACTTGCTCGTAGAACGCATCAATCAGCTTGCCGATCAGTTCCCTCTGGCTCGTCTCCAACAGCACCGCAAGCCGCTCGTGGAGCGACCGATTGCGATTCATCTGGCGAATCGTCTCCAGGGCCCCGTCGGCCGTTAGCCCACCACCGGTGCCGAACCGGCTGTGCAACTCGTCGAAATCAACGGCGGTCCACCCCTCGGTCAGCTCGGGATGCGCCTGAAGGATCTCGGCCACCAGGGGGTTGGTTTGCCGGTCGAGACGGCGATAAAGCAACCGGACCGGATCAAGAAAGAACTCGTCGGCATCCACGCCGAGCCCCTCGGCCAGACGGTGAAGCGTGCGGGCATGGGGCCGATTCGAGCCATCGAGAATGCCGCGGATCGAACGGCTGTCGACGCGCGCCCGCTGTGCCAGTTGTTCGATGGTCAACCCCGCGCGCGTCATCAGACGACGGAGATTCTCCTGGGGCAGATTGGCCATGATCGGGGCCTCGCCGCGGTCGACGCATCGCCTACGCCGGAATATGTACTTATGTACAGAATCCCGGGACGTTTGTCAAGGGCTTCGGCGGACCGCAGGCGCTCTCGGCGCAGAAAAAAAGCCCGACGGGTGTCTGTCAGGCGTCGACACACGACGGGCTTCCACCGCGGGATGCAATGCCTGACGCCTCGACGCGGTGTCCCTGTGGGGAGGCCGTCGGCGAGGCAACCGCACCTAACCTCCTCACATCGAAAATCCTAGCCCATGCCAACGGCAAGTCAAATGGAATTCTCGGGGAAAGTGCCGCACCGCACAATATACACAGAGTAGCGGGTACATGCCCCCCCTAGGAGTGCCACGGATTCGCCCAATCGCCCCAGTGCTCCAAGTACAAGGCATAGGCGCGGACCCGGCTGGCGTTCTCTTCGAGCCAGCGTTTGGTTTCGGCGATGAGCTGTTGCTCCCCCTCCAATGCCAGTTGCCCCACTAAGACCCGGGTTCGGAGGAACACGAAATACGTGTCCAACACGTCGCAGCGGCAGTAGTCGTTGATTTCGGCCAACCGACCGGCCTCGTACATGTCTTGGACCATGTCCCCATGCACATCCATCTTGCCCGGTTTGCCGAGCAAATTGGCGGCCAGGTTCAGGCCGCCCGCGAATCGGCTGGAGCCGAAATTCGTCAGCAACTCGCAGAGGTCCAGGTGGCACTGGACGTTGTAACGGCCGCGGGGCTGGTCGAAGGCCCTGCCCGCCGCATTGAACCAGCCCGGCACGCTCACGCCGAATCGAAACGCCGCCAGTTCCAACAGCGGGATGTCGAAGCTCCGGCCGTTGAAACTCACCAGCGTCGGTCGCCGGTACATCTCCCAGCCGCGCCAGAACTTCTCGGTAATCACGTGGGGCCGGAACTCGGGCTCGTCGAGCAGCACCAGATCCACGAGCCGGAAATCGGCCGTCACCTTGGCCACGGCCACCGCAATGGGAACCTGGTAGGTGTAGGGGATGAAATCGGTGTCGTGCTTGGCGAGCAGCTCGTCGCGGTAGCGTCGGACCGCCTCGGCCGGCGCCACCGACTGGCCGGCATAGCGGAGCCGGGCCACCAACGAGGCGTCGGCCACGCTCTCGGTGTCGAAAACCAGGTAGGCGACGTTGGCGGTGGTCACGGCAGCGTCTCCGGGGGCCAGTCGAGGTCGGGCGAACCTCGCCCAGCCTAGCACACCACCCCGGCATCGAGGAAGATAGGGGAGCGACGCCGGGAGGCTTTTTTGGCTCTCCGCGCAGTCTGGCAAGACTTGTGGTGCGGCCGTTTCGGCCGCCTTGGCGATGAGCAGCAGAAAGGGGGCCAGGGCGGGCGGCGAAAAGGGGGCCACCTGGGTTCAAGACCCATGATTCCAGATACCATGAAAGAGCGGGGGTCTCCAAGAAGAGTACGCTTGGGAGCGT
>DYLT01000046.1 GCA_020721945.1 Blastopirellula marina
CAAACCAACCGTTCCATCCACGCCGAGACCGATTGGCCCCTGATCCACGAGGCCCTTCAGGCGGCGATCGAGCACATGGACCGGATGCGGGCCGAAGAGGGTCGCGCCATGGCGGTCGATCTGGCGGCCAATGGCCGCGCCATCGCGTCGTGCCTCGAGGTGGTTGCCGAGCGCGCCCCTCGGGTTGTCGAGCACTACCGCGCACGGCTCGAGGAACGGTTGAGCAAGACCTTGGCCGAATTCGGGGTCACGCTCGATCCGTCGGACCTGATCAAGGAGGTCAGCCTGTTCGCCGAACGGAGCGATATTTCCGAGGAGATCGTGCGGTTACGAAGCCATTTGGAGCAGTTCGGGTCGTTTCTCGACGGGCCCGAAAGCTCGGGCCGAAAGCTGGAATTCCTCGCCCAGGAAATGCTTCGCGAGGTCAACACGATCGGTTCCAAGGCCAACGACGTCGAGATCGCCCGGCAGGTGATCGAAATCAAGTCGTCCCTCGAACGCATCCGCGAGATGATCCAGAACATCGAATGACCATGGGAGGCACTCGCGGCAGACTGGTGGTGATCTCGGGCCCGTCGGGGGTGGGCAAGACCACGGTGCTTGGCCGCCTGCTGGACGTGTGCCCATTGCCCTTGCTCCGGAGCGTCTCGGCCACGACGCGGGCTCCGCGGCCGGGAGAGACCGACGGTGTGGACTATCACTTCCTCTCCCGAGAGGAGTTCCGCCGCCTCCAGGAGGCGGGGGAGTTCCTCGAATGCGCCGAGGTGTACGGTCAAGGCGACTGGTACGGGACGCTCGCCCGCACCGTGGCCTCTGGCCTGGAGGCCGGAAATTGGATAGTCTTAGGAATTGACATCCAAGGGGCGGCTGCCGTCGTCCGTCAATACCCGGACGCCCTGACGATCTTCCTCGAGCCTGGCTCCTGGGATGAACTCGAATCGCGGTTGCGGGGGCGGCAAACCGAGTCGGAAGAGTCCGTCCAACAGCGTTTGGCCCGTGCCCGCGAAGAACTAGCCCAATCGCAGGGGTATCGCTTTCACGTCGTCAATGACGACTTGGAGCGTACGGTGCGGGAAATTTGCGACATTCTCGTTCGTCACCGCGGAGGCGAATTGCATGATTGATGAACTGCGCGAAGAGCAAATCGTCAACAAGGTGGGCGGGCGTTTCAAGCTGTCGACGCTGATTCAAAAGCGGCTGGTGGCGCTCCAGAAAGGCGCGCCGCCCCTGGTCCACCTGCATACGCAGGACAAAATGAAGATCGTGATCCACGAGATCATGCAGGATAAGATCTACCTCGACGTGGACCAGAACGTGCGCGTCCGCACGCCGGAACCGGGCCGGGGCGGCCCGCCCGCCATGGATCTCGACGAATGAGAGGCCGCAGCCTGGTCATCGGCGTTACGGGCGGGATCGCCGCGTACAAGACCGCGGCCCTGGTCAGCCAATTGGTTCAGGCCGGGGCCGAGGTCCGCGTGGTCATGACCGCATCGGCCGTTCAACTGGTCGGCCCGAAGACCTTCGAGGCCCTCACCGGCCGGCCCGTGCGAGTCGATCTGTTCGGCCCAGGCGCCCACCCGCACATCGAGTTGGCCGACGCCGCCGAGGTCCTTTGCGTGGCGCCGGCCACGGCGAACCTCCTGGCCAAGGCGGCATGGGGGCTGGCCGACGACCTGCTCAGCACGCTCTTGCTGTCGTTTCATGGCCCCATGATCCTCGCTCCGGCGATGAACAGCCAGATGTGGAACAAACCGGCGGTCCAGCGGAACGTGCGCCGGCTCCGCGACGACGGGTTCGTGTTGATTGACCCCGAGGAGGGCTATCTCAGTTGCGGCGCCGTGGGGCCCGGCCGGATGGCCTCGCCCGAACGAATCTTCCAGGTGATCGCCGCCACCTTGGCGAAGCTCGACGAGCGCCAGGTGTAGGGGCGGCCGTTGCCGTGCAAAACGTTTACCTTCACCGGAGAATGCGCCCATGCGATGGGCAACCCTGCTTGCCGCTACCCTGGTCGTTCTGCCCGCGCTAAAGGCGATGCCGCAAGAGACCGCGCAAGACTGGCTTCCCGCGCTGCCTACGGGCAAGGCGTGGAAGCTCGTGTGGCACGACGAGTTCGACGGCACGACCCTCGACGAAAGTCGCTGGGAGGTCCCGCCCGACGGCAAACGCCGCGATGGCTACTGGATGCGCAAAGCGATCTCGTTCGATGGCAAGGGGCACCTCGTCCTCCGAGCGTTCCGCGAAGGAGACAAGTTTATCGACGGGTGCATCCGCACGCGGGGCAAGTTCGAGCACGCGTTCGGGTATTACGTCGCCCGGGTCCAGTTGCAGAAACAGCCCGGCCACTGGTCGGCCTTCTGGTTGTACCACCCCCGTGTGGGCCAAGTCGGCGACGAAGGCCGTGACGGAACCGAAATCGACATCTTCGAGAAGCCGTGGCTCGACGACCGCGTCCAGCACGCCTTGCATTGGGATGGCTACGGCAAGCATCACAAGTCCGAAGGCAAGGTCTCGCGCGTGCCTGGCGTGATGGAGGGCTTCCACACGTTCTCCCTCCTCTGGCTACCCGACCACTACGTGTTCTATGTCGATGGGACCGAGACCTGGCGGACCAAGGCGGGCGGGGTTTGCCAGACGCCTTTGTACGTGAAGCTCAGCGACGAGATCGGCAATTGGGCAGGCGACATCCGCAAGGCGCGCCTACCCGACGAGTGCCTCGTCGATTACGTCCGGGTTTACGACCTCGTCGAGAAGCCCTGAGGCCGCCGGCCCAAGGCACTGCGCACGGCCCGCCCTACCCCACTTCCGGGAACATGACCGCCGTTTACGGGCTTTGGCGGGCTGGTTCTTCGCCCCACCAGGGGCCGAAACACCGTGCCTGTCCTCTTCACACCCGAAGGGGCCCTTACGACTTCGACGCCAAGGCCGAAAGCAAGCCGACGAGTTTCTCGAGGACTTCCGGCTCGGGGAGCGGCAGGCGCACGTAGGCCGGCCCGTCGGGCGTGTCGCGGCACACCCGGGCCCCGGTCGCGGCGGAGGCCCCCTGCCCCGCGGGTCCCGGCGCGGCAAGGGTCTTCACCCATCGATTCAAGAGCGACACGCCGGTGGCGAGTACTTCGGTCCACATGGTCTCTTGAGGCGAACGACTGGTCGGCGTGCCGGTCTCGTCGGGTTCTCCGGGGGCGCCGCCCTTTGCCCGCGCGCGGCGCTCGCCGGCGGGCACGCCATCGCCGGCGGCCGGCGGTTCGATCGGCATGGGCTGGGGGATCGAGGTGGTGACCTTCTCGACCGATTCCATGAACCGCTTCAGGCGCGTGCCGCCCATGAACACCTCGTCCTGCCCGCCGTCCAGCACGCCCGCGAACACCGACTTCTTGAATTGCAGCAACCCGAGCATGCCCTCTTCGATGGTGCCCTGGGCGACGAAGTTCACCACGCGCACGGGGCGATGCTGCCCGAGCCGGTGGACGCGCCCGATCCGCTGCTCGAGCACGGCGGGGTTCCAAGGCAGATCGAGATTGACCACGACCGAGGCGTGCTGGAGGTTCAAGCCCCCCCCGCCGGCATCGGTCGAGAGGAACAGGCGGCAGGCCGGGTCCTCGCGAAAACGATGGATCAGCCCTTTGCGCTGCGTGCCGGGCACGTCGCCCGAAAACAGCACGTACTCCCAACGGCGCTTGGCCAGCCGCCGGCCAACCAGCTCGTGCATGCGCACCCATTGGCTGAAGACGACGACTTTGGTCTGAGGGTCCTCGAGCATCTCGCCCAGAAGCTGGACGAGTTCGTCGGCCTTGACGCCGTGGTCGGTCTTCTGATCCAACAGATAGGTGCTGTCGCACGCCATGCGCATGTTCTGGAGGAAGATCATCAGACGCTGCTGATCGGCCTCGGACAAGAACCCGTAGCGCCGCCACTTGGCCACGATCCGCGCGACCGCTTCGCGGTTTTCCTCATGGTACCTGCGTTGGGGCTCCGTCATCGGCACGAACCAATGTTTTTCCATGCGTTCGGGCAATTCGCAAAGCACCTTGTCCTTGGTGCGGCGGATGAGAATCGGTTCGAGCGTTCGCGCAATGCCTGACAGGTTCCGATAGCCCACCACCCGGCCTGTCTCGTCCACATGCTGATGCGCGTGGAGGAACCGGAACATGGGCCCCAGCCGGAAACGATCGACGAACTCGACGATCGAGTGCAGCTCCTCGAGCCGGTTCTCCAGCGGCGTGCCCGTCAGCACGAAGGCGTAGGGCGACTCGATCTGCTTGACGCTCTGCGCGGTGCGAGTTTTCCAGTTCTTGATGCGTTGCGCCTCGTCGAGGATGACCAGATCGGGCTGCCAGCGCCGGATCAGATCCAGATCGCGGTGGACAACGTCGTAGTTCGTGATCTTGTAGAACGAATCGGCGGCATAGTGCCCCGCGCGCTGCGGCGCCAGTCCCTCGACGACCACGGCGGAGCGGTCGGTGAATTTCTCGATCTCGCGTTTCCACTGGTGCTTGAGCGAGGTGGGGGCCACGATCAGCACGCGCTCGACACCGGCGGTGTGTGCGAGGATCTCGGCCGCGGCCAGGGCCTGCACGGTCTTGCCCAGGCCCATGTCGTCGGCGTTGAGGCATCGCCCCGCCTTGGCCGCGAACAACGCTCCCTCGCGCTGGTACGGGTAGAGGGAGCACTTGAGCAGGTTCCGGAACGCCGCGCTATGGGCGCCCTTGGGGAACCTCCGCTCCACTTCCGCGATGCGGCGTTGGCGGTCACGCACCTCGGCCAGGAACGCCCGGGCGTCGTGGTAGCAACGCACCTCGTGGCCGGCGTCGGCCGCCCGCTTGAGAAATCGGGGAAACGCGCCGTACGCCTCCTCGCGCAGGCGTCCGCTCTCGTCGAAGAACTCGCGCGCGAAGCGGTCCAACGCTTGAGGCCATCCGGCACCCGGCCGGAAGATGATCTCCCGCTTGGCCCCGTACCGCAAACACACCTCGGAATAGGGCGGCCGGAAGCCTTGCCGCAAGGCCCGGCGGCCGGCCTTCGTGCGCTCCAGCCGACCCAGCGTGAACTCGATGTGCTTGCACGTGCCGAGCGTGTTGACGGCGAAATCCGGGCAAGAACAGAAGTTGTCGCCCAAACCCGTGCCGCGAATGGCCACACGGTAGGTCCGCCGGGTCGCGGGATTGGTCACCTCGAACTCCGAGAAGACCGGATGATCGCCCGCGTTGCGCAGCGTGAAATGCTGCTCGCGGCCGTACTGCCGCCGCAAGGCGACTTGCCAGTCCTCCAAGCTCATGTCGGCGGGCCTGCGAAGCCGCGAGAGACGCCGCTTTTGGCCGGGCGACCCGTTCCTGCCGGCACGAGCCCCCTTGGGCCTCGTTTTCGTCCGGATCGGTGGGGCGCTCGCGCCAACAAGGGTCATATCCCGGAGACTTGCCGCGGCCAACTCCGTTTGTGGGGCCATCGTCGCTTCCTCCTATCCTCCAATCGAACGGCCAACGTGCGGCCGCTTGCTCGGCTTCACCACGATTCCGCAGGGAGCCTCGGGCGGTACGCGTCGATATACAGGCCGATCTTCTCGAACGGGATCGGCTGAAATCCGGGCAGGCGCCGGAACACCTCGGCGTCGGGACGAAGCCGGAAATTCCCCTTGGCCGCATCGACGAACCCGGGATCGCGGTCGGTGACCCAATGCTCCTCGGGCGGGACCTGCCAGTTGCCGCTTTTCACCTCGGCACACAAGACGAACACGTTGCGCACCGCCCGGTTGATGCGCGGCTGGCCGGGTTGCGGGTTGAGAAACCCGACCAGGCGGGGATAGCGGGTCGTATAGGGTGGCCGGGTGATGTCGACCTCCTTCAAGAGTCGGTTCTGCCAGTCGCAGCCCTCGCCGCCCTCGAGGGCGCGCTTCCATCGCTGGTCGTCCCAGGGGGCCGACCCTAGGGCCCGCTTGCACTCGACGAACACGTTGTTCTCCGCGAGGTTGTCGTGCCCGCCGTGCGAAAACACCGTGCCGAACGAGCCGCGCCCGGGGTCCCCGCAGCGGTAGAACACGTTGCCGAAGACCGTGTCGCCGCCGTCGCCGTCGTCGAAATACACGGCCGCGTTGCCGTGCCCCATGGGGCTGCCGATGTGGTGCCAGAAGTTGTAGCGCACGAGGTTGCCGCGGCACGACGGGTTCCGGCCCTTGTAGAACGCCCCGCAGTCGTCGGTTTCCATGCACACATGGTGGACGACGTTGTACTCGAACACATGATCGTTGCCGCCGACGCCGATGGCCTGATGCGGGGCATCGTGGATCAGGTTGTGCGCGGCCCGGTTGCCCACGCCTTCCAACAGCACGGCGTTGGCGTAGGTCAACTGGTGGCGCGAGAATCGCCAGATGTGGTTGTTGACGGCCTGGTGGCCAGCAGGCGAAAGCGTTCTGCGATCGCCTCCGGCAAGGACGATCCCGCCGGTTCCCGTGTCGTGAAGGTCGCAGCCCTCGATGCGGTGCCCGAGGCCGCCGTGGACGGCCACGCCGCGCTGGCGGACGTTCCGCACGCGGCAGGCGAGGACACGGTTGGCGGTGCCCCCGCGGATCTCGATCCCATCGCCTTGCGACGCCTCGACGACCAATCCGCGAAGCACCACGTGCGACGCCTCGCGCAGCGCGACGACCGGCCCATCGAGCGTCCCCAGCACCACCCGCGCGCCGGCCCACGGGGCCGGGGGCCAGAAGTAGAGCCGGCTCTTGGCCAGGTCGACGTAATACTCCCCCGGCTGATCCAGTTCCTCCAAGAGATGGATCGCCCGAAAACGCCGCGGCGACGGGTTGCCCTGGCGCAGACCGTACAGGTGCGGCTCGGCCAAGGCGATACGGCGGTTGTTCGGCTCGATCGACTTGACCCGAAGGACCTCGTCGTACCAGTCGAAGCACCAGTATCCGTGGAGCCAGACGCCCCGGTCGGCGTTCCAGCGGTGTGGCCGGTCGCCGGCGTACTCGAACACGCCCGGCCGCCCCGAGGAGTCGCCGCGGCGCGCCTCGGACCCGGCCTCGACAATCCGGGCGATCGTGGCCCAGCCCTCGTTGGGCCAGCGGGACGGCGTCATGCGCTGGTCGTTGAAGAAGAGTTCGGGCACCGGAAGCGGACCGCGAAACCTGCCCGGAAACGTTTTCGGCATCTTCACGCCCCAGGGCGCCAGGTCGGCCTGAAAGACCTTGCCCCTGGCGGCTCCTTCCAGCCGATCCCGTACGGCCGCGTCGGTCACGGGGCGAAAGGCTTGGGGAGGCAACGCCAGGCCACCGACAAGCCGCACCTCTTCCCCCGGCGCAGCCTGCCAAACCGCCGGACGGCTTTCCGTGCCCGAGTCCTCCTTCCCCAAGGCGAAGGTCTCCTCGACGCGGTACGCGCCTTGCCGGAGGATGACCCTCCGTGAACGGGCAGGGTCGACCTTGCGCAGCTCGTCCCTGGCGCGACCGAGCGAGGCGAACGGCCCGTCGGTCTTCTCGGCGTTGGGCGCGGCCAGCCGGCCCGACCAGGTGTCGTTGCCCGCGGTGGAAACATAACACGTCGTCGCGTGCACGGCTTCTTCATCAGCCGCGATCCACGAACGGGCCAGAAGAGTTGCCAACCCCGCGACGCTTGCGCACAGAACCGAACCCATAAAACCTCCTCAATCGCTCATGTCGTAGTCTAGTGGCAACGCAACGACCCGTGCAAGTGCGGCTTGGCGAACCTTGCGGCCGGGCAAGCCGGGCAGGTAGGATGGTGACTCGCCGGAGCGGACGGATCGGTCTTCCCCTCGAATGCCTGCCATGGGGAGCAATGCGATGAACGAGTCGCGGTGGAACCTGACCTGGGTGGGGCTGGTCTTGGTCGTCGGCTTGCAGGCGTCGGCCTTGCCGGCCGACAAGCCGCCCGTGGTGGATCCGCCGGCCGGACCACGGCAGAAACCCTATGCCCCGGCCGATGGCCAGGTCGTCGAGGTCACGCCGCCGCCGTTCATCTGGGCGCCGGACCGGCGCGACCGCGTCTACGCCCTCCAGGTTTCGACCTCGAACACCTTCCCCGACGCAACCACCCGCACCTACCGGAACCTGCGCCGCTCGGTATTCGTGCCCCAAGAGACGTTGCCTCCGGGGCGGTGGTTCTGGCGCTACGGGATCGAAACCAAGGCGGGAACGATCTGGGGCCGCGCGCGGCCGTTCGTCGTCCCCGAGGGCGCCAGACCGTTTCCCTTTCCCGATTGGGACCGAGCCATCCAGCGCGTGCCGCAAGCCCGACCGCGGCTCTTTTTCCCAGGCCGGCGGCTGGAACAGGCGCGGCGTTGGGCCGCGGGCGAGCTGAAACCCCAAGTCGACCGCCTCGTTGCCGCGTGCGAGCGGGAAGTGGGCAAACCCCTGGTGAGCGAGCCGGGCTATGCCCCCAAGGGAGCGGAGCGTGGGCCCTGGGCGGTCCACATCATGCGGACCACGCGACCGCCCATGGACGTCATGGAATCCTGCGCGCTGGTCTGGCTCTTGACGCGCAACCAGCGCATCGGCGACGAGGCCAAGCGCCGCCTCTTGCACTTCTTCGCCTGGGACCCGAATGGCCCGACGAGCTTCTTCGCCTATGACGAGCCGCCCATGTGGATGATGATGCGCGGCACGCGGGCCTACGATTGGACCTACGACCTGTTTTCGCCCGAGGAGCGGTCCCGTATCGAGCAGGCGATGAAGGTCCGCGCTGGCCAGTTCGTCCAGCATTTGCAGCGGCTGCCCTTCGAAAGCATGCCGTACGAAAGTCATGCGGGTCGCCTGCCCGGTTTCCTCGGCGAGTGCGCCCTGTCGTTCATCCACGAGTGGCCCGAGGCCAAGCAGTGGCTCCAGTACGCCACGCTCCTCTACTACACCTCGTACCCGGCCTGGGGCGGCGACGATGGGGGTTGGCAAGAGGGGCCAGGCTATTGGGGCGCCTACATGCAGTTCGCTCTGCACTACGTGGTCGCCCTGCGCGCGGCGACCGAGATCGATCTCATGCAGAAACCGTTCTTCCGCAACACGCCCTACTATGGCCTCTACACCGCCACGCCCTACCACCAGCACCGGCCGTTCGGCGACGGACAGACGGAAAGCCCGCGCGGGCTGGGGGCGCTGATGTACGTCTTCTCCACGCTCACGCAGAACCCGTATTTCCGCTGGCATGCCGAGGCGTCGCAGGCCACCATCGGCGCCGACGTGCTGAGCCTGGCGACCTACGACCCGAATCTCAAGGCCCGCTCGCCGCGGGAATTGCCCCCAGCACGCGCTTTTCCCAGCGTGGGACTGGCCTCGTTCCACACGGCGCTGGGTGACCGGGAAAACGACGTGAGTTTCCTCTTCCGCTGTAGCCCCTACGGCGGCGTGAGCCACGGACACGCCGACCAGAACGCCTACGTGGTCGAGGCCTTCGGACGCGGGTTGGCGATTGCCACGGGCTACTATCCGTGGTACGGCTCGCCGCACCACGACCGGTGGACCCGCGCCACCAAGGCCGTCAACAGCGTGCTGGTCGACGGCCAGGGGCAGGTCCAACGCCGGTGGGGCGCCGGCGGACAGCTCGTGGCCTTCGCCTCGACCGAAGGCTACGACTACGCCGAAGGCGAGGCGGCCGCGGCCTATGGTGGACGACTGAAACGCTTCCGCCGGCATGTGGTCCATGTGCGGCCCGGAATCTTCGTCCTGTTCGACGATCTCGAATCGCCCCAGCCCTCGCGTTTCCAGTGGCTCTTGCACGCCTACCGACGTATCGAGATCGACGACGCCGGCCGGGTGCTGCGCGTCGCCAATCCGCCGGCGGCCATGCGGGTCCACTTGCTCTTGCCCGAGACGATCGACTTCGCCCAGACCGACCGCTACGATCCTGAGCCGGAACCCATCGCGCGGAATCGGTCGAACACCTGGCACCTGACGGCCTCGACGCGCGAGCCGGCCCGCAAGACCCACTTCCTCGCCGTGCTCTTGCCCCACCGCGAGGGTCAAGCCGACCGCCTTGCGCGCGTCGAATGGGTCCAAGGCACCGGCGCGGTGGGGGTGCGACTGACGGGGGGCGACGGCCACGAGGATCTGGTCGGCTTCCGCACGGATCCCGGGCCGAAGACGGTTCGCGTGGCGAATGTCGAAAGCCCCGGCCGCGTGTTCGCCCAAGGCAAAGCCCTTGACGGTCGCGTGGACCGGCGCCTGTGCCAGGAACAGTAAGGGCCTGCCAGAGCCGGCGGCGAACCTCGTCTTCGAGGCGCAAGCCATCACGTCTCGGTCAGCTTGCCCGCAGGATGCGAAGGGGAATCGCTCTCGCCCAAGGGAAGCACGGCCGAACTGGAGCAGGTCGCCGCGGAGCATCCCCTGGGGCTTGTGCGGTCTCGACGCAAGCCGGGACAAGCCAACGTGCTGGACGAGCGGCGATGACCGACCGCCACCTGCCGACCGGGGATCGTCCGGCAAGACAAGCCAGTCCCCAGCCAGGGAACGATGGGTTCAGGTATGGTCCAGCCGCGAGGTCCGCTACAATGTCGGGACGAGAACCCCGAGCCATCGAGCATCTGGAGAGTCGCCCATGAGCGCAAGACGCCTGTCGTGTGTTCTGTTGGTCCTCGTGCTGGCATCCGCCGCGATGGCGGCCCAGAGCGAGATGTTCCCGTTTGTGATTTCCTACGACGCCCCCGCCAACGCCGTGAATGTCTCTTCGTGGCTGGTGCGTCCGGCGGGCAAGCAGGGCTTTATCCGCACGGAGAACGGCAAGCTCGTCAACGACGCCGGGCCGGTGCGGTTTTGGGCCACCAATCTCTGTTTCGAGGCATGCTTTCCCCCGCGCGAGCAGGCCGAGCGCGTGGCGGCCCGGCTCGCCCGGCTGGGCGTCAACTGCGTGCGCATGCACCACATGGACAACCGCTCGATCTGGGGCGACAGCCCGAACAAGCTCACCATCGACCCCAAGAAGCTCGAACGGCTCGACTACCTCATCTACCAGCTCAAAGAGCGCGGCATCTACACGAATCTCAACCTCCACGTGTCGCGGTGGTTCGACCAGGCCGAGGGCTTTCCCAACCGCGAAGGGCGCCCCAACTACGACAAGGGCGTCGACAACTTCGAGCCGCGCATGATCGAGCTTCAGAAGAAGTACGCCCGCGACCTCTTGACCCATGTGAACCCCTACACGAAGACCCCGTACACCCGAGAGCCGGCGATCGCCTTTGTCGAGATCTCGAACGAAGACGCCCTGTTCGCCGTCTGGGGTTGGGGGCAGCTCGACCATCTGCCCGAGCCGTACGCCACGACCTTCCGCAAGCAGTGGAACGCCTGGCTGCGGAAGAAATACGGCGATACGGCAACGCTCCGTGCCGCCTGGAACGTTGGCGCGGCCCCGCTCGGCGGCGAGATGCTCGTCAACGGCGACTTCTCCAATCCGCTTGGGCGCGAATGGTCCGTCGAGCGCGACGCAGAGACTCGCTGCGCCGTGTCGATCGAGACCGCCGCGGTGCCGCGTGCGGGAGCGGGGCAGCCGTCGCAGGGGCCCAAGTCCCCTGCCCCGGCCAAGAAACCCGGTCGTTCGCGCAAGCCCGCCGCCGAAGGGAAGGTCGCCCAAGCGCCGGCCCGCTTCCTGCGGATCGCCGTCGAGCGTCAGGGCCAGGTCGCGTGGCGGCCGCAGCTTGTCCAGGCCGGCCTTGCGGTGAAGAAGGACACGCCCTACACGCTCACGTTCCTGGCCAGGGCCGACCAGGCGCGCCGCGCTTCGGTCAACTGCATGATGGCCCACGAGCCCTGGGAGCGGCTCGGCCTGTCGGCCGACATCAAGCTGACCGACCAGTGGAAGGCGTTCCGCTACACCTTCGTGGCGGAACGCGACGACTCGAACGCCCGCATCTCGTTCAGCAGCCTCGTGCCGGGGACGTACGAGTTGGCCGGGGTGTCGCTGCGGCCGGGCGGCATCGCGGGGCTCGAGCCGGGCCAGGCGCTCGAGGACGACTCGGTGCCGGTACTTTGCCGCAGCGAAATCCACCTGACCAAGCCCGCCCGGCGCGACTTCATCGACTTCCTCTGGGACACGGAGCGCGCGTACTGGCACGGGATGCACCGGTTCCTCAAGCAAGATTTGGGGGTGCGCGCGTTGGTCTCGGGCACTCAGCTCAGCTACAGCCCGGCGCATATCCAAGCCGGGCTCGACTATATCGACAGCCACAGTTACTGGCACCATCCCGCGTTCCCGAACCGGCCCTGGGATGCGCGTGACTGGTACGTGCACAACGCAGCGCTGGTGAACAGCCCCGGCGGTACGCTGGCGCGCCTGGCGGCCACGCGCGTGGCCGGCATGGCCTTCACGGTCAGCGAGTACAACCACCCGGCCCCGATCCAGTACGCGGCCGAGGGGTTTCCGATGATCGCCGCGTTCGGGGCCTTCCAGGGTTGGGACGGCATCTACTCGTTCGCTTACTGCCACAACACCGACTTCGAGCCGCGGCGGGTGGATAGCTTCTTCGACGTCAAAGGCGATCCGGCGAAGCTGGCGCACTGGCCGGCCTGCGCGGCGATGTTCCTCCGCGGCGACGTGGCCCCGGCCCGAACGACGCTCTTGGCCCCCGTGCCTGCCGAGGCCGAACGCGCGAAGCTCCACGAGACGATGAGCGCCTGGACGATCCAAGCCGGCGAGTTCGGCATCGATCCGAACCGGTCGCTCGTGCACGGCGTGGCGATGGACCTTCGCGCCAAGGGCGTCAAGCTCGAGGCCCCCAAGCGCGACAAGAGCCAGAAGGTCTTCGTCTCCGACACCGGGCAGCTCCGCTGGGACGTTGTGCAGCCCGGCGCGGGCTACTTTACCGCCGACACGCCCCGCACCAAGCTGTTTACAGGCTTTGTGCGCGGCCGGACGTTCTCGCTGGGTGAGGTGACCCTCTCGATCGGGCCCACGCGCCTCGATTGGGCCACGATCTCGCTGGTGGCAATGGACGGCAAGGGCTTCGACCAGCCCGGCCGAGTCCTCGTGACCGCCACCGGTCTGGTCGAGAACACCGACGCCCAATTGGAGAAGCTCGGCGACGACCGCGTAACGCTGCGCAACCGCTGGGGCCGCGAGCCGGTCTTGTGCGAGGGCGTTCCCGCCGAGGTGCTCTTGCCGGTCGATGCCCAGCGCGTGACGCTCTACCCGCTCGACGCATCCGGAAACCGCCGTGGGACGGCAACGGTCCGCTCGCGCGACGGCAAGGCGGTGCTGGAGCTTGGCCCCCGGCACAAGACGATCTGGTATGAAGCCGAGATCCGCTGAGGACTTGCGTGTCGCCTGCCGATCAAAACCGCGACCAGGGAACGTCGGTGCGGGTGTGCAGGCGAGACGCGATGTCGGCGCAGTCGGGCCGGTCGCTCAAGAGCGAGGTCGCGGCCCGTAAGAGCGGGATTCCCTCGACCTCAACGCAGAGGACCAGGTCTATATCGGAATCGGGCAGAACGACCGGCCGTTGTCCCGACTCCTTGGCGACGGCCTCGACCAGCCGCGCGGCGTCGCACGCCTTGGGACACACCAGCACGGTGCGCCGTCCTCCGCCGCATACGGCCAGGGGCGGCCGGGCGGCTTCGAGCCAGGCGCGCAGTCCGGCCGCAGGGTCGTCCGATCCAGTCGGCGGAAGCAAGGCACGCTTCAAGTCGATCTCGCCCAGGGCATCGAGGACCGTGCGCCGGGCGGCCGCGCGCAGCGGATCGACCAACAGCGCCCTCAGGTCGCCCTCGTGGTCCAACAGGCCGCGAAGCCCCCCGCGCGGCGCCAAGAAGGTCGCATGAAAGGCGCGGTCCAGCGCCGCGGCCAACTCGTCCATGCGGCCGCGGAGCACGAAGGCGGCGACCGCGGAAAGATCGGAGGCCGACTCGGGCGGCTCGGGCGGTGCGGTCAGGGGGGGCTCGGGCAGGAATTGATCGCTCAAGGCGACCAAACGCCGACGCAGATCGACCAACCGGTCTCCCAAGCCCACCACATGCGCGCGCAAGGCCCGAAGCCACAGAATCGTGCCGCGCAACGCGAGCAACCCGAGCCGTCGGCGGAAATGCTCGAACCACAAATCCTGCGCCGGCGGACGTTTCGCCGAGCGGCCGATTCCCAGCCAGCCCATCGGTCCGGTCCGCTGCGCCGGCTCGCCATCGAGCAGTTGCCGCTCGGCCTGGGCCAGTCGGGGAGCGTCGTCGCGAAGCGCCGCATCGGCTTCGGCCTCGAGCGACCGCAGCCGGTCGGCAGCCCACTGCACGGCCATGCGGGCCCCATCGAGCCGCGTGACCGAGGCATCGGCCAATTCGAGGATCCACTGGCCCAGCGAGGCCCCCTGCACGGCCGCGCGGTTCTTCAGCTCCTTGGCCAACGAGGTTTGGATGCGGCTGGTCGCCGAATCGCCAGGGCTCAGCCGGTCGCCCAACAGGGCGTTGATCATTCCCAGCACTTGCGGCGCGCTGGGCGGTGCCGACTGGCCCGCGCCGGAGCCTAGCCGATCGAGCGCTCCGCGGAAGAAGCTCTCGATGTCGCCGCCCAATTCCTGGTGCAAGTACGCCTCGGCCTGCGCGCGCCAGCTTTCGAGCTCCAGCGGTAGCATGTCGGGCGAGCTGTGCGTCGGTCCAACCGCCCAGGAGAATGCCGATCGGGCATCGTCGCGCGAGGCGCCCTCGCCACACCATCGGCGCACCACCCGCGCGCACAGCGTTTCCGTCGCGGCCGAGGTCACCGCGCTTTGCGAATAGCCGATCTGGGCCACGGCGAACGTTCGCACCGTGCCGCGGGCCAGGCGGGAGGACTTGTCGCCGGGCGACCGGCGACCGGCGTCCAGAAACCGGCCAGCCGTCGTGATCGCATCGAGGTAGAGATACTCGGCCACCGCCTCGACCGCGGCCTCGTACTGCGTTTCGTTCAGATCCTCGCCCAGGTGGACCAGGTAGGTTTGGAAGGGGCCGGAGTCGTTCTCGAAGGGAGGCAACCCGCAGGCGGGGTCGCCGGGGTAACGCCCCGCCCGGCGATAGTGCTCCGCCTCGTGCAAACACGCATAGGCGTTGGCGATCGCCAGCCCCTTGGCGTTGGGATTGCGCACGGTCGAATGGGTCAAGACGCCGTAGACCCGGTCCTCGGGCAGTCCGAGGCCGCGGAGCGTGTGGCGCACGGCGTACCCGGCGTCGAGCACCATGCCGCTGCCCGTGCCGCCAGAGATCGACGCGATCACGAACACGCGCGGCGCCGGATCGACGTCCTCGATGCCGGTCGAGTTGGCCGTGGCCGAGAGGGCCTCGGGCGAGCGGATCTCGTCGAGGACCGCGCGCAGCCGACGGAACAGGACCTCGGAGTGATCGGCCAGTGCCAGCCGGCCCAAGGGCCGAATGCCCTCGGTTTGCAGGGACCGCGGGATGTTGTAAAGCCATCGCCGGCTGAGCCACCGCAGCAGCCGGTCCGATGCCTCGCGGTACTCCTGCGGTTGGCGCAGCGGCATCCCGAGCGTCTGGCGGGACTCGAACGCGGCCGATTCGTCGCCCCGTGTCGCCTGCTCCAGCGCGCTGAGGTCGGTGTCAAGGAGCAACATCTGGAGGGCTGGCGCGGCCGAGAGCTTGCCGAGGCGATCGTGCAGGCGTCGCCGGAGCCGGGCAAGAACCCGCGTCGCCGTGCCCCCGATCCCCAAATACAACGTGGGGCAAAGCCGCGGCTTGGGCGAACCGAGTTCCAGCGGAGGCAGATCGACGAGCACCCGATCGGGCTCGGGCTCGCACGGTCGGGGTTCGGTCGCCACGGGCCGGGCCGGCGCCCGGACCGCCTCGTCCAGCGCCAAGGTTTTCAAGGTCGGCGGGTTCTCGCCGCCCCACGAGGTGGCGGACGCGGGGGCGGGTTCGGGGTCGGCGGCCGTGCCGCTGCTCGGGGCGGCGCTTGCGATCGTGTCCAACGGCTCGTCGTCCGCCTCGGCGGCCTCCCGTGGCACCGGCCCGCTTGGGGCGGTCCGTCCCGCGGCCACCAGGCGGTCAATCATCTCGCGGCAACTCGAGAATCGCTCGTCGGGGTTCTTGCCCAAAGCCCGCGCGACGATCGGCTGATCGGCCGGGGGCAACGAAGCCAGTCGGGGGCGGCTGTACAGGTGCTGCGACATGAGCTGCGCCGTGGTCTTGCCCGGAAAAGGCACGACTCCGGTGAGCATCTCTTGGTAGACGATGGCCAGGCTGTACTGGTCGCTGTGGCGGCTGGGGTGCCCGTCGAACGACTCGGGGGCCGCGTACACCGGCGTCAGTCCGCCCAGCAGGGAGACCGTGCGGTCTTCGATCTTTTTCACCAGCCCGAAATCGGCCACCTTGACCCGCCCGCCGACGATCAGCAGGTTCTCCGGCTTGACGTCGAGGTGTTGGAGCGAGTACTGCTCGCTCATGTAGTCGAGGGCCTCGGCCGCATCGTGCAGGTACACCAAAAGTTCGTCGCGGGGGATGCCTGGCAGCCCTTGCGCGCGGCACTGCTGGAATCGGTCCTTGAGGCTGCCGTCGGCCAGTTCGGTGAGGATGACCAACTGGCCGTCGACGACCTCGATGCGCTCGAGCGAGAGGAGGAACGGATGGCGCACTTCTTTGATGCGATGCAGCGCCTTCAGCTCGCACATTGCCCGCTCGTCGTCCATCCGACCATAGACGAACTTGATCGCCTTGCTAAGACCGCCGGGGGCCTGCGCCTTCCAGACCTCGCCGTAGCCGCCCGTACCGATTCGCTCGGTGATCGTGTACCCGGCAATGGGTTCGGCGAGTTGGAGGGTCGGAGCTAGCACGGGGTTGACGTCCTCCCGGCGAAATCGGCCGGGCTTAAGGGCTGCGTGGCGCGGGCTACGGGGATGCTCCGGCGTCGAACTGGCCGAGGCCGCACCCCGCGTCGCGGCATGCGGCGGCCTCTTCGTCGCGATGGAGCCCAGCGGCGATCACCTCGCAGCCCAAGGCGCTGGCGGCCCGGGCAATCGCCTGGACCTGACGACGGCGTTCGAGGTTGCGATCGATGCCGCGGACCATCGCCGGCGAAAGGACGAGGTAGTCGGGGGCGATGGCGACACGCTGGGCAAGCTGGGCCGGTCCCGCGCCGAAGCCGTGATGGGCCACCTCCAGCCCCACCGCCCGAAGCCTCTCGCACAACGCCCGAAAATAGGGCGTATCGGCCACGGCCGCGTCGGGCGCTTCGACCACCAGCCGCCTCTCGCCCGGCAACAGGTCGCGCAGCGCCGCCAACGAGTCGGCCAGCCCCGGCATGCCGATCTCGCACGCATCGATGGCCAGGAACAGTTTTCCGGGCTGGGGGAAGGTCGCCGCCTGCTCGGCCGCCACCATCCGCGCCAAGCGCCGCAGGCGACACGGCCAGCGCGATTCGGTCTTCATGGCCAGCCGGCGCGCCTCGGAGGCGTCCGGTTCGCCGGCATCGGCCTCGCTGCGGGCCTCGTGCCCCACGCATCCGCCATCGTCCAGCGACACGATCGGCCGGAACTGAAGGTCAATTGCGCCGGTGACGAGCATCTCCTGAAGCCGGCGGACCTCGCGGAGCATTTCCGTCGCGCCGTCGTCGCGCGGGCCTCGGGCAGGCCGAAGATCGATGACCTGCGTCACGTTGCGATCCACCCCGCCCCCGCGGCCGACGAAGAACGTGAACTCGACGTCGGCCACCAACAGCAGATCGCCGTCGCTCAACGGCGACTCGTCGATCCGGCGGCCGTTGACGAACGTGCCGTTGGTGCTCCCCAAGTCGCGCACGCGGTACCCGTCGCCTTCGTGCAGAATCACCGCGTGCTCGCGCGACACCCGGTTCGATCGGATCGGCAAGTCGGCCGATTCGTTGCGTCCCAGCGTGAACGGGAACGACGGGATGGGCGTTTGCTCCGGCGGCCCGCCCTCCGGCGGGATGTGCTCCAACCAGGGAAGCCCGACCGTCCGCTCCGCCATCAGTTGCGTTCTCATATCCGGAACCTGTCACGTTCGCTGGGGCAGTAAAACTATAGCATTCTGCTGGGCCGGAAAGCCCCCGGGGCCAGGCCCCCCCGAACGTCGGGCGCGCCGCCGAGTTGTCAGGCCCTTGGCGCCGAAAACGCCCGGCGGTGCCTTCGACCATGACCTAGACTTCTAAGAGGTAACGGTTTCCGGGGGAAGCCCGCCCCCGTGTTCGCGCTTGCGCCACGGAGTCTTTCCTGCCCCACGAACATGGCCCGACCGCTCTCGGTTCTGGTGTATTCGGAGGATCGGCAGGTGCTGCGGCACCTGTCGCGATCATTGTCGGCCTTCGGTTATGAAGTGCGTCAGGCGGCCAAGCGGATGCAAGCGCTGGCCGAGATCGAGGCCGAGGGGCCGCACGTGCTCTTGGTGGACTCGGAGCCGAACGTCGCCGAGGCGTTGGAGTTGTGCCGGGCCGCTTCGTCCGATCAGGGGCGGCGCCGGCCGTTCATTTTCCTGTTGCTTTCCGCGCTCTCGGCCCGCGGGCTGACCGAGGCGCTCGAGGCTGGGGTCGACGACTTTCTCGCCCGGCCCGTAATCTATGGCGAACTCTTGGCCCGGCTTCGCGCGGCCGCGCGCGTGCTGGAGTTCGAGCGGCGCGCGGTGCAGCAATCCGGCGTGGACGACTTGACCGGCCTGCCGAACGGCCAGGCGTTTCGTCGCCGGCTGGACCACCGGCGCGCGGCCGGAAAAGAGGAACAACCGTCACGACCGGCCGCCTGCGTGCTGGTGGACCTCGATCTGCTCGACCGGATCAATCACCTCCACGGCCATACGGTGGGCGATGCCGTGATCCGCGCGACGGCCGAAAAACTCGCCAGCCTGTGCGGGCCGACCGAGTGGATCGCCTCGTTCGGTGGGGGCCGCTTCGCGATGCTCGTACCGGGAATGGACGACGCCGAAGCCCGGGACTGGGCCGAGTTGCTCCGTGCCGAGGTGGAAGAGTCGCCGTTTTCCGCGGGTTCCGTCACGATCCGCGTGACGGCCAGTTTCGGCGTGGCGCCGCACGACGCGGCACAAACCATCGACGAGACGCTCGCGCGGGCCGAGCAGGCCCTCCAGGCCGCCAAGAGTTCAGGCCGCAACTGCGTCGTGCGGTACGGCGATCACGACGACCGCATGACCGCCTGGACCGATTTCGCCGCTCCCGGCAAGCTGTTCGAGCGCACCACGGCCCGCGACGTGATGACCCCGGTAACCCGCACCCTCGGTCCCGGCGAATCGGCGGCGCACGCGGCCGCGATCTTTCGCCGGACGCGCGCGGCCGCCATCCCGGTGGTTCATGCCGACGGGCGGTTGGCCGGGTTGGTGCTCCCCGAAAGCCTCCCCAGCGGTGCGGAACTCGATCGGCTCGAGGCGCTCCGCGTGGGCGAGGTCATGACGACCGACGTTCCTCAAGAGGACGAGACGGCCAGGTTCGCGGCGCTCCGCGAGTTCTTCACCCGCGATTCCCGGCCGGTGATCGTGATCGTGCGCGCGGGCCGGCCCACCGGACTGGTTACGCCCGACAACCTGGCGGCACTCAGCACGCCGCTTTCGACCGAGACGTTTGCCGCGGCCGAATGCCTCGCCGGAAGCCAAGGGTTGCTCGTGCCGGACCTCAGGCCGCTGGAAACGGGGTGAGTCGGGTCACGAGAAAGGCCGAGGGCTCATCCCCGCCCGGCCGAACGCCCGCTGCCCCGGCCGTTGCCGCGCGATGGCGATGAAAAAGCCGCCTGCCCGGCGATCAGGCGCAGATGGCCCGGACCGAGCAGTTCCTCGATGCGGTGGCGCATCTCGGGGGTGATCTCCACACGGAAATCGTCGCAGTTGCACGAGACCCGGGTGCCGTCGGCCAGATGGAGCACCAGTTGCAGTTCGCACGTGCCGGGGTAGCCGCGCAGGATCTCGTAGAGCTTTTCGACGATCGAGGCGCCGTGGGTTTCCTCGACCAGGCGGACGACGATGCCACGGGTGTATCGCGAGGCGAGGTCGTCCAGCGGGATGAGCTGGTTGACGACGAGGTTCGCTTCTTCGCTTCCCGGGCGCTTGTCGATCGTGCCCTGCACGGCGAGGATCGCGTCGGGCTGGACCATCTCGCCGTATTGGGCGCAGCGATCGGGCCAAAGGATGCACCGGATGATGCCCTCCATGTCCTCCAGGTCGAACATGGCGTACTTGCTCGGCGCGCCGGGGCGGGGGTTCTTGATATGGTCGATCTTGATGGCCGAGAGCATTCCCCCCAAGAGTACCTCGCTGCGGTGCGGCAAAGCCGCCGCCTCGACCGTGTGGTGTGTCGTGTAGATCGACAAGGTCCGCGCGTGCTGGGCCAGGGGATGGCTCGACAGATAGAAGCCGAGGACCTCTTTTTCCTTGTTGAGCTTTTCGCGCTCGTCCCACTCGGGCAGGTCGGGAAGATTGGCCGTGCCGGCGGGCTGGCGGTCGTCGTCCTCGTCGTCGGCGAACAGGCTCCGCTGGCCGGCGCGCCGGTCGGCGGCGGCGGCCGCGCCGGACTGAAGGGCCTTGTCGATCACCGCGAACAGCGCCGCGCGCCGTCCCCCGAGCGAGTCGAACGCGCCGGCCTTGACCAGCGACTCGATCGCCGTCCGGTTGACCGACCCCGAATCGAGCCGCGCGCAGAAGTCGAAGAGGCTCTTGAACGGCCCGCCCTTGGCGCGCGCGGCCACGATCGCCTCGGAAGCCGCCCCGCCGCACCCCTTGATCGCCGCCAGGCCGAAGACGATCTTGCCCTGGTGCACGGCGAACTCGACGTCGGAGCGGTTCACGTCGGGCGGCACCACGTCGAGGTGCATCCGGTGGCAGTCCTCGAGGTGTTCGACGAGCGAGTCCTTGGTCTTGAAGTTCCGGCTCGGAATATCGCTGGACAACAGCGCCGCCATGAACTCGACCGGCCAGTGGGCCTTGAGATAGGCCGTCATGTAGGCCACCAAGGCGTAGGCCGTGGAATGGGACTTGTTGAACCCGTAGCCCGCGAACTTCTCGATCAGCCCGAACAGCTCCTCGGCCTCGCGTTTCGACAGCCCCTGGGCTTGGGCGCCTTCGAGGAATTCCTCGCGGTACTTGGCGATGATCGGCAGCTTCTTTTTGCTGATCGCCTTGATGCAGGTGTAGGCGTTGGCCAGCTTGATCCCGCCCAGCCGGTTGAGGATCCGCATGACCTGTTCCTGGTAGCACATGATGCCGTGGGTTTCCTCGAGCACCTCCTTCATCACGGGATGTTTGTACTCGGCCTGCTTGCGGCCGTGCTTGATCTGGATGTAATCGTCGACCATGCCGCCTTCGAGCGGCCCGGGACGGTACAGCGCGTTCGTGGCGATGATGTCG
>DYLT01000412.1 GCA_020721945.1 Blastopirellula marina
CTGATCGAGCTGATCGAGCATGTCCCCGCCCGCGCGGCCGTGCGACTGCCCATGGCCATCGACCGCGAGTCGGTCGCGCTGGTGCTTTTCTGGACGTTTCTCCGTTGGGAGCGGACGTTTCCCTTGACCGCTCTGGAGACGTCGGGCGTCGAGATGTGGCGGCTGACCTGCGACGTCGACGAGTTGCTTGCCGCCCGACGCGAATCGGACGCATCGGTTCGCCCGGAGAGCGTGGTGCGCGACTCGCTGTCGCTGGTCTACTGGCCCGCACTTCGTACCTGGGTCAACCACTGGCTGGACGCGGCCCAGGAAGAGTCGCGGGCCTTGGGCCACGAGCATCTTGGGCCCGAGCATCTGGTCTTGGCGATCGTCGGCCGGGCGGAAGGTCCGCTGGACGACGTCCTGCGTACGCACGGGATTGCTTACGACCGGTTGCGCAAGGCGGTGGAGGAGGAATCGGCGCGCGCCGGGGCGACCGCGCCAGAATTCCCGGATCTCGGCGTGCGTCGTGGGCCACCCGGGGCCCGCTGGGACCGGCCCGCCGCCGGCGTGCCGCGCCGGTTCGGTTTGGGCATCCTCCTCCTCATCACCACGATGTTCGCCGTGCTCTACGCTTCCCTCCAGGGGCTCGGCGCCCATCCCGTGGTCTTCGTGATGGTGGTGGTCCTGTTCGCGGGTGTGGGACTGGGGCAAATGCTCCTTTTCGACGGCAAGTACCCGCGGGCGGCATCGGTCTGGGTGGGGACCGTCCTCTTTCCGATCGAAGTCGCCATCGCCACGCTCTACGTTGCGTCGCAATCGCCCTACGGCGGGCCCGATCCCTGTGCGATGTGCGGCTTATCGGTTCTCGCCGTTCCGTTCGGGGCGGGCTTTGGTTACCTGGCGGGCGGATTGACGGCGGGCGTGTTCCTCCTGCTCGACAAGTACGCCAAGCGCCGGGCCACCCAGCAGGCGGACTCGGTCGAGCCACGCCAGGACGGCGACCCATGGCAGCCGGCCGAGACCAACGCGCCCGAACCACCGGGCGCCGCGTCGCCGCCCTGAGGCCCTTACCTCCGCCGCCGGCGTGAGGGATTCGCTGGCCCCACGGGCCGTGGCCTGTCCGATCGCTCGGGCGGGACCCGGGTACGCCTCATAACGTCTCCGTTGCGTTCCCGTTGCCGCTTGCAGTGCCGTTGGACTCCGACTGGGAGGCCTCGATCATGTCGTGCTCGAACCGCAGGGGGTAGAGGGTGGCCGCCAAATCCTGAATGGCCCGGACGATTCCCGCCATCATGACGAGGATCCCCACCACGAACAGCGCCAAGGCCGCCAGGCCGAACGCCGGCGCCAGGGGCTCCAATCCCAAGGCCAGCGAACAGGCGAGCATCGCCAGCACGGCAACCAGCAGGCACACGAGCGAGTCGCGTATCAGGCGCGCCCGCTCGAACAACTGGTGTCCCAGTTCATCGAGCACGTGGAGGCGCGTTTCGAGGCGATTGCGCTCCGGCAAGTCCGGTTCGCGGCAGCCTTCGGCCGAGAGGTCCGCCAGGAGATCGAACCGTTCCTTGTTGAGCGTCCGCATCCGGTTGACCACGGCGGCCAGCCGGTTGTACAGCGCTAAGCAAAGCAACCCGTTCGCCGAGATGACGACGACCGGCGCGACGAGACTCTGGATGGTCCGCGGCGTTTCGAGCATACGGGGTTCACGTTGAGCGCAGCGGAGCAGACGGTCCGGTGCGCGTCGCCGCGTCCACATGCGCTTCGCGTGGGGCCTCGGGAGCGTCCACGCGGACGATGGCTGCGGCGCGCGACCGGCACGTGAAGTTCATGATCGCTCCGGTTGCCTCGCGCGTCATGGTCACCCCATCCATCTCGTACCCCGCCTGTTCGAACAGGCGACGGCAGTCCTCCTCGGTCCGCTCGAAGAAGTACCAGTCGAGTGCCCACTGGTAGACGGTCTTGTCGTAGCGGCGGATATCCTTCAGCGCCACATAGACCACTCCCCCGTCATTGACCGTCTCGCGCCAGCCGCGGAGCATGGCGACCAGCGGGCGGTCGGGGATGTAGTCGCACAGGCCGACACTGTAGATGATGTCGGGCCGGCCGAACCGCTCGATGTTCGCCTTCGCCGAACTCATGCGCAGGGCGTTGTAGCATACGCACTGGAGGTCGAGGCGGGGAGGCGCGACCGTGGTGATCCGCGCCTCGACGTACTCCAGGGCCTGCCGGTCGGCATCGACGCACGTGATGCGGATCTTCGACTGGTCGGGGCGATCAAGCCCGCCGGCGTATTCGCGGCACGGACCGCACGCGACGTTCAGCACGGAGACCTCACCGCGCCGCCGCGAGAGTTCGTCGATCAAGAAGCGTCTGGCCTCCTCCATGCGGAAGGTCACGGCGCGGCCGAGGGTCGAACTGAGGATGTAGATGTCCAAGTACCCGCCCAGACCCCGCGATTTCGGCACGCCGTCGTAGATCGAGGCCATCAGCTCGTAATCCCCAGGGTATCCTCGGGGCTTGACCTTGGACCGGTGCATGAACCAACTCTTGTCGAACCACGGCGCGACCGCCTCGCGGAATCGGGCCTTGACCTCGTTGAGGGTCTGCCGATCGCCCTCGAGACGTTCTTCGAGCGCCTTGCACGCCACCAAGGCGCGATCGATCGACTCGCTCAGTTCCGCGAGCACGTGGTCCTTGCGGGCCTCGGCCGATGGATCGATGCTCCGGTCCATCGCCGCGAGCGTTGCCGTCAGTCTGGAGACCTCGTTCGAAAAGAAAAACTCCACCGCTGTTCGCATGGCTAGGCTGACCTTGAGAAGAGACGGGAAAACCCACGGACTTGTCCGTGCCTTGCCATCGGCGAGGTGCCCCACATTCTGATGAGCACCGGCGCGACCTGTCAATTCGTTGCCACGCAAACCCGCCAGAAGGCCATGAATTCCCTGCTTACCAGGTCCGCGCGTAATGTTCGCGTTCCGCCTGTGGCCTGGGCCAACTGGCGCCGTGGCGTAATTCGGTCGGGAAGCGACGCGGACAACCAGCCGTGATGAGGTGGAGCGGCCCACCCGAACGTGTTGCTGTCGAAAGCCAATCGGCGGCCTCTGGTCGCTTGCGACCGATTCGGGAATCGGCTCGTCCTTTCGACGATGGCGAAAAGCTACATTTCGAAAGGACGTCAGGCCAAAAAGCGGCACGATGGAACACCGCGGCGAGCCCGAAAACTCCGATGGCGACTGATCTTGACCAAGCCCTCGGGGCCAAAGCGCAACCTCGCCTCCTGGGTCTTTATGCCGGGG
>DYLT01000413.1 GCA_020721945.1 Blastopirellula marina
GATTCCGGCGGCCTCAAGGTACGAGAACGCCCCCAATGCAAGCACGAGACCGGCGGCCATGGTGCCACGGATTGCGCGCGGCCGCTTCAACGCAGCTGCATAACGGCCGCGGGCAGGCCGTGGCACACCGTCGAGAATGCGGTGATGGTCGAAGCTCATTTGGTCTTCCCAACAGAACCAGGCAATCGTTCGCGTGCCTGTCCCCTTCACGCCCGGCGGAAACCGCCCCATGGTCGCCGGTTTCGACGCGAACCCTGGGACCGTCCCCGTGAACGAATACAACAACGCTTACTTGTCGTCGCGGCCCGCCTGGAGCGTGAACTCGCGCATTTCTTGCACGCGCAACACCGTGAGGTTCACCTTGTCCTCGTGGTCGATGTACTCCAGCTCCTTGCAAAGCGCCTTGCACGACGGCACAAGCTGGTTGCCGACGAGGACGATCAGGTCGTCGGGTCGGATGCCGGCCTTGTCGGCGGGCGAGCCGGGCAGGACGGCGTCGACATAGGGCGGGGTCCGTTCCACCACGTCGGGAACCAGCACCAAGCCGAGTATGGCCGGGGTAAGCCCGCGGGCGGGCTTCTTGCGATCGTCCGGCGTGCGGACCACCGACTTGCCCGAACGGATCGCCTCGACCGACGGACGCAGCGCCGAAATCGGCGTGGCGTAGTTCAGCCACGTATGGTTCAGGGCGTTGCGCAGCTCCTTGCCGAGCATTCCCACCAACTCGCCGCGCCGCGTGACCAAAGCCCCGCCGGCCGAGCCGGGATTGCTCGTGACCACGTCGAGCACGTAGACCGGGCCGGTATAGGGCGTCTCGAACACACCGCGGCGGGCCTCCAGGCGCGTCTTCACCGCGATGGTGCCCCGCTGCACGCTGACCGGCTCGTCGCCCACCGCGACGTTGAACAGGTTGCTAAAGGCCAGCACTTCGGTTCCGGCATCCGCCTCGACTGCCTGGTTCAAGTCGAAATGGAAAAGGTCGCGGCCGTCGATACGCAGCACGGCGACCTCGACTTGCGGGTCGGCGCCCAAGAGCTTTGCGTCGAACTTCCGCCCGTCGCTCAAGACCACCGTGATCCAGTCGGTGTCGAGCACCGTGCTCCAGGCCGTCAGGATGTGCCCTTCGGCCGAGATCAACAACCCGCTCTGGTACGCCTCCAAGGCCCGCAGGCCGCCAGCGCCATAGATCTTGACCATCTTGGGCTGAATGTTGGCAATCGTCTCGACCAGCGAGGGCGCGACCGGCTGGGCGGCGCGGCCTCCGGACGCGGCGGCCGCCATCAAGAGCAGCAAGACGAGGCGATCGAGGTACGCCGAGGTGGAAGACCACATAGACTCGAAGGGCTCCGTGATCGCTGGGATCTCCAAGGGCCGGTTGTCGATCGGTGGGACCGCATCCCGCCCGGCGCGGAGGCTGGGAGGGAAGCGCGCCCTGCTACGGCGATGGCTCGACCTCGAAACGGTGGATGGTAAAATCGGCGAATCGCACGTCGCCACAACGAACCTCCATGCGCTGGGGCATCCAACGGCCGCCGGCTTGACGATAATCGCTCAAGTAGATTTCGCACGGATCGGCATTTCCCGGCGCAAACAGCTCCAGCCCCAGGAGCAACCCCTCCTTGGGATCGACGTAGAGGTGGCACTCGACTCCTCCATGCTGGCCCACCAGCACGTCGGCCGGCTCCGGGTGGCCCGCCAACGGGGCGGTCCCCAGATAATACACTTCGCCGTACTTCTCCGGGCCATCGACCGCCAGGCGGCGCCAAAGGAATAGCGCCGGCAACAGCCCGCCGCTTCCCTCAGGCAGTAGCGAGGCGGAAATCTCGTCGGTCGCGGTCCACTTCGTCTCGCGCAGGGGCAACTTCAACAAGACGCCGGCCTCGCTGATCTGAAAGCGATACTGGGCATCGGCACCCAGCGGACCGGAGATCGCCCAGACCGAACCCGCCGTACCGAGGCCGCTTCGGGCCGTCCACGCCTTCCACACCCGGTCGCGATGGAGGCGGTTAAAATAGTAGTTCGCGTACCCGCGACGCGCTTCGTAATGCTTTGCGACCACCTCGGGCAGGGGTGTGGGAAGCAGCGCGGGGTGGTCGGCGGGCGGGGGGCTCGGTCCCTCGTCGTCGCGGTCCTTGCGGGGGTCTTGCTTGCCGCCGGGCTTGTTGCCGGGTCGCTCGCCCGGCTTGGGGATCGGCATCGGGGCGTGGCGCGGCCGGCCCGTGGCCTTCTGGATCAGTTCGGCCTCGGTGTGGACACCGGCCAGGCGCACGAGCACGTCGTACTGCTTTCCGTCGCGGCGGAAACTCATCGGCACGCGCCATCCCTTGGGGAAGATCCCCAAGGCGTTCTGAAAGGCATTGGCCGAGCGGATCACCCGGCCGCCGAAGCGGACGATCTCGTCGCCGTAGCGCAGTCCGCGGCGATACGCGTCGGAGTCGTCGAGGATGTCGGATACGACCGCCCGTTGGTTCTCCTCGGTGGCGACGCGGGCCCCGAGCGTGGCGTGGTCGACGATCCGTCCCGCGCGAAGATGCCCCAGGAAGTTCTTGATCTGGTTGATCGAGATGGCGTAGCCCACGCCGACGTTGACCCGGCCGCGCTTTTCGAACGAGGCGCGGCCGTTGATGCCGATCACCCGGCCCGCCATGTCGAACAGGGGACCGCCCGAGTTGCCCGGGTTGATCGAGGCGTCGGTCTGAAGGCAGTCGGCGTATTCGAGGATCGTGCCTGCCGGGTACTGGTAGCGGTGGACGCCGGAGATGATGCCGAAGGTGACGGTGGGTTGGAAGTCGGTCGCCAGGAGGAACGGGTTTCCCAGCACCAGGCACCAGTCTCCTTGGCGTACCGTGTCGCTATCGCCCAACTCGGCGCAGGGGAAATCGTCGCGGCCGAAGAGCTTGATGAGGGCCACGTCGCCCACCGGATCGATGCCCACCAGGACCGCGTCGTAGACCTTGCCGTCGGCCATGCCGCATTTCAGCGCCTTGCCGATGGGCTGGGCGACGTGGAAGTTCGTCAGGGCGTAGCCGTCGGGGGTGATGACGACGCCGGAGCCCCCGCCCGCTCCCGTGGCCGAGAAGATCGCCAACACGGTGCCCTTGACCCGGGCGATGGTAGCCACACGGTCCGACTCGGCCTTCCGCACGGCGGGGTCGACCTCGAGGGCGCTCGACACGCACGGCAGCGCCAACGCCAGAACCGCCGCAACCATGCTCAGCGCAAGCCGCCGAGTGGTTCTCGACCCCACGGGCCGAGCCCCGGCCGGG
>DYLT01000414.1 GCA_020721945.1 Blastopirellula marina
CCTTGATTGCCGCCGCGGCCGAGGCGAAGGCAAGTCGCTCGGCCAGTCCGAGGCCGCGGGCCAGGGCCGAGGCGTAGGCCCCGTGGAACACATCGCCGCAGCCGGTCGTGTCGATCGCGGTCACGGGGAAGGCGGCATAGCGCCGGGCCGGCCCGCCGCGACCGCCGCTTGCCTCGGCAACGTACCACCCTCCTTCGGCCCCACAGGTCACCACCACCGCGTGCCGTCCGGGAATCCACAAGGTCTCGGCCGCCGCGGCCGGATGCGATCGGCCTGCCAGGCGCGTCGCGAAGTCTTGCGAGACAATCAGGTGATCGACCCGCTCGAGAAGTTCGGCGAAGCGCGGATCGTCGTCGCGCTCGAGGTCGGCCACGACCGGGATGTTCGCGGTCCGGGCGATGCGCGCCGCGCGGATCATGCCCTCGGTGCCGAAATGATCCACGAACACCACCCGCGCCGCCCGAATGACCTCCTCGTCCGGCCAGTCGGGTGCGGCACCGAAGGCCCCCTCGAGGTCGTAGAGAATGGTCCGCGTGTGGTGCGCCTGATCGACCAGGATGGTCGAGTGGACCGGCCGGGCTTCGGCCCGATGACGCACCAGGGTGGTGTCGATGCCTTCCTCCTCGAAGCGCCGGCGGACAAACCGCGACAGCTCGTCATCGCCCAACACGCCGGCAAACACGCACCGGGCCCCCAGGCGCGCGGCCGCCACCAGCGCCGTGGCGGTCAGCCCGCCGCACTGGCGCTCGTGCCGCGCGATCGGCATTTTCGTGTCGGGCGCGGGGAAGTCGGCCAGATAGACGAGGTCGTCGATCGCCACGCAGCCCAGTCCAAGCACGTCGTAAGGAGCCATCGTCAGAGCGGCCAGATTCGCCAAGGATCGCCCAGTGCGTCAATCCCGCGGCAAAAGCACGACGTCGGTCCACGCCAGCGGCAAATGGAGCACGGCCCCATGGTCGGTCCGCGCGGCCTCCACCCGGACGCCCTCGGTACTGGTCGCGGTGCGGAACCGAGGGATCGACCGGAGTTCGATCGTCAGCTTGCCAATCGGCCGATACGTGTGGTTGATCAGCACGATCGCCGATCCCGCAGGTCCGGTCAACAGGCTCGCCTCGACCACCGGTTGCGACGGCCGGCAGACCGGCCATGACGCGCCGAATGCCTCGGCATGAAGCACCAAGGGATGCTCGATCGCCCGTCGCGGCGCTTCGGGCCAGACCTCGTCGAGGGTCGTCTGTCCCGGCTTGAACGGCGAATAGGCCAGACCGGGCAGAAAACCATATGCCACCACGAGTCCCTGCCCATAGCGCGCGCAAGAACCCGCGGGACGGCCGTCGTCGAACGTGCCCAGGGTCGTCTGCCCTTGCTCTGCGGTCTTCAGGTCCAAGCGGTTCCCGATGACGTGCAACGCCAGGGAACGATCCGAAAGCCTCAACGATGCCTTGGCCATCGGCTTGATCGTCGGAAGGTCCACGCGCTCGTTGTAGCGGTGGCCGTGCTGCTTGAGGATCTTGTCGGCCGCGTCGGCCGGCAGCACCGTCTGGGCGAACGGCGGCACGTAGGGTTCGTAGAATTCGTCGCGCGTGGCCGCGCCGCAGGCTAGATAGACGGTCCTCGGGCCGGTCCGGAGCCACTCGTCGATCCTGGCCGAGGCCTTTCGTGTAAGGCACTGGCCCGTCACGTACAGCACTTGGTAGTTGGCAAGTTGTCCCGCTTCGATGTCCTCCTCGCGCAGGAAGTCGGGCTGGATGCCCAGGTGCCGCAGGGCCGCCCAGGTCAGGCGGTTCTCGACGAAACTCGCTGGATCATCGGTGTGCCACAGGTCGTGGCTGACGGAATAGAGGATGGCCACCGGATCGCGCACGACCTTGGCGTCGGCGAGAATCGCTTCGGCCTTTTCCAGGGCCCGGGCGAACTTCGCGATGCCGTCGTACTCGCTGCGCAAGTCGGACCAGTAGTTCTCGGTGCCGATGTAGGTCGGGCCGAACGTCCAGAAGAAGAAACTCGTGGCACCCTGCCCGAGGGCCGAATACGCCTTCAGCCGCAGGTACCCGTCGTCGCTGGGGGTAAGCAGGGCGCGCAGGGCCACGCGGCGCTGGCCAATGCCAGAACGCATGATCGAGGCCAGGTAGCCGAGGGCGTGCTGGCCGGTCCAGGTGGAACTGGGGCCGTACATGTGGTTCAGCCCCAGCCAGTCTTCGACGGAGAGGATGTCCACCGCCTCTTGGGCCCCGATTTCGAAAAAGTCGAGGCCCCGGTAGCCCATGCCGCAGTGCGGCGGCCCCCAGGCGTTGAAGAAGCCGTGGTCCGAGGGCAGCGTTTCGGTCTTCATTCCCCGGGGCAATCCGGCAAACGCGTGGTGCACCAGGTCATGGGTCTGCCGCAGTTGCTTGACGCTCCACCACTGGCCGAACTTGCCGGCGTAGTACAGGATTTTGCGGGTGGGAAGGTCGGCATGGCGCGGCAGCGACCTCTCGTGCATGGCCGCGGTGGGATATTCGACGCTCTCGATCGGGCGGCCGAGCGACGCGTCGGTCTGGCCCTTGGCACGCAAGTATTCGCGAAACCACCGGTTGAGCTTTCCGGGGTCGGTCTTGCGCAAGTCGAGGGTCTGAATCTCGTCGGCGATGACGTAGTGGGCCATGTGCTCGTACCGCCAGCGCCCCTCGGGCGTGGCCAGTTGCCGGGCGATCTGCGTCCCCTCGCCCGTCGCCCACGCCCGGGCCGACTCGTCCGGATCGGGCACCAGGTGCCAGGTCGCAGTATAGGTGCGCAGGCCCGACTGGCGAAGCACCTCGTCCGGCACGCCCGCCAAGACGTTGAAGCCCAGAAGCTTGAGGGTCTCGGCGGCTTGCCCAGCCAGCACCGGATCGTAGTGGCCCCAAACCGACGTGATGAGATCGAACCGATGGAGCCGGCGGGCTTGCCCTCCGGTCGCCTCGCGGGCCCAGGCGAGGTGCCGGGCGGCCATTTGCGAGCCGGTCTCGAACTCGCCCTTCTTCTCCCGCAACGGATGCGGCACGAGAAAGGCGATCGTGTCGGAACCGCTCTTCTCAGTAAACGAGACGACCACGGCCGCGGGGTCGGGCCGGTCGGCCAATTGCACCTCCAGCGCGCAGCCTTGCACGGCCGGGCCAGCGCCGATTCGCCGCACGTGCAGCTTCATGGCCGGCCACTCGGCCACTCCGCCCGACCGGTCGAGCCGCTGGTGCAACGGCCACTTCGCACGATCAATCCACC
>DYLT01000047.1 GCA_020721945.1 Blastopirellula marina
ACCGCAGATCGTCGGTGAGGTGTTGGAAGCCGGTTTCGATCGTCCACCGGTCGGCGTAGAGATCGGCAATCCGCACCGCGTCGGCCGCCTTCCGCGGCAGGTTGGTGAGGATGTGCAACTCGGTCTGGCCGTCCTTGTTGGGCTTGTCCAGAGCAAGGGTAATCCGCCGCGCCGTGAAGCTCTCTCCCGTCTCGGGGTCGTTCAAACGAATCGCGTGTTCGTCGAGGTCTCGCCATCGGCCGTCCTTGCCGGTCCATCGGCGCTTCCCCTGCAACTGCCAGGAAAGCGTCGAGGCGTGCTGCCGAATCACGAAGCAAGCCCCGCGGCGACGAATGCCGAACAGAAACCCGGTCGTGCAGAAGTTGCAGTCCGCCAGGATGCCATCGCGGGCCGAAATGCAGGCGAGCGCCTGGTCCAGCAGCGACCGTTCTTGGGCATAAGCCTCTTCGCAGGGGATCATGTCGGTCATCAGGTCGAACCGCGGATCGTAGAACACCAACGCTTGTCCCGGCAGGACGGCGGCGCGGAAACGACGCAACTCGAAAATGCGATGTTCGGTGCCCGTCAGATGGTTCCCATCCAGCACCCGCACGCGATAACGCGGCAGCAACGGCGGGGCCTGCGATCCCATCGCCTTGACGCAGGGGAGCAGTTCCTCCGCCGAATCATGCACCAACGCCGCCGGGACCTGCGGTTCCAGGTGCTTCAGCTTGTCGTAGACGGCTTGCCGCGTGACGGGAATCTCGTCCGGGTGGGCTTGGTAGTAGGCTCCCACCGAAGGCGATTCCTTGAACACGACGCTGCACATGATCTGAACGCACTGGGAGAAAGCCAACTCCTTCGCGTAGCCCAGCACGGCGTGGTTCTGGAACACCTGATCCAGCACCGCCGGTTCAAAAACGCGTTCGATCGTCGCGCTAACCATCACACGGACCGGACTCCGTTCCATAAACACCGCCAACGCTTTGCTCGGCAACATCCTTGTCGCTCCTGCTTTCCAAAGCTTGTCGCCCCCTCACCCCCCCGTTGTGGCCCGGGCCGAAGCCGGAGTGATACCATAAACCCTGAAATCGCAACAGATTAGGACCTTTACAGGGATGAGAGCACCTATCCTACTTGCTACGGCGCGACGTCGAGCGACCCCAGGCGGTAGCGCCGCTGGCCATCGTCGGTGGGTAGCGGGAGGGCAATCGTGGCCGTGCCGGTCTGGGTGCCGATCGAGACAAACACGTCGTACTGGCCCGTTTGCAGTTGGAAGGGAAGCAGAAAGGTGCGGTGTTGCGCTTTCGGCTCGGCCTTGCCCGGCGGACCTATCGGCAGGTTGCGGACGTCGAACGTCTCGTCGGCAAATACGCCGACGATCCCGCCGCGCGAATCTTTGAGCGTGACGATCGGGTGTCCGCCGGGCAGGCACGGGGCGACCCCGGCGTTTCGCCAGGCGGCCTCAAACCGCAGGGTGCCGCCCACGCGAACCGCGGCCGGCCAGCGGGCCTCGACGAGCTGTAGGCGGTAGCCCAGGCGCTGGTTGATCTGCCGCACCAGATCACGCTCCGCTTGGAGGAACTCTTGGGGCCACCAGTGGATCGAAGCGTAGCTGGCGTGGTACTCCTCGACGGCCTTGAGGTACAGGTTGCCATCTTGCCAGGCGCCCCGCTGCTTTGAGGCGCCGTAGTGCTCCGATTCGAGAATCACCGGGACTTTCGGCCAGAACAGGTCCGACCACGCGGCGTGAAAGTACGCCCGGGGCGCGGGCTGCACGAGAATGCTATCGTCGCGCAGCGTCAGCCCCCGGTCGGCGGCGTATGGAATCACCTCGTTCGCCCCTGCGGCGTTGGGGCCGCCGAGGTCATCGTTGGCGACCAAGAGGGTCTTCTTGAAGTGTTTTCGGTGAAGGTCCACGTGCCGCTTGACCGTGGCGGGGAGGATGGGCCGCTTGGAACTGGCCCACGTGTGCCCCTCGCCCCACACGCCGAGCGAACCGACATCGACGAAGGCCACGTCGCCCTGCCCATCGTAGCGCCTGGCCAGGGCGGCCAGGAACTGGTCGAGCTTGGCCAAGAACACGGGGTCGTCGTAGTCGGGCTCCCAGAACGGCCCGTCGGCCTCGACGCCCTTGCCGGGGCGGAAGTTGTAGCCCTTGGCCCCCGCCTTGGCGACCCACTCGGGCGTGGCCCAGCGGGTCCACGATTCGCTGCAACTGATGCGCAGGGCGATCTGTTTGCCTTTGGCGACCCACCGCTGGGCCGGCGTGTCGAGCACCGACCAGTTGAATTGGCCCTCCTCCGGCTCGAGGTACGACCACGGAATGCGGAGGTAGATCACCGTGAGCCCCGGCCAGTCGTCTAGGGTATCGGAAGGTGCGAGCTTCGAGCCATAGTGGGCCGGCACGTTGTCGTAGTAGTGCAAGACCCAGCCCATGCCTGGGTTTGCCAGCTCAGCCCCGGTGTCGGCGGGGTGGACCAAGACGAGCGCCTCATCGGCGCCGGCGCAAACCGACGCGCAGGTGAGAACGCCGAGAACTAGCAGCGATCTGGTCACGTGAATCTCCTCCGATGGCTTGGGCCGCGACGACACGCGGCGCTACGTCGTTCATCCTTGGCCCTTGGTCCCGCATCCTGATCTTCTTTCCCGCTTCGAGCACGACGGTCGTAAGAGCCCATCCCACCAGGATGTTTGTTGAAGACGATGTCCCGAGCTTGGTCATCGCGCCCGCTTTCGGGCGATTAGCGCGTCGAGTTCGGTCTTCAGCCGGGAAAGGACCTCGTCGTAGCGAAAACTGCCCAGGTGGGTCCCGCCACGTTTCAGGTTCACGAAGTTCGGGCCGCACCAGACGCCGAGGTCCGCATGGTCGGTTTCCCCAGGGCCATTCACTCGGCAACCCATCACCGCGATCGTGATCGGATACTCGGTTACCTCGCGGGTCAGCTCCCGAATCTTCTCGGCCAACTCGACAAATGCCTCGTTCTCGACGCGCGAGCAGCTCGGGCAACTGACAATATCGAGCCCCGGGCGCTCCAAACCTCCTGCGCCATGCACCCGACCCGTCGCGAGATCCTCCAGAATCTGGCAGGCGGCCTCGACCTCCTCGCGTTTGCGCGCGTTGGGCACCGTAAGCGACACGCGAATGGTGTCGCCGATCCCCTCGCTCAGGAGCGGCTCGAAGGCCAAGCGCGTTTTCACGATCCCTTCCGGCGGAAGGCCGGCCTCGGTGACGCCAAGATGCAATGGCACGTCGGGCCGCTCCCGAGCGAACCGGCGGTTCACCTCGACGACCTTTTTAGGGTCTGAGTCCTTCAGCGACACGCAATACCGCACGAACCCGAGCGAATCGAGCAACTCGCAGTGCTCCAGGGCACTGTGAAGCATGGGACCGACCGCGTCGCCAGCCGAAAACTTCTGGCGCATGGCGGGATCGACCGAGCCGCAATTGACGCCCACGCGAAGGGCGCAGTCGTGTCGCACCGCCAGGTCGACCAGGAAACGCACTTTGTCCTGCCACGGGCGCTGTGGCTCGTGGTGAAACAGGTGACCCGGGTTGTAGCGGATCTTGTCGACATGCGGCGCCACCTCGGCCGCAAGACGATAGTTCTCCTGCAAGTCAACCGAGAGGTTGGCCCCGGTCAACGCGCGAATCTCGGCCAGGGCCACGCCGTCACGCCGGCTATCGACCGCAATCCGGACGATGCCCGCCCCGGCCTGGGCCAATGCCGTGGCCTGGGCCGCGGTCGCGTCGACCTCCGTGGTTTTCGTGGCGCACATGGACTGAATGACGATCGGATGCCCGCCCCCGATCGTCACCCTGCCGACACGCACTGGTCGAGTGGGGTTTCTAGGTGGCATCGCGGAATTTGGCCTCTGGTTTGCTCGCATGATTATACTCCCCGCAGCCTCGCAATCTACGAGCCGGAACGGAGCGCCGGCGAGTCGCCATTTTGAGTGGAGTAACGGGGTTGACTTTGCCGATAAACGGCTCGCCATCCGTCCTCGAATGGGCGAGGCATGGTCTCTCGTCTCTGTTGGAAGGGGGGAAAGCCTGGGTGACTTGGCCAAGGGCATGATTGGGCGAACGTTACCGCTGCTGGGAGCCCTACTTTGCACAGGCTGTGCCCTACTGCCCGAGATCGCCCATCAACCCACCTTGCACAATCCGTTTCCGCAATTGTCGAAGGTCGCTGTCGCCCCTTTTTTCAACCTGAGCACCGAGCCAACGCTCGATGGGCGACGGTTCTCTCTTGCTTACGCCAACGAATTGCAACAAGTGCCTGGCTTTGAGGTAGTTCCGGTCGGGACGGTCGAGCGGGCCATGAAGGATCTGAACCTCAAGATGACGGGCCCCGAGGATGCCAGGAAGCTGGGAAAGGAGCTGGGCGTCGATGCCATCGTGATCGGAGCGGTCACCGATTACACCCCATACTACCCCCCGCGTTGCTCCTTGCAGGTCGAGTGGTACGCAACGAACGAGGGGTTTCACCCGATCCCCCCTGGATATGGGTTACCGTGGGGTACTCCTGAAGAGGAGCACATTCCAGGCCCGCTGTTGTTCGAGGCCGAGATGGCACTGGCCAAGGCCCAATTGGACACCCAGACGCCCACTTGCCAGCCGACCAACGCGGAGTCTGCGCCCAACGGTGCGGCCACTGGTCCGGTGGCTGCGTCTGGCCTTCCCCCACAATGGCCCGACCCGAGAGGCTTCATTCCGCCACCCCCTAAGGCAAGGCCCGAGCCATGCTGGCCGCAACCGGGTCCCGTCATGCGGCATACGCAGGCTTATAACGGCAACGACAGCAGGTTTACCGAGGCCCTGGCGAGCTACTACTACTTTCAGGATGATGCCCGTTTCGGGGGGTGGCAGAACTACCTGCAACGGAGCGACGATTTTATCCGCTTCTGCTGTCGGATGCACCTCTGGGAGATGTTGTCAGCACGGGGCGGCGCCGGGGAAACGCGAGTCGTGTGGAGGTGGCCAACCATCCGATAACACTGATAGCCGCGGGTGGCATTTGCGCCGAATCGCTGGAACGCTTCCCCGCCCGCACCTTGCGACCGCACCCTTGGCAGGAGGACTGACCGCCGTGAGTCAGGATATCAACGTATTGGCCCTGGTGAAGGGCCGCGAACGGTACGTTTTTCTGTATAACGATGCCAGTCGGGCCGAAACGCTTCGCGTGTTGGGGCGGTTCGCCTCGAATCCCGAGTTGAGTTTTAGCTGGTACGATGCGGCGGTGCTTAGCCAGAAGATCCGCCAAGAGGGGCAGAAGCAGGCGCTGGTCAACCGTCTGAGGACGCCCGCTCCGACCGATGGCGACGAGGGGCTGTGACATCTCCATGCGGACCGCGGTGGGCCGTTTCCTCCAGTACTTGAACGTCGAACGAAACGCCTCGGCATTGACCGTCAAGAGCTATCGGGAAGATCTCACCGCCCTGACCGACTACTTGACCGAGGCGCGGGGTGGGACGTGTCCGAAGCCGGGCGAAATCACCGTACTCGAACTTCGGGGCTACCTGGCCGCGTTACACGAGGCCGGCTACGCGGGGACGACCATTGCCCGGCGACTTGCCTCCTTACGCAGTTTCTTCCGTTTTGGCCAGCGCGAGGGATGGGTCGAAACGAATCCTGCCAAGCCTCTGCGTAACCCTCGCAAACCGCGCAACCTTCCGCATTTCCTTTCATCCGAAGATTTGTCGCGGTTGCTCCACGCGCCGCCCGGCGATACGTCGATGGGGCTTCGCGACCGGGCGATGCTCGAAACCATGTACTCGGCTGGGCTGCGGGTAAGCGAACTGGTGGGCCTCGACCAAAGCGACCTGGACCTCGCCGCGGGGGTCTTGCGCGTGCGTGGAAAAGGACGCAAGGAGCGGCTTGCTCCGGTCGGCTCGTACGCGGTGCGGGCGCTACGTCGATGGCTGTCGGTTCGCAAGGTCGGTCCGAGGGAGCGGGCTGGCGACGCCTCACCCGTGTTCGTCAATCGCTTCGGTCGCCGATTGACCACGCGAAGCGTTGCCCGGATGCTCGAAAAATACCTCCGGCGGACGGGGTTGGACCGTCGTACCACGCCCCATTCGCTTCGCCATAGCTTCGCCACGCATCTTCTGGACCGCGGCGCCGACATCCGCAGTGTGCAAGAGTTGCTCGGCCACAAGAGCCTTGTGACCACCCAAATCTACACCCATGTAAGCACCGTGGGCCTGCGCGAGATCTACGAGCGGGCCCATCCGCGGGCGAAATAGTCCCGACGTGGAACGGGCCGACGCCTTTTTCGGCCCACAAGGTGCCGCCAGTCCCCGGCCTGGGAACGGTTGCCAAATCGGACTCGCCAAAGTGTCCAGCCGCCCGAGGGGCTGGCGGGGTCCCTCGCCGCGGGCGGATTTCCCCGCCGCTTTTGCCGCGGCCCTTGCCGGACCATAGCATTTCTCACATCGCCGCGCCCGTGGCTGCGGCCACCTCGTCGGCGGTTGTCCATTTCCGCACCCCAATCAGGGAGGCAGTGCATGTTCACCCCAAGATCCTTCGCACGTGCTCTCGCGGTAGGCGTCGTGGTTCTGGCCGCTGGCAGAGTCTTCTCCGCCGAAACGAACGCGCCGATCATGCTGTGGGCGGAACGGTCGTACCGTTCCACAGAAAACCCGTTGCACAGCGAGATTGCCATCAACGGCAATCGCGTCGACGTGTTCACTTCGGATACCCGGAAGGACATCGGCGACTTGTTGAGGAAGGGCTGGAACACGCTCGCGATCAAGACCAAGGCTCAGGAGCCCGCCAGCAGCGAGAACGAATTGATCTTTCGCATTGGCCCGGTGCACAAGGACGCTGAGACCGGCGCGCTGGTTATGCGACCTGTGCTGTGGGAGTTCCGTAACGGGACGGATTGGCGGTTCCGGCAGGGGCGTTTTACCCACCGGTTGGGTCCGGGCGTCCACGAGGTAACGCTCGACTATACGGTGTATTTTGCCGGTCTGGCGCATGAGGATGTGACGCTCCAGGACGGCGACTACGTGCTCGAGGGCAAGCCGTCGTACGCATCGACCAACCTTCCGCTGACCGCCACGGTGCATGTCAACGGCACGCCGCTGAACACGTTCCTCGGCGGAAGGCGGCAAGTCGTGATTACCTCGCTCTTGAAACAAGGTCAGAACGAAATCAAGATCGTCACCAACCGGGTCCAGAACGCCCTTGCCGACAACGACATTTCGATCGAGGTGTTTGGGCCCGCGCGCTATAGCCCCCGTACCGAGAAGTTCGAAGCCAGGCCGGTGGTCCAGTTGAAGGCCATGCAGGGTTGGGAGCGGGAACGGACGACGGGGCAATTGGTGAATCTGGCCGAGCGCGACGCCAAGGCTCAGGAGCGCGCCTTGCCGTTCTCTCTCGACCAGGCGCCGGCCGTCTCCCGCGCGCGGCGAACCGACGACGGCCCGCGGTAATCGCGCCTGCGTGCCACGAGACGGCGTGCGTGCCCTTACCACTCCAGCGACACCGCTGCGGTGGTCACGCCCGCGCCGACCGAGCAAAGGATCAGCTTGTCGCCGGTCTGGAGCGTGGGGGCGATCTCGCTGAGGGCCAAGGGGATGCTGGCGCTGGAGGTGTTGCCCACGTGTTCCATGTTGATGTAGAAGCGGTCGAAGGGGACGCCGCTGCGCCGCGCGACCGCCTTGAGGATGCGGCTGTTGGCCTGATGCGGGACGACCCAGCGGGTCTCCTCGGGCGTCCAGCCCGCTCGGGCGATGGACTGCCGGATGATTTGGATGAAGCTTTCGGTGGCTACACGGAACAGAGCCGCCCCGTCGATCCGAATCCAGGGGTCGATCTCGGGCTGGCTGTCAGCGACGAGATAGCCCGGGGTGCTGCGGCGCGCCAGGCGCAGGCCGCGGCTGTCGGCCCCGAGGATGGGTGGTCCCAGTCGGTGGCCGCTCGTTCCGGCCGCGAGGATCGCGGCCCCGGCCCCGTCGCCGAACAGGAACAGGGCACTCCGATCCCCGGCCTCGAGCAACCGCGACTGGAGTTCAACGCCCACGACCAGCGCGTTGCGCACCGTTTGCGAGAGGATCAGTCCTTGGGCCACGGCCACGGCGTATAGCCACCCGGAACACGCGGCATTCAGATCAAACGCGGGAATGCCCACGCGGCCCAGGCGGTCTTGAAGCACGCAGGCGGTCGAGGGCATGGCGAAGTCGGGGGTGGTGGTGGCGACGACGATGGCGTCGATTTCACGCACGGCGACTCCCGCATGGCGGATCGCCTCGAGCGCCGCGGCGTAAGCCATCTCGGAGGGCTTCTCGCCTTCCGCGGCCCAGCGGCGCTGGCGGATGCCGGTGACCTGATAGACGTACTCCTCCGCGACTTGGGGGAACCCCTGGACCAACTCGGCGTTGGTGACGATCCGCGAAGGCAGGTAGCCACCAATGCCCCGCAGCACAACGCCGGTTGCCGAACGGCCGGCGGCCTCGGCAGCGGGGCCGGGCTTGCGTTCCAGCGAAGCCTCGACCGCGCCAGCGGCCGGGGGAATCCAGTCCTTCATCCCCGGGTCGCTGGTCTCGATCTCCATCACGGGTTCCGTGTACGGTACGGTTTCGCTCTCCAACCGAAGCAGCCGGATCACTCGGCCGCGACACGGGGCCTGGAAGTCGAACACCGATTTCGCGCTGTCGATCTGCGCCAGCACGTCGCCTTGGTTGAACTCGTCGCCTTCGGCCACGAACCACTCGATGATCGTGGCTTCGGTCTCTGCGGCGCCCTGGGCAGGCAGGTAGAGCGGCAGTCGAAAACGCTGGGCTTCCATCTAGGAACCATCCCCCCCAAACAGCTCGTCGATCGCAGCGAGGATCCGCGCCTTGGCCGGACGGAAGCTGGTTTCCAACTCGGGAGCGAAGGGCACTGGGGCATCGGGCGCGGCGATCAGCCGGGGCGGTGCCACGAGATCGCGCAGGCGTTCCTGCACGAGGCGCGAGACGATCGCATCGCCCAGGCCCTGGAGCCCGCCACACTCCTGCACCACGAGCAGCCGGCCGGTCTTCTGAACCGACGCCGAGATCGGTCGCAGATCGAGCGGCTGGAGCACGAAGGGGTTCCAGACCTCGACCGACCGCGTCGAGACCGCGGCAGCCGCCAGGGCTTCGTGGACCATCGCGCCGAAGGCCACGACGGTCACGTCATCCCCTTCGCGGTGGCACCGGGGCCGCCATACGGCCGCCAGGTCGCCGTCGAAGTCGATGTCGCCGCTCTTGGTCCAATAGAGCAGCTTGTGCTCGAAGACCAGGCAGGGATTGCGATCGTAGAACCCGGCCACCAGGGCCTCGAAGGTCTCCTGGGGCGTGGCCGGATAGAGGAGCTTCAATCCGGAAAACCGCGACCAGAGCCCCTCGTACTCGCCCGAGTGAAACGCGCCCATCGTCAGCCCGCCGCCGCACGGCATGCGCACCAGTAACGGGGCCTCGCGCCCCGCGCGGAAGTACCAGGTGCCGGCGTTCAGGCCGAGTTGGGTCACCGCCTCGGTCGAGAAGTCGGCGAACTGGAACTCGACGATCGGCTCGCCGCCGACCTGCGACGCGCCGAGGCAGAAGCCGACGATGCCCGACTCGCCCAGCGGCATGTCGATGACGCGGGCGCGGCCGTAGCGTTCGAAGAGCCCCTTGCACGTCTTGAACGCCGAGCCGTACGTGCCCACGTCGAGCCCGACGAGGAACGCCCGGGGGTTGTTCTCCAGAAGATACTCCAGCGCGCGGTTGACGGCGTCGCCATTCTTGACCTTGGCCGCCTGATAGCGTTTCGCGGTGCGCGGACCGCTCTGCCCGAAGACTCGCCAGCCGGCACAGGACGCTCCCGGGCGCGGGCTGGGCACCGCCTTGGACACCGCCTCTTGGACCTCGCGGTCGGCCTCGGCCTCGAGGCCGGCCACCTCGGCCTCGCGCATGCCGAGTTCGGCAAGCAGCTTCTGCCGCGTGGCTGGCACGGGGTCTTGCCGCCGCCATGCCTCGAGCTTCTCGGCCGGAACGTACGTGCCCTTGTCATAGACGGCATGGCCGAAAAGCCGAAGGGTCATGCATTCGATGAGCCGAGGCAGCCGGTCCTCGCGCATGGCGGCCAGGGCCTCGTACACCGCCTCGTAGACCGCCCAAGCGTCCAGACCGTCGACCGTGCGCCCCTCGATCCCATAGCCGGCTGCGCGATCCGAGAGGCGCCGGCATCGGTACTGGTGGCAGGTCGGTGTGGAGAAAGCGTAATGATTGTTCTCGACCAGAAACAGCACCGGCACTTCGAGCACCGAGGCGACGTTGAGCGCTTCGTGAAAATCGCCGGTGCTCGTGCCGCCATCGCCGATCACGGCCAGACCGAAGGCCTCTTCGCCCTGGGCGCGGGCGGCCCAAACGCCACCGACCACCGTGGGTAGCATCTGCCCGAGATGGCTGATCATGGGAAACCGGCGGTTGGCGGCATCGCCATGGTGGCAATTGCCCTCGCGACCGCGGGTCGGACTCTCGGCATTGGCCAGATACTGGCAAAGCAGTTGCCGCGGCGTGGCGCCGAAGAGCAAGTGGGCCGCCAGGTCGCGGTGGAGAAAAGACACCACGTCCTTGCCCGGCCGAAGCGGTATGGCCATGCCTGCCGCCGTCGCCTCGTTGCCCGCACTGACGGTCACGGTGCCCTTGACGTAACCCTTTTGGTACAACTCGAAGATGCGGTCCTCCAGCCGCCGCGAAAGGTACATGAACAAGTACGCCGCGCGGTAGAGATCCTCCGGAGCGAGCTTTTCGGGGAAACGAGCCACCTTCAACTCGGGGCCCTTTCGAGCTGCTTCGTCATGCACGGACAACACAGCGGTCCGCGCCGCGACGACGCTAGCGCCACCGTGGGGAATCCAGGCATACCCGTCGCCCATGATGTCGGATGCCTTTCGAGCAATCGAGAGACCGACGCGATCCAAGGGGTTCCCCCCTTGACCGCACCGCCTCGGGGATTGGCAAGCTCAGTGGGGAACGATTTTAGCGTGGCAAGAGAGCTGTGTCATCGCCAAAAGATAGGCAACCATCGTAGACCCGCGAAAATAGGGGGCTCTATGGGGAGTCATTTCATCCCTCATACGAGGATGTCACGAAAAGCCGGAAAAGAAGCACCTCACTGGCCTGGAACTGTCGCCTGGCGCCCGTTGTCCCGGGCCCCAAGCGAAAGGATGAACGGCACGGCCTTTCTGGCCCAATCGTTCGGAGCCAAGTAGTTCGAGGCCGACTCGCCAAAGCAACTCTTGAGCATGTCGGTGTGGATAATGCCTGGATTCAGCGCGACCGCGGCCATGCCCGACGGAAGTTCCTCGGCTAGGGCCGCGGTAAGGCCCTCGATGGCCCATTTCGTGGCACAGTACGGAGCGACTTCCGCGGCGGCTGAACGTCCCCAATAGGAGCTGAAGTTGACGATCACTCCCCGCCGCCTTGGCACCATCGGTGGCACGAAGTGACGGATCACGTTCGCCACGCCTTTGATGTTCGCGTCGATCACCTGCGAGAACTCGTGGGCTGGCACCTCCCAAAGCCTCGCGTTCCGGTTGATCAAGGCCGCGTTGTTGATGACGAGATCGGGCGGGCCACGGTCCGAGACAAGCGATCGGGCCCAGCGTGCGACGTCCTCATCGCGGGAAACGTCGACCACCTCGAAGCAGTGCGGTGGTCCGAACCGACCACGCAACGCCGCGATCGCCTCGGCCGACCGAGCGCACCCCCAAACCGTGTGCCCGGCCGCGACCAAGCCCTCGAGCATCGCGCGGCCAAGGCCTCGGCTTACCCCGGTCAACACAATATGCCGCAAGGTCACGACGCGCTTCTCCAAGGGAACCACCTACCGACCGTCCTTGCGGGACGTTAGCCCGACACCGCGCGCACCAGTACATCATGCAAGCCTTGCGGCCGTTGTTCAACCCCAGCCACCACGCGGCGCGCGAATCGCAATCGGCCAAACAGGCCAACAACAACCGAGCAAACGAATGGGGTAACTTGGGGCAGTCGGGGCATGAGCACCCATCGGCTTTTCCTTACCCATTCGACAAGATGGCGAGCTACCTGTAGGGGCGGTCCGGGGCCGTCCCTTCGCGTCGTTGTCGGCTGGACGGGTCCACGGGAAATCGTTATCCTCCGCCAGCTCTGCCAATTGGGCCTCGCGTCCCTTCGGGCGGCTTGGAAGCATGGATTGCGTGATGCGGCTTGCGTTCGTGGTTACTCTGGTTTTTACCCCGATGGGGGTAATGGCCACCGACTACCCGAGCAGTCCGTGGTCGCTCGTTGCCCTGGAGGACCAAACGGTACCGCTCGATGTGGGGGCCGCGGTGCCTTGGTTCGACGGCGACGGCGTGCTGCACCTGTGCGCGCGGGGTATTCGCAGCGGAAGGGCCTTACTGGGCACCTTCGAGATCGGGACCATCCTCTTGTCGCGTGATGGCCCCCACGCCCAGCCTTCGGCGATGATCTTCCGCGAGGCCGATGACGCCCTGCTGGCCGACGCGACGGACCTCGCCTTCGGGACCCGCGGGGGCCTGGATTTCCGATTCGAGGTGGCGTTGGGCCCGTCCATGGATTTGGCCTTGCGGTATTTTGGCGTCGATCGATGGACCGCTTCTCGCGCGGTGGCGGATCCAGGCGGAGTGCGGTTCGAGGGTTTTGGCGACGCGGCGTGGTCGCTGGCGGAGCAACTCGACTACGACTCGAAGCTCTATAGCTTCGAGATCGGTGTCCGTCCCCGGGTGGCCGACGCCTTGCCGGTGTGGGTGGGTTTCCGCACCGTGCAGCTTCACGAGGGGTTTGCCCTGCGGGTCTTCGATCCGGTGCCGGCAGAACCGATCGCCGTGCGCACGAATAACTTCCTTTACGGGTTGCAGGTTGGGGCCGAACCCGTCCTTTGGGGAGCAGGCGGGCCGTTGCGGCTTGAAGGGCTGGTCAAGGCGGGAGCCTACGCCAACCTCGCCTCGGCCAGCACGTTCTCGGCCCGGCTGGAGAGGACCCTGGGCGCCAACCGCGATCGGCCCGCGTTCGTCGGCGAGGCGGGCCTTTCGCTGGCCTGGAAGTTCAGCCGCTTCTTCACCGCCCGGGGCGGGTACCAGATCCTCTGGATCCACGGCGTGGCGCTGGCCCCCGACCAAAGCGCTTCGGTCGACGTAATGGCTCCGTGGGCCGACCTCTCCAGTTCGGCCACCTCGTTCTATCAAGGGGCCTTGGCGACCTTGGAATTCGTATTCTGACGCCCTGATCTGACGAAGCGCCGGATCGCGCCACACCTTGCCGTGCGATCGTTCTTAGGCTATGGTTGGAACGCATCCGGTGGACGACCGCAAGCCACCTTCGAAGGACTGTGGTGTTCCCTGGCCAAGTAAACTCGTCAAAGGGGCATCGTGCAATGCATGCCCACCATGGACGACTCCCGAAAATCGCGAGAGGACCTGCTGCGCGAGGTGGAACAACTCGTGGAGAGGATCCGCGCCCTGGAGACGGCTGAGGCCGCCCGGGTCGAGGCCGACGCAGTTGCCGCGGCCGAGCGGCATCACCTCCGCCAACTGATCCGCTTGCACGAGCGCGAGCGGCAGACAGTGGCCTACGAGATTCACGATGGACTCGCCCAGCACCTGGCCGCTGCCCAGTTTCAGTTTCAGGCCTTCGTCGAAATGAGAAGCCGCGATCCGGACCAGGCCGACCGGGCGTTCGAGGCCGGCTTGCGGCTGCTCGCCGACGGTTTGGAAGAAGCCCGGCGACTGATCGCCAACCTGAGGCCTCCGGTTCTGGAAGAGTTGGGCGTGATTGCCGCTTTGGATGACCTGTTCTGGCAGTGGCGGCAGCAGTACGACCTGGAAATCGAGTTTGTCCACCGCGGACGGATAGGTCGCATCGCGCCGCCCTTGGAGACGGCCATCTACCGGATGGTGCAAGAGGGCCTCACCAACGCCCGGCGTCACAGTCACAGCCGCCGTGTGCGCGTCGTTCTGCGCAGACGCGACCGCCTGGTGCAGCTTTCGATCCGCGACTGGGGTAAGGGGTTCGACCCCGACCGGGTCGGTCCGGGCCGGTTCGGCCTGCGGGGTATCCGCGAACGAGCCGAATTGCTCGGGGGCACCGTGTCGATCCGTAGCCGGCCTGGCCGAGGCACGCGGATCGTCGTCGATCTCCCCTTGGTCGAGAACTGGCCCGAGGACGACTGACCGCCCGCGCGTTGCCGCGGTTTACGGGGTCGACCAGGCCCCCGCTTGCCGATCGGGCGTGCGGCGCGCTAGAATCGGCCCGTCGTTCGACGAGATGCAGCGAGTCCTTCGGCGAAGTGGAGGCGGCATCGTGAATTTCCATGCGCGTTCTTGGGCGTGGTGCGGAGTTGTCGCCATCGTGGTGACGGCGTCGGGGTACTTGGCGGCAGGCGAGCCTGCCGGGCCGAAGGGTCCCGACCCCGCCAGGGTCCGCCAGATCGCCGAGATGCTCCCCGAGAAGCCCAGCGGGCCAGGCCCCCGGATCGGCGACCGGGCCGCCTGGACCGCCGCGGCCAAAGCGCCGGCCTTCAGTTCGGTGGTCCGCCAGGCCGAGGCCTTGCTCCGCGAGCCGATCCCCGATCCCTCCGACGAACTCTATCTCGACTATTCCCGCACCGGAAACCGCGACCGGTATCAGCGCGTGCTGTTTGCGCGGGTCAACCGGCTCGCGACGCTGGTCCTGGCCGAGTGCCTCGAGAACCAGGGGCGGTTCCTTTCGGCCATCGATGCGACGCTCCGCGCCACGCTGGCGCAGAAGAGTTGGGTCCTGCCCGCGCACGATGGTTCGCTGGCGGTCTTCCAGGGCAAGTCGATGGAGATCGACTTGAGGGCCGCGGCCACGGGGGCGAATCTGGCCACGATCGACTGGTGGCTCGGCGAGAAACTGCCCGAGTCGACGCGGAGCCGGCTGCGCGACGAATTGGAGCGGCGGATCTTCCAGCCGTTCGAGGGGATGGTGCTCCGCGGCAAGCCGCCTCGGTCCTGGCTATTGGTGACGAACAACTGGAACGCGGTGTGCCTGGCCGGGGTCAACGTGGCCGCGACCACGGCGATCGCCGACCGCCAGCGCCGGGCCTGGTTCGTGGCGGCCGCGGAGAAGTACATCGAGAACTTCCTCGATGGGTTCACGCCCGACGGATACTGCTCCGAGGGACTCGGCTACTGGAACTACGGTTTCGGGCATTTCGTGTTGCTCGGTGAGAACGTGTTTCGGGCCACGGGCGGCAGGATCGACTTGTTCGAACGCCCGAAGGTGCGCGAGGTCGCCCAGTTTGGCCACCGGCTTCAGATCGCCCCGGGCGTGTATCCGGCGTTTGCCGATTGCCATGTCGGGGCGCTGCCCGACGCTTCGATTGAGGCGTTCGTCAGCCGGCGATTCGGTTTCGGCTGGAGCGATGCGGAACAGCGCGGTCTGCTATTGGCTTCTGGCCCCTCGCGCGACGTGTTTGCGGTCGGACTCTTGGCCTTCTCGAACTCGGCCAGCCAGCGCCGGCCGGCGCTTGCGCAGAAAAAGCCCGAGTTGCGGAACTGGTTTGCCGACGCCGGAATCCTCATTTGCCGCGCGGCGAGCGATCCCACCCGGTCGCTCGGCGCGGCCCTCAAGGGCGGCCACAATGCCGAGCACCATAACCATAACGACGTGGGTTCGTTCGTGGTGGCCCTCGGCGGCCAGACCCCGCTGTTGGATCCCGGGGCCGAAGTGTACACCCGGCGCACGTTCAGCGGACGCCGTTACGAAAGCCGTGTGCTCAACTCGTTCGGCCATCCGGTGCCCCGCGTCGCGGGGCAGCTTCAGGCCACCGGCCGGCGCGCAGCGGCCCGCGTCGTCAAGACCGAGTTTACCGAGATGGCCGACACGTTGGTCCTCGATCTTCGCGCGGCGTACGCGGTCAAGGAGCTTCAATCGCTCGAGCGGACCTTTGTGTTCTCGCGCGAGAAGGCGGGTCGCCTCACCGTGACCGACGCGGTGCGATTCCGCGCCCCCGCCGCGTTCGAGACCGCGCTGGTCACCTTCGAACCGTGGAAAGAGGTGGCCCCCGGCAAACTTGTCGTCGGCAAGGGCGCGAGCGCGGTGCGGGTCGAAATCGACGCCAAGGGGCGCAAGTTCCACGTCCAGGCCGAGGAGATCCGCGAGGACCTGCCGCGCCACCAGGTCCCCGTGCGCATTGCCATTGCCCTGGCCGAACCGGTCACCGAGGCGACCGTCTGCGCAACGATCACCCCCTTGGCCGAGCCTTGATTGCCGACGCACCCACGCCCGGCACGACCGCCGGCACCCGTGTGACCTTTGCGTGTTGGCGCCGTCCGTATCTCAACCCCGAGGAGCACTCGCATGAGACGCTGGAATTGGAAACGCCTTGCCCTCGCTGGCCTTGTTGCCTTGGTGTTTTGCGCAAGCCGCGTGCTTGCGGCGGAGCCGCCCAAGCCCGAGCCGGGAAAACAACTCCCGCAGAAGCTCGATCGCGTCGTCAAGGTGACGCTCAAGTATCTTCTGTATTTGCCCGAGGACTATGCCCAGAAGGACGCGTGGCCGCTGCTGCTGTTCTTGCACGGGGCGGGCGAGCGGGGCGACGACCTCGATCGGGTGAAGGTACACGGGCCGCCGAAGCTGATCGCGGCCGGCAAGCAGTTTCCCTTGGTCTGTGTCTCGCCGCAGTGCCCTGCCAATCGGTGGTGGCAATCCGAGGACCTGACGGCCCTGGTCGACGAGATCCTCGAGAAGTACAAGGTGGATAAGGACCGAGTCTACGTGACGGGGCTGAGCATGGGCGGATTCGGCACGTGGTCGCTGGCGGCCGCCACGCCCGAACGTTTTGCCGCCCTCGTGCCGATCTGCGGCGGGGGCGACCCGATCTGGGCCCGGCGCATCAGCCACATTCCCGTGTGGGTCTTCCACGGGGCGAAGGACTCGGTGGTGCCGCTGGAGCGTTCAGAGCGGATGGTCGAGGCCCTCCAGAAGGCCGGTGGCCAGGTGAAGTTCACCGTCTTCCCCGACGCGGGCCACGACTCGTGGACCGCAGCCTACAACAATCCCGAGCTGTACGAGTGGCTCTTGCAGCAGAAGCGCGCGGCGGGCAAGCCGGGCCGCGCGAAGCCATGAACTCGAATCGGCCGCGCACCCCCCCGGCGGTCACGCGGCCGCGAATCGGATCACGGGTCACAGCCTTGGGACCGCCGCCGCGAACGGTTATGGCTCGGGTGGAACGGGGTGCTCCTCCAGCTCCATCGTCGACTGCGGCAATCCGTGGCCGGGCTTGTTCGCGTAGAGCATCCAGTAGACCACGGGGATCACGAACAGCGTGAAGACGGTCGAGGCGAACAGGCCGAAGATCAACGACCAGGCCAGCCCCGAGAAGATCGGGTCGATGATGATCGGCACCGCCCCGAGCATCGCGGCGCTGGCGGTCAACAGGATCGGGCGCAAGCGCACTACGCGGCTTTCCATGATCGCGTCGAACAGGCTTCGTCCGCGCGCGAGCGACAGGTGGATGAAGTCGACGAGAATGATCGAGTCGCGGGTGACGATCCCGGCTAGCGCGATCATGCCGATCATGCCCGTGGCCGTGAAGTACACCGGGTCGAGGAAGCCGCCGACGTGTTGGGCGCTGAGGGCATTGAGCAGCCAGAACCCCGGCATCACGCCCAGTACGGTCAGGGGAATCGCCAGCATGACGACCACCGGGATGGCGAACGAGCCGGTCTGGGCGACCAGCAAGATGTAGATTCCCACCATGGCCGCGCCGAAGGCCAGGCCCAGGTCGCGGAACACGTCGAGGGTGATCTTCCACTCGCCCTCGCCCGCGAAGTCGACCGTGAACCCCGAGGCAAGCCCCCACGCGATGCCGCTGCCGTTGTGGAGGAACGTCCGGCCGGCGACCGGCCGGGGCGACGCCGCGGCCACGAAGCCGTTTCCGACCGGCTGCCCGCCGGCTCCGGCGGGCGGCTGCGCGGTGCGATCGGCCAGGACATCGACGACCACGTCGGCCGGCGGCCTGCCGGCCGTCTCGGCGAACACGTAGGCCACGCGCTGGAGGTTCTTGTGATAGATGGTCTGGTCGACGCGGGCTGGCTCCCATTGACCCAACTCGGCCAGCGGAACGATCTGGCCGGCCTGCCCCTTGACATAGACCCGGGCGAGATCCCCGGCGCTGGTGCGGTGGTCGATGGGTAGGCGAAGCTCGATGCGCAACGGGTTGCGTTCGGTGCCGTTGCGGATCGTGCCCACCACGCCGCTTCCCAGCAGGGCGCGAAGGGTCTGGGCAATCTCGTCGGTCGAGACGCCGTTCAGGGCGGCTTTCTCCTTGTCGGCGACGAAGACCATCCTGGTGCGGGGCGATTCCCGAACGCTGTCCACGTCGACCACGCCCGGCTCGCGCGACAAGCGCGCCTCCACCGCGTCGGCGGCCAACAAGAGGTCCTCGTAGCGGTGGTCGGGCCGGCCGTACACCTCGGCGACGACGCTGGCGATCACCGGAGGGCCCGGCGGCGTCTCCACGAGCTTCATCCGCGCCTGGTGCCGGTCGGCGATGGCCTGAAGGTCGTTGCGCAAACGAAGGCCGATGGCATGGCTCTGGAGAAGGCGGTTCTTCTTGGCGGCCAGGTTGATCCGCACCTCGGCCACATGGTCGCCCTGGCGCAGGTAGTAATGCCGCACCAGGCCGTTGAAATCCATCGGCGACGCCATGCCGACGTAGCTCGTGTAGTCGGTCACCTCGGGGACGCCGGCCAAATACGCCTCGACATCGCGGAGCGCGGCGTCCGATCGTTCCAGCGTCGTCCCCTCGTCGAAATCCAGGACCAAGAGCAATTCGTTCTTGTTGTCGAACGGGAGCATCTTCAGAGGCACGCTCCGCAGGGCGGCAAGTCCCATGGCGCCGACGGTCAAAACCACCATCACCAGAAGGAACGTCCAGGCCACGACCCGCGACCGCAACAGCGGAGCCATGAGCGGGTAGAAGAGCTTGTACAGGCGCGACTGCCTCACCGCGTCGAGGTCGTGCGGGTCGTGCTCCGCGTGCGTGCCCGTCCCGCCGCGCGCGTACTTGCGCTGGAGCACATGGTACGCCAGCCACGGCGTGATCGTGAAGGCCACGACCATCGACATGAGCATGGTGACCGGCACATTCAGCGCCATGGGCCGCATGTAGGGGCCCATCATTCCCGTGATGTAGAACATCGGCAAGAAGCTCACGATGACCGCCAACGTCGCCGTGATGAGCGGCGGCCGGATCTCGGCCACGGCCTCCAGCACGATGCGCCGCGTGGCTTTCTTGCGCAGCGCGAAGTGCCGGGCGATGTTCTCGACGTCGACGATGGGGTCGTCCACCAACAACCCCAGCGCGAGAATCAAGGCGAACAACGTCACCCGGTTGATCGTGAACCCGAACATCAGGTTCACGGCCAGCGTCAACCCGAACACCATCGGCACCGCCACGGCCACGATCAGCGCTTCGCGCCAGCCCAGGCCGATGGTCAGCAAGGCCACCACGATGACGATGGCCACCGCGAGCCCCTCGACCAGTTCGTTGACTTTCTCGTTGGCCGTCAGTCCGTAATTGCGGGTGAGCACGAGTTCCATGTCGTCGGGGACGATGGTCCCCTGAATGGCTTCGGCCTCGCGCAATACGGCGTTGGCGACCCAGACCGCGTTGGCACCCTTCTTCTTGGCAATGGCAATGGTGACCGCAGACCGGGCCGTGGTCGCGCCGGCCGACGCCGGCGCCGCCTCGTGTGGTTTGCCGACGACCGTGCTCGGGAAGTCGTGGTGCTCGGTGAATCCCCGCGCCGGTCCCCACCCGTGGCGCACGTAGCCGGCGACTTCGTCCGGGCCGTCGTCGATGTGGGCCACATCCTTGAGGAACACGGGCTGGTTATCGAAGACGCCGACGACCAGTTCGCGCAACTGCCGGGCGTCGGAGAAGGGCTCGCCTGCCTCGATCTGGATGAGCTGATCGAGCCTGCGCAGGTCGCCGGCGGTCTGGCGCACGTTGGCCCCCTGGATCGCACGGCGTATTTCCAAAGGCGAAATGCGGTGCGCGGCCATGCGGTCGGGGTCCATGAGGACCTGAACGACCCGCGGCCGCCCGCCCACCACGTAGGCCCGCGACACGTTCTGGACCCCGGCCAGTCGCTGCGCGATCTCCTCGGCGACCCGGCGCAGGGTCATCTCGTCCGACGAGGCGCTGGCGAGCGTCAAGGTGACGATGGGCACGTCGTCGATCTCGACCGGCTTGACGACCCAGCCTGCCACGCCCGGCGGAACCACGTCGACGTTCTCGTCGAGCTTCTTGTACAGCTTGACCAGACTCCGTTCGCGGTCCTCGCCCACGTAGTAGCGCACCGTGATGATGCCCAGGTCCTGCCGGCTCATCGAATAGACGTACTCGACGCCGTCGATCTGGTAGAGCATCTTTTCCAGGGGCGTCGTGACAAGCTGCTCGACCTCCTCGGCGGAGTGGCCCGGGAAATTCACGTAGACATCGGCCAGGGGAACGACGATCTGAGGGTCTTCCTCGCGCGGCGTCCACCAGAGGGCCACCAGCCCGACCGCCGTGGCCAAGAGGACCAGGATCAGCGACAGGTTCGACTCGAGGAAGATCTTGACGACGCGGTTCGTGAAGTGCGCCTCGTGTTCTGCCGGAGGGGCGAATGCGGGCTTACTCATGGCTGGCCTCCTGCGAGAAAGCCCCGGCCGGCGGGCACACCACGTGTTCGCCCTCGCGCAGTCCCGAGAGGACCTCGACCTCGTTGCCCAACGTGCGGCCGGTTCGCACCGCGCGCCGGACGGCGCGGCCGTTCTCGACGACGTCCACCAGCTCCAATTGGCCCACGCGGCGCACGGCCTGCCGCGGGATGACCAGCACCAACTCCTCGTCGAGCGGGATCGAAATGCGGCCGAACATGCCTGTGTACACGCCCCCCGGGCACGGGCCGGTCACTTTGACCTGGAAGGTGCGGCTCGCGGACTGGGCCTCCGGCACGATCTCGCTGACCGTGCCCGCGCAGTCCTTGTTGAGCCGCTCGACGCGCACCTGGATA
>DYLT01000415.1 GCA_020721945.1 Blastopirellula marina
TGCGCTTGTCAATCACCTACCAATCAGGAATGGCGGATCTTCGGACAGCGGTGTGAGGTGTCTGGCGATCGTAGGTTGACAGCCGCCTGACGGACGACGGCACGCTGGGAGACACGGGGCACGTTCGAGACGGTGGCGCCGGCGATTTCAGGAGTTGCACTCCAGCGACGCTGGCGATCGCCTCGGCACCTACGCGAGGGGGATCACCTCGGTGCAGAGGAAGCGGACGGCTGCCTGCCGGTCCCGCTGGTCGACGGCGAAGGCGGCGTGGATGCGCTGGGAGACGAAGCGCAGCAAGGCGCTGTGTCGCGAGTCGGGTTGTCGCCGGATGTGATCGGCGAGGGCGTCGAGCCAGAAGAGCCTGTCGACGAGGCGGCCAGCTCCGAGGGCGAGGTCGGCGAGGGTCTTGAGACGCTGCATCGGGTCGCTGATGTTCTGCATCAGGGTGTCGAGGCTCTTGCGTAGCGGCAGCAGGAGCCGGTCGCGGGCTTCGAGTCGGGCGCGCAACAGGGCCTCGGTGATGCGCAGGCCTTCATCCTTCTGCGAGATGTTGCGGACGATGCCGAGCAGGTAGCGCGCGTCCGCTCCGTCGGGAAGGGTGCCCGCCTGGCGCTTGCCCGCGAAGGTGGCGATGCCGCCGAGGATGTGATCGAGGGGATAGCGAGCGATGGCGGCGCGGATGTTTCCCTCGGGGTCCGAGAGCGCGAGGCGCGTGAAGGCCTCGTCGAGGAGGCTGCGCTTGACCGGGTCTTGGCGCGCCTCGATGGTCTTGCGAGCGAGCTCTTGCTGGCGGCAACGCTCCTCGAGGGCTGCGCGCGCCTGCGCGATCTGCTCGGGGGTCGGCGTCTCGGTGGTGTAGATCTGGACGCGGGAGCGCCCGTTGCGGTCCTTGCGGGGCCGGTGGTTGAGGGTCCGCCCCCAGGTCTGCACGACCAGCATCAATATCTGGCGCGCCATCTCCTTGGCGGAGGTGGCGGTGACGGCCAGAAGGGGGACGACCTGGAAGAAGAGGCCGAAGGCGCCCTCGACGTGCGCCTTGTTCTGCGCGCGCCCCTTGGTGGCGTCCATCCGCATCGCGGAGCCGAGGCCCTCATCGACCTCGGGGGTCTGATTGGAGGAGCGGTGGTCGAGCAGCACGCCGAGCGGCGGCGCGCCAGTGGTCCGCACGCCATCGTCGAAGGCCTCGACGACGGCCTTGCTGTCCTCCTCGTCGCGGGTGGAGGCGCCGACGACGGCGTCGCTGTGGGCGTCGACCATGAGCTCGAGGTTGAAGCCGAAGCGCTGCCCGCCGATCTGGACGTCGATGGGCGTGCCGTCGCCGACCCACTGCGCGCCGGGGAAGAAAGTCTGGAAGGCCTTGCGCAGGGCCTTCTCGTCGGGCGAGCGGCCGGTACGTCGTCGAGGGACGCGCTCGCCGTGCTGCTCGAGGATGGAGCCGATGAGGGTGCGGCCGTAAGCGATGCGAAGGTTGAGGCTGACGTGATCGCAGAAGGCGCTGAAGCTGCCCTCCCAGCGACGCCACTCGGCGAGGATGGTCTCGATGCGGGTGGCAGTTGCCGGATCGGGCTCGGTCCTGACCGGGTCTGTGGAGGTGGCGGGAGCATCGGTGCCCTGGCGTCCGCCTCGGAGCCAGTCCTTGAGCGTGCCCAGCGGGAGGTGGACGGCGGTGGCGAAGGCGTCGAGCTGGACTTTGCGGTGCTGCTCGCACAGCTCGAGCAGGAAGCGGCGGAACGAGTCGCTGTAGCGCTGGCGGCGTCCTCGAGTGTAGACGCAGCCCGGGTGCTGCATGACGAAGTCGAGGACCTGGTCGGCGAGCCCAGAGGTGTCGACCGCCGGCGGCGGCGAGGCGCGGGGGCGGCCCACCGCGCGCTCGAGCGAGGGCAGTAGCGCGAGCAGAGCGTCGCGCTGCTCGTAGGCGCGGCTGCGCGAGGCTCCGGTTCCGCCGAGGATCTGGCGGACCGTAGGGTGCGGCAGGCGCAGGCGGCGCAGGACGCTGAGTGCGGCCAAGGCGAGAGCAGCGGTCAATAGAGGAGAGACAGCGGGGCGGCGATCGGCTACATCAGGCATCGGTCCCTTGGGTCTGAGGTTGAGGTTGGTCGCGCTTCCTCATACCCCAGCCCCGAGGGGCCATGTCACTGCTTGTGTAGCTCGAGGACCTTTTTCCCCATCAGCCAGATCTCGGGCACGCCGTCCGTCGAGGCCACCTTGAAAAGCTCCAGGCAGCGGTGCCGCAGGTCGGGGACATCGAGGCCCTCGCGGCCGGCGCCGGCCTCGATGCGGGCCAGGACCTCGTCGGCGCGGCCGTGATAGCGGTCGGCGGGCACCAGCAGACCGCCCAGGGCATGGCTGGTGCGCTGGTAGTTGTACCAGTGCAGATGAGCGGCGAGGCGGCGGCGCATCTCGGCCACGTCGTAGAAGCGCTGCGCGTCGAAGAGCTCCTTGTGCAGGTTGGCGTTGAAGACCTCGAGCTTGCCGTTCCACTCCTTGTGCTCGGCGGCGATCTGGTCGATGCCGAGCTCGACGAGCAGCGCCGTGAAGCGCGAGATGCCGCGCCAGGACCAGAAGGCGGCGCCCTTGTCGTGCAGCACCATCTCGGGCTTGCCGTGGCGGCGCACCGCCTGCTCGAAGGTGTCGATGACCAGCTCGGCGCGCTCGGCGTCGTCGGTCCCGTGGCCAACCACGAAGCGGCTGTGGTCGTCGAGGATGATCAGCGTGTGCACGCCGGCCCGGTTGATGTAGCGGTGCACGTAGTCCAGGTGCCAGAGGTGATTGGGCCGGACCGCCTCGAAGCGCTCGTCGTGGCCAACCCGCTTGACCTTGGGCGGCCGATAGCCCGCTTCCTCCATCACCCGGCGGGCGGTCTGCACCGAGACCTTGATTCCTCGGCGACGGAGCTGGTTACGGATCTGGCTCGGCCCCAGCCCCGGGTGCTGGTGCCATTCGCCGAGGATCTCCTGGTCGCGCTGGGCCTCGATCTCGGCGGGCGCTGGCCCCGAGGTCGGCGAGTCGCCCTTGCCCTCGGCGGCGTAGTCCTTTGCAACGTATGTCATACAAGCCCAGGCAACCACCTCGGGCGGGTAGCGCTGCAACTCCCCGAGCAGGTGGGCAATGACCGAAGGCGCAACCTTCCCTCCCTTCCGGGTGGTGGCTACGGCGTCGAGCGCTCGTTGCACAACCGCCCGGCCGTTGTCGTTCCGGTAGCGGGCGAGTGCCTCCTGTATGAATATCTCATG
>DYLT01000416.1 GCA_020721945.1 Blastopirellula marina
GGGCTCGAACCTGTAACCTTCGGCTCCGGAGGCCGACGCTCTATCCAATTGAGCTACGGGGACGTTTGGACGAGTCGCCCGGCCTAATCAACCCCGAAGAAGGGCAAAGGATGGCGAACGTCCTTGGCCGATTCATAGGGACGCGAACAAACCATGCAGCGGGGGGGATAGCTCCCTCACACTGGTCATCTGACCGACCACATCATGGCTTGGCTACCGCACGGTTGTTCGTCGTTGTTCCCCGAATGCCAGTCGTCATGTTAACAGAACTGGCCGCTCCGGTGAAGCCCCTCGTAACCGCGCCCGGGTGTCGGGGTGTCGCCCGCGCGATTCAACGGCGGGTCGATCCACGGCGGCCTCTTATGGGCGCGCCCGGGACGTTCGAGGGAAGTGCCGCTGGTGGCGGTGGTCTCGATGGCTTCGCGCGGGCCGGCCCCGGCTTCGACTTCAGTGGGCGCCGTGCCTTCGCCAGCCCGCAAGAACAGGGGAACCACCTCGATATGTAGAACTAGAAGATGCACCCGGCCGAATCGGAGGGGTACCCCCTTTTTCTGCCTACCGCCATTCCCCGGTGTATAGGTACTTGCACTTCACGCGGCGTTTCCTTACGCTCAGACCGTCTTAACCGCTTCGTGAACTTCTCGATCCTCATCATGGGGGGACCCAAGTGGCGGATGCTGGCCACCGATTGCGTGCCGGCCAGACCGTGACCGGGCCGCTTTTCAACGAGCCCATGCGGGTGGAAACCGTCGCGCCCAGCGGCGATTGTTCGTGGGTACTCGGCCTGGTCGGTTTGCAGACGGAGCGGTTTCGCCGGGTGACGCTCACCAAGGCGGACCTCGGCACGCTGGCCATTCTAGAAAGCGTCTCCTCCTACGACGGCGACGGGAGACTGCTGCGGCTGGGCCTCCGGGCGTACTCGCTGGGCATCGCCTACGAGTTCGACCCCTACTTCGGCCTGTCAATCTCCAAGGTCGATCCGCTGCCGCACCAGCTCGAAGCCGTCTACGACTACTTGCTCAAGCTGCCGCGGGTCCGGTTCCTGTTGGCCGATGATGCCGGCGCCGGCAAGACGATCATGGCCGGTCTGCTCGTGCGCGAACTGAAATTGCGTGGTTTGGCCGAGCGCGTGCTGGTGGTGGCGCCGGCCAACCTCGCGTTCCAGTGGCAGCGGGAACTGAAGGAGAAGTTCGACGAGAAGTTCATCGTGCTCAAAGGGTCGGACATCCGCGACCAGTTCGGCGTGAACCAGTGGCTGGAGCAGAAGCAGGTCGTCACGTCCCTGGACTTGGCCAAGCGGACCGACATCTTGCCAGGCTTGCGGCAAGTCCACTGGGACTTGGTCGTCGTCGACGAGGCCCATCGCATGTCGTGGACGCCGCCGGCCCGGAAGACGGCCCGCTACGCGTTGGGTGAATTGCTGCGGGATTCCTGCGACCATATCCTTCTGCTGACGGCCACGCCGCACAAAGGCGATCCGGTCAACTTCACGCTGTTCCTGCAACTGTTGGACCAGGACGCCTACGCCGACGTGCGGTCGATTCGCGAGGCGATGGACCGCCGCCGCGCGCCGTTCTACCTGCGGCGGACCAAAGAGGCGATGGTGTACTTCCCCGAGCGGCACGCTGTGGCGCCGGCTTCCAGCCGGCCTTCGGAACAGAACAGCCGGCAAGATGCCGGCGCCACGATGTGGGTTGCCAAGAAGATCTTCACCAAGCGTATCCCGCACTCGGTCGAGTTCCAGATCGACGGGCCCGAGTTTGAACTCTATAGGACGGTCACGCGGTTCGTGAAGCGTCAGAGCGCCCGGGCGGCTGCCGCGGGCGACGACCCTCGGGCCCGGGCGGTCGGCTTCTTGATGGCCCTCTACCAGCGGCGGCTGGCCTCCAGCACGCACGCGGTCCGCTGCTCGCTGGAAAATCGGGCCAACCGGCTGGAGCTTGGCTTGAAGAAGGCCCAAGAGCTGGCCCGGACTGCCCCGCCGGCCCTGCCCGACCCCGAAGAACTGGAAGAGATGGAGGAAGATGACCGGGAGCGGCTCGAAGGCCTGCTAGAGGCCATTTCTTTGGCACAAAATGCCGACGAGGTCTGCCGCGAGGTCGCCGAGTTGCGCCAACTGGCCGAACAGGCGGCTACCGTGGAAAAGTCGCTGGCCGAGGCCAAGCTGTCGCGGCTGAAGCAACTGATGCACGAGCAAGGGTTTTCCGACCGGCCGGAGCAGCGGCTGCTTTTGTTTACCGAGTTCCGCGACACCCTGGATTACCTGGTGGCCAACCTCACTGAATGGGGCTTCCGCGTTGGCTGCATTCACGGCGGCATGCGTTCGGGATCGCGCGACGAGCCTGGCACGCGCCTGCACGCCGAGCAGCAGTTCAAGGACGGGGCGATCCAGGTCCTGGTGGCCACCGAAGCCGCCGGCGAGGGCATCAACCTCCAGTGTTGCCACATCCTGTTCAACTACGACATCCCTTGGAACCCCAACCGGCTCGAACAGCGCATGGGCCGCATCCACCGCTACGGCCAGCGCAAGGACTGCCTGATCTTCAACTTCGTGGCCACCAACACGGTCGAGGGCCGGGTGCTCCAGCGGCTCCTGGAGAAGCTCCAGGAAATCCGCAACGCGCTGGACGACGATGCCGTCTTCAACGTGGTGGGCGAAATCTTGCCGGCGGCCCACATCGAGCGGGTGCTCCGCGACTACTACGCCGGCAAGCTGGGCGATGCAGACCTCGAAGATCGCCTGCTGCACAACGTCGATGAGGGCCGGTTCCGGGCCATTTGCCAGAACGCCTTGGAAGGGCTGGCGGCCAAAAGGCTCAACCTCCAGATGCTGATCGAACGTCGGGCCCGGGCCCAGGAGCGCCGCGTGGTGCCCGAGACCATCGCCCGGTTCCTCGCCGAGACGGCCGGCTACGCCAACCTCGCTCTCAAACCGGTCCCACGCCTCGCTCACACCTTCGAGCCGGGCAAGACGCCGACCGAACTGCGGCGCTACGAGCGCGAAAGCGACTGGCGACTGCCGGCGCTGGCGACGAAGTATCCGCGCCTTTCGACCGATCGCGACACGGCCGACGAGCACCATCTGGAATGGGTCACGCCCGGGCATCCGCTGTTCGAGGCCATGCGGCGGCACACGTTCCATCTGGCGCAGGAGGACCTGAAGAAGGGGGCATGCTTCTACTCGCTGGCCCACGATGCCCCGGCGCGGATCGACTTCTACCGTGCCCGGG
>DYLT01000048.1 GCA_020721945.1 Blastopirellula marina
CAGCGCGGCGCCGCCGGCCGAAGCCCACCCCGAGGCATACCGCCTCTGGCTCGTCGACGGCGCCTTCGCCCAGGGATTCAACCAGATACGCAGCGCGTTCCGTGTGGCCGATCGAACGCTGGGCCAGACGGCCCAGGTGCCGGGTCGATGGGAATCCCCGCGGGGCTAGTCGTGCGCGGGACGACCCGGTAGGATGAGGATCGACCCGAGACGTTGGTGGGTCGGCACCTGCGGTGCTCGCTGTCCGGGATCGTCCTATGGCCGCACGCTCTGCCCATGCTGACCTTGCGCGACCGTTGGTCGCCCGCGCCAAAATCTGGCTCGAACTGGAAGGTCGTTACGTGTTCGGCCACGGCCTGAGCGAGATCCTCAAGGCGGTCGAGGCGACCGGGTCGATCAAGCAAAGCGCGGCCAGGCTGGGCAAAAGTTACCGGTACGTCTGGGGGAGAATCAAGAAGGCCGAGTCCCGGCTCGGCGGTGCCCTGGTCGAGACGCGCGTCGGCGGCAAAGGGACGGACCGCAGCGCCTTGACGCCGCTGGCCCGCCGTCTGGTGGGCGACTACGACGCCTTGCGCGAACGCACGTTCGACGTCGTCCGCCGGGAATTCGATCGGCGTTTTCGGGTGTCCTCGGCGGGGCCGACCTAGAATCCTCTCCCTGTGTCTTGACACGGCGCTTGCGGCGGGTAGGATGGTTGCCAAATAGCACGATCGTGCGATCTGGTTTGCGCAACCGGGTTCGCACGCGAAAGCGCGAGGCGCTTCGGCTCCGCCGCCGAGCGACTCCGCCCCCGGGCCGCACGGGTCGCTTCGGGGCCGTCCCGTCAGGCCGGGCTCCACGCTTGCCCCCGAGGAGGCCACCCATGCGGACCGCCGCGCTGAGCGTTCATGCGGCACTGGCCCAAGACACACGGCTGCCATCGCTTGTGCGCGGGGACCAACGCCTGCACATGGCCGAAGGTCTCTTTCTGGTTGGCGCGGGCATGGCCGCCGCGCTGGCCACGGCGTTCTTCGAATTGCGCTTGCGCATCCCTGGACATGCCATCCTCCGCGCTGTGTTTCCCATGGCGTTGGGGTTAGCGGTTGTCCCGCGCCGAATGGCTGGTTCGCTAATGGCTCTTGGCGCCGCCGGATCGGCCGCGTGGTTCCAAGCGGCCGGTGCCGCCACCGTCGGCCTCGGGGCTATGACGAGTCTCGCCGTGGCCGGCCCGCTCCTCGATGCCGCCCTGTGGCGCTCAACACGAGGCTGGCGGCTTTACGCGGGCTTCGCCTTGGCCGGCTTGGGAGCCAATCTCGCGGCACTGGCGGTCCGGGCCACCGCGAAAGCCACCGGGCTCGATCACGTCGCTGCCCGCCCTTTGGCCGAATGGTGGCTCCAGGCCGTCGTCAGTTACGCCCTCTGCGGTTTGCTGGCGGGCCTGATCAGCGCTGCGGTCTGCTTCCGCTTTGCCGGTCGGTCCGGTGCCCGTGCGGAGGAAGACGCGTGATCTACGTGGGAATCGACGACACCGACATGCCCGGCACGCCCGGCACGAACCAGCTTGCGCGCGATCTTGTCCGGCGGGTCGCCCCGCGCTTCGCGTGCCGTATGATCGTGCGACACCAGTTGCTGGCCGATCCGTGCGTCCCCTGCACGAGCAAGAACGGTTCCGCGTCGATCCACCTCGTAGCCCGGGACTCGGGGGCGGACCTCGGTTGGCTGATCCAATCGCTCCGGCAAGGGATGCGCGCGTGGTTCGTGCCGGGCAGCGACCCGGGGTTATGTGTAGCCGAGTCGGTCCCGGAAGACGTCCTCGCGTTCGGCAGCCGTTGCCAGCGCGAGTTGGTTGGTCAACAGACCGCCCGCGACCTCGCCGCTCGGTATGGTATCCACTTGGAGGGCCTCGGCGGCACGGAAGGCGGCGTGATCGGGGCCTTGGCCGCCGTGGGGCTGGCCGCGCTGGGCGACGACGGCCGGATCGTCCAGCTCGGTTCTTGGCCCGACGACCTCTCGGGGCCACAGGATGTGGCGGTCCTGCGCGAGCGGGGAATCACGGTGCGGCGGCTGGACACCGGCGATCGCATTGCCGAGGGCACGGTGGACGTGGGCAAGCACCTCCGACCCAACCGCCGCCAGCAAGGCCCGGTGTTGTTCGTCCAGCCGCATGCCGATCCGGTGATCGCCGCGTGGCAAGCGCTACGGCTGGTGTAGAAATGCCCCGGAAGGAGGAAGGCGTGCATCCCATCGCCCGGCTCGCCTCTGCAGGCAAGAACATGGCGGCCAGACACTGCGCTTCGGCGATGGGCCGGGCGTTCACGCTCGTCGAGTTGCTGGTCGTCCTCGCCATCATCGGAGTCCTCGTCGCGCTGCTGTTGCCGGCCGTCCAGGCCGCCCGGGCGGCCGCTCGCCGCGCCACCTGCAAGAACCACCTTCGTCAGATCGGCCTGGCGCTGCACAACTACCACTTCGCGTTGCAGGCGTTTCCGCCGGGCGTGTTGGGGGTCAACGGCTCGGCCAGCCAGCTTCTGCATACATGGCCGACGTTGATCCTCGATTTCCTCGAACAAGGCCCGCTTCGGCAAAGGTACGACTTCAACGTGCGATTCGATCACGCCAACAACGGCGCGGCCGTGCGCACCCGCGTGCCGGTCTATCTGTGCCCCGAACTTCGTTCGGAATGGGTGCAGGGCCGGTACGCCCCGGGCCACTACGCGGGGAACGCCGGGGTGGTGCCTGGCCGGGACGACGGTGTGCTGTATCCCATGTCGCAGATCGACTTCCGCGATATCCTCGACGGCACCGCCAACACCATTGCCGCCGGCGAGATCGCCTTCGAGATCGGCGGCTGGGCCCGCGGGGCCATGAACACCGGCTCGGGCGGCGGCGGAGGCGGCGGTTCGGGCGGGGGCACGGGGCAGGGCTTCGCCCGAAGCGTGCTGCGCTGGTGGAAATGTGCCTCGAACTGTGCCCAGCCCGGCCTCAACCCCCCCGAAACCGCTTGCGTTGGCAGTTGCGAACGCCAGTTCCAGTTCTCCAGCCTCCACGAGAACGGGTGCCATGTCGCCTTTGCCGACGGCCATGTGGATTTTCTCAGCCAAAGCATGGATTCAGTGGTGTTCCGGGCCCTATTGACCCGGCGCGGAGGAGAACCCCTCGGGCGTTGACCGGCACGCCCGCGCCCAAGGCGCGTTTCCCCCAAAGCAGCCCCGCCAGGCGCCCCTTGACGGCTTTGCCATGCCGTAAGGCACGCCCTCAGGGAAAAATCATCGACTCGGCGAAGGACCAGCGGAAATCGGCGTCGCGAGACAGGTCGACGTGCTCGGTGCGCCGCGCGAGTTCCTCGGCCGTGCGCCGGGCGTTCTCGGAAACGGCCACCAGGCGCGCCCCGGCCAGCGACGTGTTCCCCTGGTAGCGGATCCGATGGCGCGGTATCTCCCCCGGCAACAGTCCGATGCGCTGGGCATTGCTGCGGCGGATGAAGTTGCCGAAGCCGCCCGCCAGAAGCACGGCCTCGAGGTCGGCTGGCCTGAGCCCGGCGCGTTGGAGCAGGATCGCGGTGCCAGCCCGGATCGCCCCCGAGGCCAGTTGCAGCTCGCGCACGTCGCGCTGCGAGAGCGTCACAGCGCGGCCATTTCCCGAATCGGCATCCCAGGCCAGCACCACCGCGGTCTTGCCGTCCTGGGCAATGACGCGCCTGCGCAGTTCGGGCGAAAGCGCTTGGGGCAACCCGGCCGGCGGCACCAACCGGCCGTCGGAAGTCATCAGGCCATGGCGGAGAAACTCCGCCGCCGCGTCGATCAACGCCGAGCCGCACAGGCCGACGGGCGGCACGTCGCCGATCACGTTGATGTGCAGCCCGCCATCGCGCACCACCACTTTTTCGATGGCCCCGGCGCTGGCCCTCATGCCTTGCGCAATCCGCGCGCCCTCGAATGCCGGCCCGGCCGCCGTCGAGGCCGCGGCCAGCCTGCCATTGGCCCACAGCACGATCTCGCCATTGGTGCCGATGTCGATCAGAAGGGCGGGGCCGGGCGACTGGTCCAACCGCGTGGCGAGGATGCCCGCCACCGTGTCGCCGCCCACGAAACCTCCGATCACCGGCAGCACATACGCCCGGCCGCGAGGATGGATGTGAAACCCCAACTCGGCCGCGGCGGCGCGCACCGGGTCGCTCGTCGCCGGCACGAACGGCACCTCGCCCAGAAACCGCGGATCGATCCCGCAGAGCAGTTCCTGCATCGTCGTGTTGCCCGAGAACACCACCTCGTAGATCTGCTCGCGCCCGATGCCTGCCTGGGCCGCCAGTTCGCCGAGCATCTCGTCGATGGCCCGAACCACCGCCTGGCGCAAGTCCTCCAACCCGCCGGGCTGTTGGGCGTGGAGGATCCGCGAGAGCACATCGTCGCCGAAACCCGTCTGGGGATTGAGCCGCGACGCGACCGCCCGGTCCGCTCCCGTGGTCAGATCGACGAGCACGGCAACCAGGGTCGTCGTTCCCACATCGACCGCCACGGCGAACGAGAGGGCGCGGGTATCGCCCGGCTCGAAGTCGATCAGCCGGCCATCCGCGACCACCGCGGTGCCCCGAAACGCCTGCGGACGCAAAAGGCCGGGAAGACCGCGGAGAAGATCCAAGTCCGGCTCCACAGGGCCGATCGCGCGGCGAAGCCTCGCCAGGTCGGCCGCATCGTCGCTTCGGTCCGGCGCGGGCAACTCGACGAACGTCTTGCGCAGCGGCGGATCGACCGCCGCCACGGCCTCGGCTTCGGTCCGCGCGAGGATCTGGTACTGCGTCGCCAGAAGCGATGTCGGGGGAACCTCCACCGTCATCGGACCCTCGACGGTCGTCTGGCACGCCAGGCGGAAGCCCTCGGTCAACTCGCGCGCCGAGAAGACGCGCCGCTCGGCATCCACGGGTTCGCCGGCCCCCTGGCGCACCACCACCCGGCACTTCCCGCAGGTCCCCTCGCCACCGCAGGGCGTGTCGAAGGCCAGGCCCGCGCCGGCGGCAGCCTCGAGCAATCGGGTCCCTCGCAACACGTGGACGGTCCGGCCCATCGGTTGAAAGACGACGGGCGATTCGGCATCGCGCATTAGCGCTCCTCGGGCTGGCCGTTGACTTGAACCTCTTGAAGCAACTCGATGAACTTCGTGGCCGTGGGACTGAACACCTTCCGCTGCCGGTGAATGATCCCAATGGGACGCTGCAATTGGGGAGCGATCAGCCGCACCGCCGACAGCCGGCCCGCCTGGACATCCAAAGCCACGGTCGGCTGCGGAAGGATGCTAACCCCGGCGCCGATCTCGACCGCCTGCTTGATCGTCTCGATGTTGTCGAACTCCATCACCACGCGGATCGATACCGCGCGCTGGCGCAAGTACCGGTCGATCTCCTTGCGGATGGGAAGTTCCCGGTCGAAGGCCACGAAATCCTCGTCCTGAAGGTGCTCGGCCGTCACCGCGTCGCGCGACGCCAAAGGATGCTTGGGGTGGCACACCAGCACCATCGGCTCCGACCGCAACGGAATGACCGACAACTCCGGCGTCTGCGCAGGATACGAGACAATGCCCAAGTCCACCTCGGAGTTCAGCACGGCCTCGTAGACCTTGTTCGGACGCAGGTACTCCAGACGCACCTTGGCCTTGGGATAACGTCGCATGAAGTCCTGCATGCAGCGGGCCATGTCGTGCAGGCCGACCGAATAAATGGCCGCCACGCGGACCAGCCCCGTGATCTCTTTGCGCAGCGACCGCGCCCGCATCTCGACCGCGTCGTAGAGTTCGAGGACCTCGCGGAACCCCTCGTAGCAGGCTTGACCTTCTGGGGTCAGAACGAAGGGCCTCTTGTTCCGATCGACCAGTTGGACCCCGAAGTGCCGTTCCATCCGATGAATCGACTGGGTGGCGGCCGACTGGCTCACGTTGTTGGCGGCCGCGCCGCGCGAGAAGCTCTGGTGTTGCACCACGTCGCAAAAGATCCGGAGCGTCTCGATGTTCATAAGCGCATCTTATGACATTAGCAATGCTTATGTCAACCCGCCCGATCGCACGCCGGGAACCCCGTCACGCAGCGTGGGGACCCCAAGCACCGCCACGTCGCCCGACAGAAACCACCCGCGCGATCTCGATCAAGACAACGCTTGTCGATCGGCTTTTGATAAGGATCCATCCGGCTCAACCGCGCGGCACGTGGCGTTGGGTGCTGAGCCGGTCCGTGAGCCTTCGCATGGGTCGGCGAGGGTTCGAGGGGGGCGTCTCATGGGGCTTGGCAGGCAGGCCTTGCCGGAGTATGCTTTGTGCTGGTTCCCGGTCACGTCCTGCTCGCGTTGGCCGTCGGGTCAAGGACTACTTTGAGGAATGCACGCAAGTCGTTGATAACCAACGGCTTGCCATCGTGGCGGCGTAGCTCAGTTGGTTAGAGCAGCGGAATCATAATCCGCGTGTCGTAGGTTCGAGTCCTACCGCCGCTACTGGAAGTCACCGTGGGGATCGGAGTTGCGTCCGCCAGTGGCATTCCGTCGGGGCGTCGTTCACAAGTTCTTGGTTGCGCGCCCGGGTGCCAAAGGGTAGATTCGCGCCGGTGGGCAGGTCCCCAGCCGGAAGAGGGCTGGTTGCAGGATGGGTCCCCATGTTAGGATAGATAGACTGCCCACCTTACGACTGCCGCAGAATTGGCCTAGAAGGATCTGGGATCACCACCCTCCGGCTGGATGCGGAGGAGGCGCACGATATGCCCTCTTCGCTGTTGATCCTTGGGGACCATCCGTTTGCCAAGACCCCCCAGGGCAAGCTGAAGTGCCGCATCGGCACGATCTTTCCGCGCGACGGGGTCCTGGTGATGTTGCCTGGCATTCACGCCACGCAGCGGCGGGCGTACCTGGATTGGCTTGAGGAGCATCGCCGGGCCTCGAGCCTGGAGCCGCTCTCGCCCACCGAGCAGTCCGCCGTGTGGATCCGCGCGGTGGATCTAGTGATCGAGGAGGGGGTGCTGCTGATTCGCCCCGATCCCGCAAACATGGAGTTGGCGTTCGAGGCCGACGAGCTGCTTCAGGAGAGCTATCCGAAGCATCGTATTCGCTTCCTTCATGTGCTCAACAAGCAGGTTCGCGAGGCGATCAAGCGCCGCGGCGAGTTGTGGCGGATCGCGCCGTTGCCGAGAACGATCGACGAGATGAAGGCCATGATTGCCGCCTCGCGGATCGCCATCGGGGGCAAGGAGGTGTACTACTACAACAACACGACCGGGACGCGCTACGTCACGTACCAGGACTTCGTGTGGCTGGGGACGCTGGGGGAGGAGGAACTTCGCCGGCACCTGTCCGAGATCGGCGCGTGTTGCACCAGGACCAATGCGCAGCGGAACCTCGAAGTGCGTTTCTTTCAGGCCGACGCCTCGTTCGGCCCGGCCGACCTGGCGGGCTACGACTTCGCCAGCCTTCCTTCGGCAGAACTCTGGGAGACGTATCAGCGGCTCAAGGGCAAGTTCCGCGAGGCCGTGGCGCCGGCGTTCCGCCACGATGACCCCTCGTCGGCAGAATGGCGCAACCGGATGGTTTCCGCCCTCTTGGCGCCTCGAGACGAGGAGGTGGCCGAGGAGATCCTGCTCGGGCTGAGCCCCGAGTTCTACATGAGTATCCACTGGTTGCCTGGGGCGCGGATCGAACATGGCGAGTTGTTCCTCGACCCGGTCTTCGAGGCGGCTGCCTCGGGGGCGGACGACGAGGTCAACGTGCTGTGCGACGAAAAGGTCCGCCAGTTCATCTTCAACTTCGTGCGGGAGTACGGCGACCTGGAGTACGTCAATGTGGGCCGGGTAATCGGCTCGCTTTCGCACCGCGAGTTGGCCCGGGGCCGGCGCGACGTGTACGTGGCGGCCCTCAAGCTGCGCAACAGCGACCGCGAGATCGTATTGATCATCCGGATGATGAAGTGGGGCACGCGGGAGCATCTCGATGCGGGCCGGCCGCTCGACGAGGCCATGATCCGCTCCGAGCAATACATGGAGTACATTTTGGATCGGCGCCTGGGCTGCCGCCAGCTTTGGATGAACTTGCCGCCGCGGATCACCGCCAAGCGCATCAGCGAGTGGTATGCCCGTGGCCCCTGGCGGTTCCGTATCTGGTCGCCGTACTTCGAGCGCGACTACGTTCATGGAATCGCCACCGACAAGCTGCCCAATTACCGCTTCGAGAACCTCGAGTACGCGATGGCGTTCGCGCGCCTGTTGGGCCAGGCGGCGGCCCCCAATATGATCGTCGGGCGTTGCGATCTGGAGGGCAAGGTGCTTTTCGACGACGGCGACGAGATGGTGATCGAGGACGCGCGGGGAATCCCCCAGGAGATCGTCGTCGCGGATCACACGGGCACGTTCAACGATTTTCTCTCCGACTTGATCCTCTGGGCGAAGGACTACGCCAAACCGATCCGCAAGCGGCTGAGGTTCGTGCGCGATCCCGAGGCGTTCGTTGCCGGGTACCTCGACGCCTTCGTCGAACGGTTTCTCGCCATCCAGAACGAGTACCGCCAGCGGCGCAACGCGTTCGACACGGTCTTCAAGTACCAACCGCCCGATTCGGCCGGCAATTTCCCCTACCGCTGGCAGAAGGTGCTCGAGCGGCTCGACGAAACCGACCCCCACGAGATCGCCGAACGGATCCGCCAGGAGATTTTTGGGGCCGCAGGCGATCTGAACGCCGAGCCCGCCGCCGCCGGGGCCGCATCGTGACGCCAGGCCACCGCGAGCCGGCCGCTTACGCCGGCATGCGCTGCTCGTCCATCGCGCGCAACATGGCGGCGACCAGTTCGTTCAGACCGCGGCCCGTGACGGCGGAAATCAACAGCACGGGCTTATCGAGCGCCGCGGCGAGATCCTCGCGCACCTGGTCGGCCGAGGGCAGATCGGCCTTGGTCACCGCGACGATCTCGGGCCGGCGCCCAAGGGCCGGATCGAAGAGTTCCAGCTCGGTACGGATCGCGCGGTAGTTTTGCACGGGTTCGGAGCCGTCGGTGGGTTCGGGCTCGATCAGGTGGACGAGAATGCCCGCACGCTGAATGTGACGCAGGAACTCGTGTCCCAGGCCGGCGCCGGCATGGGCCCCTTCGATCAGGCCCGGGATGTCGGCCAAGGTCAACGAGCGGTCGAGGTCGATCTGGACGCGTCCGAGATTGGGGTACTTCGTGGTGAACGGATAGGGGGCGATCTCGGGCCGGGCTCGCGAAAGCCGGCTCAAGAGGGTGCTCTTGCCCGCGTTCGGCTTGCCGACGAGTCCCACGTCGGCGATGATCTTCAACTCCAGGCGCAGGCGGCGCGACTGGCCTTCGCCACCGGGCGTGGACTGGCGTGGTGCCCGGTTCGTCGACGATTTGAAGTGGACGTTTCCCTTGCCTCCCTTGCCGCCCAGGGCCACGACCACGTCGTCGCCGGCCTGGCGGAGATCTTTCAGCAGGAAGCCGCCCTGGGCATCATACACCAGCGTGCCCGGCGGGACGCGGAGGACCAGGTCCTCGGCCGACGCGCCCGAACATTGCGCCCCGGCGCCGGGTTGACCGTTCTTGGCCTTCCAGTGCTTGCGGTGGGCCAGGGCGGCAAGGCTATCGACGCCCTCTTCGGCGCGGAGGATGACGCTGCCTCCGTCGCCTCCGTCCCCGCCGTCGGGGCCACCGCGAGGGACGTACTTCTCGCGGCGGAAACTCACGGCGCCGTCCCCGCCACGGCCTGCTTGGACTTCAATCTCTACTTCGTCGACAAACATAGTAAAACAACGAGCGCCAGCGGCTCAGCCGATCCACCCACGGGTTGCCTAGGGTGATGATATCAGACGGCGCGTTGGCGTGCTTGGGCAAGGCCGGCGCCGGCCGGCGACCGGAGGTCAAACAGGCCGAAGATCTCTTCTTGGGTGAGCCCCAGCCGGTGGTGCCCCTCGGCCCCGGAGAGGATGAGGTCGAACAGTTCGCGTTTTTCGCGGAGCACGTTGTCGATGCGCTCTTCGATCGTGTCGCGCGCGAGAAACCGCGTGACAGTGATCGGCCCGGAGACGCCGATCCGGTGCGCCCGGTTGATCGCCTGGTCCTCGACGGCCGGGTTCCACCACCGATCGAAGAGGAACACGTAATGGGCGAATTGGAGGTTCAAGCCCACGCTGCCCGCGCCGTAACTCATCAGCATCACGTGGCAATCGGGGTCGTCGCGGAACCGGCGCAACACCTCGTCGCGGCGCGACGGCAAAATCTCGCCGTGGTATTCGACCGTGCCGAACCGGGCCAGGGGGTGCGCGAGTTGGCGGAGCGTTTGAACCCATTGGCTGAACACCAGGGCCTTGCGCCCGCTGGTGGCGACTTCTTCGAGATCGGCGTCGAGCCGCTCGAGTTTGGCGCTGGCTCCGGTGGCCGGGTCGAAGTTGCAGATCTGCTTCAGCCGCAGCACGAGTTCGAAGACATGCTGGATCGTGGCCGACTCGCCCATCCGAGTCAGACGCAGCACGCCTTCGTCGCGGGCCAGGTCGTAGGTTTCTCGCTGTTCGGGCGTCAGTTCGATCTCGGCGTCGCGGAAGAGCTTCGGGGGCAGATCGGCCAGCACCTGCTCCTTGGTGCGCCGCAGAAGGTAATCGCGGACCGTCCGGCCCATCCGGCTGGGCTTCATGTCGGGCGACAAGAAACCCGGCGAGACGAACTCGAACACGCCCACCAGATCCTCGGGAGAGTTTTCGACGGGCGTCCCCGTAAGCGCCCAACTGCGGCTGCGGCCGATGGCCCGCACCACCTGGCTGGTCGTGCCGGCGCGGTTCTTGATCCGCTGGGCCTCGTCGAGAATCACGAGGTCGAACTGCAAACGCCGCCCCCCGCGATCGCCGTCTTCGAACCATTCGCGGTCGCGGTTGAGCACCTCGTAGTTGGCGATTTTCACGGGAATGTCGGTCAGGCCCCATTGCCATCGCCGCCGCGGCTGATCGCCCTCGACGACCACGACCGGAATCTCCGGCGCCCATAGCGCGAACTCGCGGTGCCAGTTCGAAACCAGAGGTTTCGGGCACACCAACAGCACGCTGCGCGCTTCGCCGCCATGCAGAAGCAGGCGGGCCGCCGTGACCGCCTGCATGGTCTTGCCCAGTCCCATCTCGTCGGCCAGCACCGCCGCGTGGCGCGGGTAGAGAAAGGCGACGCCATCCATCTGGTACGGAAATGGGCCATGCGGGAATCGAAGCGACCGCGCGCGGAACAGCGACTCCAAGGGCGGCTGAAGCACGTAGTGCAGCCGATCCTCGAGCTTGATCACGTCGGCCGGAGGCGCAATGCGCGTGGCCTGGTTCAACGCGGTCGACGCCTCGTTGGCGCCGGGGTGCGGCCGATCGTCGGCTGGTGGCGGGGCGGGCCGGGGTGCGGGCGGATCCAGAGGCGTCGGGAAGACGAAACTCCGCGCACGGATCGTCGGTCGCCGAATCGCGACCGAAACCACCTTCGGCCGCGGCCCCTCGAATCCCAGGTCCACCAGGGCGATCTCCGCGGGCCGGTGCAAAGCCCGATTCCAACCGGTGGCAAAGGGCCAAACCGTCATGCACAAATCGGTGCTTTTGACCTCCACGGGCGGCAACGGAGTCCACCCAAGGGCCTCGGCCAGGTCCAAGGGCGCCGAGCGATCGCACCCAGGCCCGTCCCCGTCGGTCACCCCGATTGCCCTCCGCGCCGGGCCTCGGCAATCGCCTCGCGGATCCGTTGAAACGGCTCCGCCAGGTCGAAGGCATCCGCACAGACGGCCAACCGTTCGAGGATCAACTCGCGGTCTCGTTCGGCCGCAACGGGAACGGCCAGCCGATTGTGGCCGAACGTGAAACTTGCCAGGTGGAAACTGGCATGGGCGGTATCCAGACGCATCCATCGGCCGGCCCCACCCGACCCTGTTGCACCGGCCGGTTCGTCGCAGGCCGTTTCGTCGGGGGGCAGCACCAACGTTACGGGAACACGCACGTGCTCCCGCATTGCCAGCACCGGCGGCCGATCCGTGCAGACCACCAAGGGCTCGGCACTCGCCTTATGGACCAGCGTCAGACCGATCTGCTCGCCGAATAAGTAGGGCTCAAGCGTCGGCCCATAAAGAATCTGTTGGGCGCGGGTCGGCTTGATGGGCGTGGTGCAGTGGAACTCCAAAGGACGACCCACGGGGTTCAGGACGAGGTAACCCCCGAACAAACCATGGTCCGCATCCTCGATGACGGTGAGAAACCCCAGAGCCGATTTGGACTTGCTGTCGCCCATCCAGATTCAATCTCTCCAGATTATCCAGGCGGCCTATATTGTGCGCTTTGTCTGAGCCCGACGGCTTGCCCATCGGGACCGCCGAAGCCTGCTTCGGCATCGGGCGGTATAGCGCGACGGTCTTCCGGGGCTCTGGGTAGCGCGAGGTCGCCGCCCAGGGCCAGCCTGCTCGACTAGGCATGAATCGGTTCCGATTATGCCGGACTTTAGGGCGGTGCCTTGCGGTTCTGCGCGAGTTGTCGTGTCGGCCACTCGACTTTCCCGGCAATTCGTGCTTATACTGGAGCAATCGAAAGGACCCTCGTGATATGCCAGAAGATCGTCGCCCGCGACCTACGCTTTACAGCCAAATCGACGTTTCGCACAACGCTTACGGCGCGCAGGCCAATTTCCACCCTGGCCCCGCCGCTGAAATCGTCGGCCTGCTACGGGAGTTGCTCGCCGCCCAAGACCGACAGAATGAGTTGCTTGAGGAGTTGGTCAACCAGGTGGGGGCCAATCAGCGCCAGCGGGCCAACGAGTTGGGACAATGGAAGCAAGCCAACCCGGGACTTGCCCGGGCCTGCCGGACCGCTGCCGAAGCCTTGGGCAGGGTGCAGACCGAGTACTTGTTGAGCCTCACGCGCGAGATCAACGAGAACTGCGAGGCGCTGTGCGACGGGGAGTTCATGCTCAACGAGTTTGTCGACCGCTTCGGCCCAAGGTTAGCCCACTTGAATGGGTTACTTCAGGTGCTCTCCCAACTGAGCAGCACGCCGAACCCCACCACGCCATCAGGCTCCACCTGATGTCGTGCCAGCGCCCCCAGCACCGCTCGACCGCCTGAGGCGAAGCGGCCAACCGCGCAACCACGCCGTCCTGCGCAAGCGGGCCTGACGTCGCAAGAGCCAGGGAATCGGTCTTCGTTTGCACACCACGAAGTGGCGACGGATATGAGCAATCGAGCCAGCGGTCCCAAGAAGAACAGGTCGCTGCGATGGGGCTCGGTACTGGCCACCGTCCTTATCATTCTCATGAGTTTTCTGCGGATTGCCCCCACGGGAGAGCGGCCGGCGCCGGGTTCCCCGGCTCCTATGGCCCCCGCGGACGGGTGGACTCTGTTTCGCGGTGACCCGATGGCCACCGGGGTCGCTCGGGCCTCGCTGCCCGAGAGCCTGGGCGTGCTGTGGACCTTCTCGGTCAAGCAAGGGGGTTTTGAAGCCACGCCCGTGATCGCCGACGGTCGCGTGTACGTCGGCAGCCTCAACGGCAAGTTCTATGCGGTCGAACTGGCGACGGGTCGGCAGGTTTGGGAGTTTGCCACCGAGCTGGGCTTTACCGCGCCGGCCGCATGGCGCGATGGGGCGGTTTTCGTGGGCGATAGCGACGGCCGTTTCCATTGTCTCGATGCGCGGACCGGCAAACCGAAGTGGCACTTCGACACCGAGGCCGAGATCAACTCGGGGGCCAACTTCCATGGCAAGAATGTGCTGTTCGGCTCGCAAGACGGCCATCTCTATTGCCTGGATGCCGAGTCAGGTCGGCTGGTCTGGAAGTATAAGAGCGAAAACCAGATCCGGTGCTTTCCGACCGTCGTGGCCGACCGCGCCTTCGTGGCCGGGTGCGACGAGCGACTCCACGTCATCGACCTGGCCAGCGGCAAGCAGACCGCCGAGGTGAGTCTCGAAGGGCCGACCGGCTCGACGCCCGCGGTGCTCGACAAGATGCTGTTTGTAGGCACCGAGGGGAGGACGTTCTTCGGCGTCGATTGGCAGAAGCCCGAGGTGATCTGGAAGTACGAGGCAGGCGAGCGCAGCGCCCCGTTCCGGTCGTCCGCCGCAGTGACGCCGGAAGCGGTGTTCGTCGGCTCCCAGGACAAGCGGTTGCACGCGCTGGATTCGAAGACCGGCAAGCCACGGTGGACCTTCACGACCCGGGGCCGGGTGGACAGCTCGCCCGTGGTCGTTGGGCAGCGCGTCTTCGTCGGGTCGGCCGACGGCCGGCTGTACGCCCTGGACGCGAAAACCGGCAACGAGTTGTGGCGTTTCGAAGCAGGCGGCGCCATCGTCGCCTCGCCCGCCGTGGCCGACGGCCGGTTGGTTTTTGGCACCGACTCGGGCGAGTTGTATTGCGTTGGCGCGAAGTAAGAACCCCGGCCAAGGGCCGGCCGAACAACCTCGTGCGCGAAACTTCCGATCGGCATCGGGAGTCGGCCTGCGCGTGGGTGCTCATGATCCTTCGGGATTGGTCGTTTGTGCTTTGTCATTCATCCTTGGACCTCGGTGTTTCCCCTCCGCCATGCCCAGGCCCCTTGTGTTCCTGATGGGTCGATCGCCCGCGATCTTCCCCGTGGATCGCCACTATACGGCAAACCATATGTGGGCGTTCTCGGCCGAGGGGGGGTATCGTTTCGGGCTGTCGGCCTACGCGGTGCGGCTGTTGGGCGATGTGAGGCACATCGGGTGGTCGGTCGATCGGGGAACGATGGTCAAGCAGGGCGACCCGATGGGTTACGTCGAGGCCTCGAAGGCCACCAGCGACCTCTTCGCCCCAGCCGATGGACGGATCGAGGAGTACAATCCCGCGGTCCTCGAGAAACCGTCGCTGGTCAATAGCCATTTGTACGACGCGGGCTGGCTATTCCGCCTGTCGAGCGTGGGTGGGGGCCTCATCTCGGCCGAAGCGTATCTGGCCCACGTCGAGGCCGGGTGGCCCCTGGCCCAGCGCCTGCTCAAGGGCCAGTTTAGCGCACCACGCGGAGAAGCCCATGGCTGAGAGGACTCCTATCGTGCTGTCGCGGTCTCGGGCCCCGACCACGGGGCAGGAAGCGTTCGAGCGCCAACTTGTCCAATGGCTCATGACGCTGCCCGGGTCGGACGTTACGGTCGTGCCGCACCTTTACGACCTTCCGGCCGAGGGGGCGACCCTGAGGTGGCTCCGCACGGTGCCGGGCGACCTCGTGGTGCTCAGTTGGCTTTACCCCCGCTCGACCTTCTGGTTGCTCGACGCCAACGGGGTGCGAGGTCGTTTCGGGCGCACGTCGAGTTGGGGCGAGGAAGAACCCGACGATGCCATGACGCGGTCCCACCAGCGCACGCCGGCTCCCGACCGCACGATCTGGTGTTTCGACCTCCGGACGTACGAACACCCCGGGGCGTTCGTTGGCGAGATTGCCCGGCTTATGGGTCAGGACGGGGCAGGGCCTTGGGACGACGCCGCGGTACCGATCGAAGGCAAGACCGGCGATGTGCGCGAGATTGCCGAGGCGGCGCGCGAGCGGTGGTATCCCGTGATCGACTTCGGCCGCTGCAACGATTGCCTCGAGTGCCTCAATTTCTGTCTGTTCGGCGTGTTCGGCCTCGACGAGGCAGACCAACCGTGGGTCGAACAGCCCGACGCCTGCCGCCCCGGCTGTCCCGCGTGCGCCCGAATCTGCCCGAACCGCGCGATCATGTTCCCGCAGCACACCGACCCGGCGATAGCGGGCGATCCCCGTGCGTCGCGGGAGGGCCTGAAGCTGGACTTGTCCCAGCTTTTCCGGGGTCTGACGCCGGCGGAATTGGCCGCGGCGGAGCGGGCCCGGGCGCTGGCGGACCAGCCCGGCGATGCAGCCCCGCCAAGGCCGCCGTCGCCGACCGACGCGCTGGACCGCCTGGTCGACCGGGTCGACGATTGGGAACCATGAGTGGGGCAGTTCTGGGCGGGCACGGGGGACGTTGACCCAGCGCGGTTCGCCGGAGATACTGGTGTCGCACGAAGACGACCCGTTCTCTGCAGACTCCGAGGCCCCCCATGATCGCCGAGACCCGTCGAAGCCGAGCGAGAAACTGCCCCCATCGCGCCAGGCCAGCGCTTCGAGCGCGGGTCGGCCTGGCCGTGATCGCCGCGTTGGAGGTCTTGGCCAGCGTGGGGGGCCGGTCCAGCCTCGCCGGGGAAACGCAGGGCCGGCCGAACATCGTCATCATCTTCGCCGACGACTTGGGTTATGGCGACCTGGGTTGCTATGGCCACCCGACCCTCCGCACACCCCGTCTCGACCGGATGGCAGCCGAAGGGCAGCGGTGGACCGACTTCTATTCGGCGGCCCCGGTCTGCACGCCGAGCCGGGCGGCGCTATTGACCGGCCGGTTGCCGATCCGCAACGGAATGTGCCACGACACGCGCCGCGTGCTGTTTCCCAATTCAGCCGGCGGGCTGCCGGCCGACGAGATTACGCTGGCCGAGCTTCTGCGCGAGTGCGGCTACGCGACCGCGTGCGTGGGCAAGTGGCACCTGGGGCACTTGCCCCCGTACCTGCCGACACGCCAGGGGTTCGACTCGTACTTCGGGACCCCCTACTCGAACGACATGGACCGCACGGCCGATTCGCCCCGCGGGCGCGAGGCGTTCTGGCATCCCAAGATCGAGTATTTCCGCTGCCCCCTGTTGCGCGACGAGCGCGAGATCGAGCGCCCGGCCGACCAGACCACGATCACCCGGCGATACACCGACGAGGCGATTCGCGTCATTCGGCAGCACAAGGACCGTCCGTTCTTTCTCTATCTCGCCCACAACTTGCCACACGTGCCGCTGTTCGTCTCGCCGGAGTTCGCGGGGCGTAGCGCCCGGGGGCTTTACGGCGATGTCGTTGAAGAGATCGACGCGGGCGTGGGGCGGATCCTCGACACGCTGCGCGATTTGAACCTCGACTCGCGCACGCTGGTGGTGTTCACGTCGGACAACGGCCCGTGGCTGATTTTCGACCAGCACGGCGGGTCGGCCGGGCCGTTGCGCGAGGGCAAGGGCAGTACCTGGGAAGGCGGCATGCGCGAGCCTGGGCTGTTCTGGTGGCCCGGGCGCATCAAGCCCGGCGTGGTTCACGATCTGGGAAGCACGCTCGATCTGTTGCCCACCTGCGTCGCGCTGGCCGGCGGCAAGCTCCCGGCCGACCGCGTGCTCGACGGGGTGGATCTCTCGCCCGTGCTGCTGGGCCGGGGGCCCAGCCCGCGCAAAACCATGTTCTTCTACCGCGACACGCGCCTGTATGCCGTGCGGCATGGTCCGTACAAGGCCCACTTTTTCACCCGGTCGGCTTACGGCCCCGATGCCGAACTACGGCACGATCCGCCTTGGTTGTACCACCTCGGCCACGACCCCGGCGAGAAGTTCGACATCGCCAAGGACCATCCCGAGGTGGTGGCCCAGATCCGCAAGATCGCCGACGAGCATGTCGCGGGCGTGACTCCTGGACCGTGCCAGCTCGACCAGACGATCGGCAAGGCGCCGCGCAAGGAAAAGCGGAAACCGGCGAAAGGGTGACCCATGGCCTACGACGGCGTCCTGGACGACGTGCGCCGGGCCATCGCCGGAGCGCGGCCCCAGCGCCTGCCCGTCTTCGCGTGCAGCGAGGAGTTCGACGTCAAGTGGTACGGGCGCTACGACTACGAAACGGTCTGCCAGGATGGCCGCAAGATGGCCGAGGTGTGGATCGCCGCGATCGAGGAGTTCGACTACGACTGGGCGTGGCTCCAGGTCGACGATTGCTTCGAGTTCGAGCCGTTAGGCGTGGGCACGCACGGCGAGGGAGACATCCTCCGGGCGACCCGCGACGATCTGCCGCCGACCGCGGCCACGCTCGACCGGCTTCGGATGCCCGATCCGTGGACCGACGGGCGCATGCCCGAGAAACTCGAAGCCATCCGCCGGGTGCGCGAGCACTTTGGCGACCGCGTGCTCGTCGAGGGGAGTTGCGCCGCGCCGTACAGCTCGGCGGGGCTTTTGTTCGGGCTGGAAGCGACGATGCTCTTGGCGCTTTCCGACCCGGACCTTCTGGCCCGGGCGTGCGATTTCTTCGTGGAACTCCAGGCCCGGTACATCGAGGCCCAGGTCAAGGCCGGGGCCCATGCGATCTGGATCGGCGACTGCAACGCGTTTTCGGGGATGCTCTCGGTCGAGCAGTACCGGCGGTTCGCCCTCGGACCGTGCAAGCGGCTGGTTGAGCGGGCGAGGGCCGCCGGGGCGATCGTCCACCTGCACCACAGCGAGATCTCGGTTCCGCACCTGCTTGCCGAGACCGAGCTGGGTGCCGACATCATCAACTGCGGGCCGGCGGCCGATCTGAACCACGTCAAGCAGGCCCTCGCCGGCAAATGCTGCTATAGCGGCAATCTCGATCCGATGGGAGTCTTGCTCCGCGGCACGCCCGAGAAGGTGGCGGCCGAGACAGAGTGTCTCGTGCGGATCGGCCATTCCGGCGGCGGATACCTGTTCAACACGGGCGAGATGGTCCCGCGCGACGTGCCCGAGGCCAACGTGCGAGCCATGGTGGCGGCCGTGCGCCGGGGCTAGGGGGCGGCCTGGGCGAGATGTTGGGCGGGTAGCTCGTGCCGGTCGAGCAAGACCACTTCGCCGGCGGGACCACCCGCGGCCAATTCGGCCAGCAAGTGCGCCACGCCCTCGGCCGGCGGCATGAGGCGATGGCCGGCCAGTTCGAGCGCGGTGCGGCTTTCGGGCCGAACCGACATGCCGACCTCGCTCCACCCGGGCCAATGGAACGCCACGCTGACGCAATCGGGCCGCTGCCCGCGCAGCCAATCGATCAGCTTGGCCAGGGCGTCGTTGGCCAGGGCATAGTCGGTCTGGCCCACGCCGCCGAAGCGCCCCGCGAGCGATCCGAACGCGAGGAAATAGCGAAGCGGATCGCCTTGGGTCAACTCGACGAGGGCCATGGCGCCGAGGAACTTGACGCCCACGGTCGCGGCGACTAGCTCGGGCGTTTTCTTTTGAAAGCGTCCGGTCGACTCCACGCCCGCCCCGTGGATCACCCCGACGATCGGGCCATCCGCCCGGCGCACGTGGTCGAGCACGTGCGCCAGCCGGGCGCGGTCGCGCACGTCGCAGACATGGTAGCTGGCGCGGACGCCCCCTTGCGCCAGACGGTGCAAGGTCTTCTGAACCTCGATGCCCTTGGCCACCCGCTGCCAGGCGACGTTGGGCTTCTCGTGCCGGGCGTAAGCGGCTTGCATGATCGTGGCCTTGAGCGAAGCCATCTGTTCCGCGGGCAGCGCCAGGTAGTCGGTCTCGGGCAAGGGAGTCGTGCCGATCAGGTGCAGCGGCATGTGGTAGCGGCGCCCCAGGGCCAGGGCGACTTCCGCGGTGATGCCGCGGGCTCCGCCCGTGACGATCCACGGCCCGTCGGGCAAGGCCTCGGGGGCGACCTGACGAAGCGGCGTGGGCACGGCCCGAACCACGTGGCGATGCCCGGCCACGTAGCCGACCTCGATCTCGCGGTGGCGGCCAATTCGTTCGTCGGCGCTTCCCGTCACGACACCGGCCTGGGCCAGGGCGGTCTCGCGGCAGAGGATTTCGGCCAGGGCCAGGGGATCGGCCTTTGGTGGGGCGTCGACCACGCGAACGCGCGGCCCGAGGGCGTTCTGCGCGGCCGCTTCCATGAAGACGGCCTTGGCCAACCCCGCGATGCCGCCCCCCTCGGCGGCGATCGCGTGTCCCGACAGCCCGAAATCGCCTCCCAGCGCGGTCGCTGCGACCAACGTCGATTCGTCGAGCAATCCCGCCTCGGAGATCAACGCGAACCACCGCTGGCAGACGAAAAACGGCACGACCAGTCCGCGCTCGTAGCGCGCCGTCCATGTGGTTGGATCGATGTGGGTGATCGCGTCCTCGTCGCGCGCGGTCAGCAGGAAAAGGTGGGGCGCCGGCCGGACTGCCCAGGCCCGATCGATCCACGTTAGCGCGGTTTCGACGTTGTCGGAGGGGACGACGCCCACCGCCACCCCAAGCCGTTCCAGATGGTCGCGCAACGCCGTGGCCGATCGGTTTTCGCCGAGGATCCACGCGGCTCCGGCGAAATGCGGGGTCGGCCGTAGGCGTTCGTCGATCGGCGCGGCGACCAGGCGCAGCGTGAAGCGGTCGCAGACGTTTGCCGAGGAAACGGGCGGAGGCTGGACGAGCGGGGCAATGCCCGGCGGCACACCGTTGCCGGTCCGCGCCGCCAGGGCGCCGGAGGTGTCGGCGCGGCGCGGGTCGAGGAAACGCGGCTCGGCCCAGGTCGGGCCAGGATATCGGTAGAAACCCTCGCCCGACTTCTCGCCCAAGCGCCCGGCGCGAAGCATCGCTTCGAGCACGGCGGCGGGCACGTTGGCTTGGGTGCTCCCCAACAACGTGGCCCAGTGCGAGATGATCTCGAACGCCGTGTCGAGGCCGATCCGGTCGAGGATCCCGAACGGGCCGATGCGCGTGCCCAGGGTCCCCATCCATGCCCGGTCCACGTCCTCGACGCTCGCCACGCCGTTGCCGGCCAGGCGCAAGGCTTCGACGAGAAACGGCCACAGCATCGCGTTGAACACATAGCCTGGATTTTCCTTGCGCGACACGATCGGGATCTGCCCGACCTTGCGCGCGAAGTCGGCCAGCCATGCGACGGTTTCGGGGGAGGTGCGCGGATGGGGGGCGATGTCGACCACGTTGGCCACCCACACCGGCGAGTGGAAGTGCAACGCGGCAAAGCGTTCTGGCCGGCCAGTCGCCGCCGCCATCGTCGAGGGCAAATAGTACGAGCTGTTCGTGGTGAACACGGTCTCCGCCGGGCAGAGCTGGTGGAACTGGCGAAAGACCTCGCGCTTGATCCTCACGCGTTCGGGAACCGATTCGGAGAGCACCGAGGCGCCGTCGGCGGCGACCCGGGCATCCGTGGTGCGCGCGATCCGCGCGTCGGCGGAGGCGGCCTGCTCAGGCCGGAGCCAGCCGGCGGCCACGAACTCGC
>DYLT01000049.1 GCA_020721945.1 Blastopirellula marina
CCCAGCCGAGTTCCGCCGCCATCCAGCCCGAGACCCGCTCGCCGACCTCGTCGGCGTCGTCTTCGTCATACTGCCAACTCGTCCGGCGGAGCATGACGTCGTCGAGGTGCACGGCCCACTCATGCCGGCAAGCGTGCTCGACGACCTCCGGCCGTACCGGCGGCGGAAGGATGCCGCTACGGCCCTCGACGGCCTCGGCCGGCAACAGGGGAGTGTGGGCCGTCGGGCATGCAAGGCGGCCGCGCCCCAGCGCGCCGACCACCCGGTCGACCACTTGCTCGGCGATCCAACGGTAGGTGGTTAGCTTGCCACCGGCCACGTCGATCCAGCCGCGCTGCGGTATGCGGATTTCGTGCGAGCGCGAGATCTCGGAAGGCCCGCCGCGGCGATGCGCGACAAGCGGCCGAAGGCCCGCCCAGGTCGCCCGAACCTCGCCGATCGAAAGCCCCGCGGAAGGAAACGCGCGGTTGACCACGCCGAGCACGTACTCGACCTCGGGCAGCTCCGTGCGCACGTCGTCCATCGGCCCGTCGTAATCCGTGTCGGTCGTGCCGAGGATCACCCGGCGCCCCCACGGAATGGCAAACAAGATCCGCCGTCCTTCGGTCATCACCACGGCGTCGGGGACCGGCAACCGCTCGCGGGGGATGACCAGATGCACGCCTTTGGTCCGGCGCAGGCGGATGCTGCTCTGAGGCGGCGACTCGGCCCAGGGGCCCGTGGCGTTGACGATCGTGCGGGCGCGGACCTCGTAGCCGCGCTCGCCCAGCACGTCGCGCACGCCACACCGCCAGTGGGGACCATCGGGCGCGGCATATTCCCATCGCATATAGTTCAGAAGCACCGCTTTGCACGTGGCCGCCGAACGGAGCGTGTCGAGCACCAGCCGGGCATCGTTCGTCAGGCCGTCGTAGTACCGGACCGCGCCGGTGAGCCCCTCTCGGTTCAAACCTGGCACGTACGCGAGGACCTCGGACGGCGTCATCGCGCGGGAGGGCCCGAGGTTCCGTCCACCGCAGAGCAGGTCGTAGATCCGCACGCCCAGCCGCAATTGCCATAAGGGCCAGCCCGAGCCGCGGTACGTGGGAAAGACGAAGGCCAAAGGCTCGGCCAGGTGCGGGGCAATGCGATGGAGCACCCGCTTCTCGCGGCTGGCCTCGTACACCAGGCCGATGCGCCCTTGCGCCAGATAGCGCAGCCCACCGTGCAGCAGGCGACTCGACCGGCTGCTGGTGCCGGAGGCGAAATCGTGCTGCTCGATCAGGCCGATGGGCAAGCCCCGCATGGCCGCGTCGCGCGCCACGCCCGCCCCCACGATCCCGCCGCCAAGCACCAACACATCGAGCACGCCGTCGGTCAGTCGGGCAACGGCATCCGCCCGTGACTGAGAGAGGTCGAAAGGCGGCTGAGCCATACGATTCCACCCTCACGTGGTGCCTACCGCCGCAGCCTGTGGTCGGCCATCGCAAGAACCGGGGGCCATCGACTGGCGGCTGGAGCAGCCGGCCCTTGGCGTCGTCACGGCGCGCGTTCCACCCGGAGGGCCCCCACCGACCAGCTCGGCAGGGTCCACCGCAGCGTCTGGCCCACGGCGTCGATCGCTGCGGAAGTCGGCCGCACGGCGTCGGGCCGATCGAGTGTGTTGCGGGCCTTGAGGTCGCCCGGCGCGACGAGGGTCAGCTTGCTCGCGCCGGGGCGAAAGCCGGGCGCGACGGTCAGTTCGACGGCCACCGGCGTCTCCCCGGGATTGACCGCCTTGACGACGAGCGTGCGCCCGTCGGCCGAGCGCGTGGCCACCGCATTGAGGGGCCCCGCATCGCCCGCCAACTCGACCCGCTCCGGCGCGTAGTGGTCGCGCCAAAGCTTCATCACCACGTAGTTCGGGGCGGGGAACCAGGTCCGATGGTCGAAATTCACGAAGGCATTATCCCATGCTTTGGCCGAGACGTGCCGCAAGAAGAGGGCCGGGCCGCCAATCTCCAGGACGTCGCCGGTGCGCTCGAAGCCATTGAGGAGTCCGCCCGCGTAAAGCCCGGTCCGCCAGTCGGTCGATTGCGCGTTCCACTCGGAGACGTCGATCTTGAGGTTCGGGTTCTTCGACTTGCGGATCACCTCGCCGGTCTTGCGGAAGAACGCCTCGTAATCCCGTGGCCCCTGGGCAAACCGGTCGGGGTTTTCGTAGTGGTGGATACTCAGGTAATCGATCAGGCCGGCGCAGCGCGCGACGATCTCGCGGTTCCATTCCAAGCCATGCCCCTTGTCGCCGTAGCCCGCGCTGCCGCAGGCGGCCAGTTTGATCGAGGGATCGGCCTTTTTCATGCGCGGGGCGATGCGGCGCACCGCATCGGCGTAGGCCGCAGCGCCCATGCCCCAAGTCTCGTTGTCGATCTCCCAGAACTTGACCCGGTACGGCTCGGGATGGCCGTTGGCCGCGCGGACTTTGCCCCAGGTCGAGTCGGCCGGGCCGTTGCAGTATTCGATCCAGTCGAGCACGTCTTGGAGGTAGTCCTCGTCGGTGCCCTCGTGCCGCCACTGGGGCGTGCCGATATTCACCACGAGCAATGGCTCGGCCCCGAGCTTCCGGCACATGGCAAGGAACTCGTCGGTGCCGAACGAGTTCGTGTCGCGGTCGTCCCAGATCTCGATCGAATACGACTTGCGCTGGTGCTGCGGGCCGATGCCGTCCTTCCAACGGTAGGCGCTGGCGTAGCAGCCGCCCGGCCAGCGGATGACCGGCGGACGCAGCCCGGCAATCGCGTCGAGCAAGTCGGGGCGAAATCCCCCAGCCTTGGCCCAGCTTTGGGGCATCATCGAGACCTGGTCGATCGCCACGTCGGCCTTGCCCCGTACCCCGACCTGGAGCGTCGCGTGGTCGGCGATTGCCGCCGGCTGGAACTCGAAGCGGAATTCCTGCCACGCGGCCGACGGCGCGGCGAGCATCGCCTCGCCGAGAACCTTGCGCCCCTCGAGCAGGCGCACGACCATCCCGGCGGGGGCCTGCCCTCGGGCCCAGAGCGACCCACGGTACGTCTCGCCCGCGCGAATCGAAAACGGGGTCTGCTCGATGCCCGTCTCGCCCTCGCCGCCGATCAGTCGCTGGCAGAACCGGCTATTGAGTGGCCGGTCGGTTTCGAGGAACGCCTTGCCCGGCCCGTACACCGCCCATCGGTGGGCCACCGCAGGCTGGGTCAGCTTCTCGGGCAGGCCCTCGAAGAGGGTCTTGCCATCCAGCGCGGTCACCTTGAGATGGCGGAACTCGGCCTTGGTGGCCCAGGTGCCCACGCCGACTTTGCCCCGGAGCTGGGCAAGCTCGCCGTCGGTGAAATCCAGGACCTGCCGCCCGTCGAGCCAGACCTGGATGTGCCGGCCCTCGCACCGCACGCGAATCGTGTACCAGCGGCCAGTCTGGATCTTGCCGTCGACCGCGCGGCCGACCAGGTGCCATCGCGCGTCGCCACGGCGACCGCGCTCCAAGGCGTGGCGCTGGTTTCCCCAGCCACCCAGGTTCATCCAGTAGAAGTCGCGCTCGCCCGCCACGCGGAAGAGAATGAGAAAGCCCTCCTGGCCGCCGGTCTTGCGGGCTTCGAGGGTGAACTCGTAGTCGGTCCAGCCGGCTTCGCCGAAGACCAGGCGGTTGTTGACCGACAGGCCCTGCTGCACGAGGGTCCCATCCTCGATCGACCATAACCCCGCGGCGTTGTATTCGAAGCTGCGGTTCCAGACCAGCTCGCCCCAGAGACCGCCGTTGCACGAGTTGTAGATGTGCTCGAGAAAATGGCCGTAGACCTTCTCGTCGATCCGGTGAAGCACCCGCGTGGGATCCACGGCCAGCCTCACGAGGTCGGCGGCGGCCACGGGCGCAGCGAAGGCCGACGCAACGACCAGCCCTAGAGCGAATCGGCAGTTCACGCTGGTTCCTCCGGAAATCCAAGGACGAGGTTCGACATCCCATTGGACTTAAGTCCACCGCCTCGCATCAAGGTGCCGCCGCCAGAGTGTCCCTTTCGGGCGCCCCGGGGGCAGTCCCCGTGTCGCGGGCCGTGAACGGTTACCGGGCATCGGGCTACGCCTGGCGCACGGCCTTGGGCACTGCGATCACTTGCTCGACGGTCGTCAGCAACTGATCGAGCCGAAACGGCTTGTAGAGGAAATGTTTCACGCCGGCCTGGCGGGCTTTGACCATCGAGTGCCCTGGGTCGTAGCCGAAGCCCGTCATGAGAATCAAGGGCACCGGCTCGACGTCGGTCGCCTCCTGGAGCTGAAGGAGAAACTCGTAGCCGCTCATGTCGGGAAGCCGGATGTCGGCGAGGATCGCATCGTAGCCGCCCTCGGCCAGCAGATTGCGGATCATCGACATGGCCTGGGCACCATTCGGCGCGGTCTCGACCACGCACCCGTAGCGTTCCAACAGGGCGTGCGCGGCGCCGCGCACCTGGGCATCCTCGTCGACCAGCAAGATCCGCGCGTTGCGCAGCGACGGGCGCTCGGGCTGGGGCGGTTCGAGCCGCGCCGGTACCGGCGCGAGCTTCTGCCCGACCATCTGGATGACCTGCTTGATGTCGCGCGCGTTGCGGAGGATGCGCTGGAGCCGCTCGACGACCTCGGGCTCGTGGCCGATGTAGCGTTCCATCACATTGACCGCGTCGTTGAGAATCTCATCGACGGGCAGGGCCACCGCGCTGTGGATCGCTTCGACGCTGGCGGCAGCCGCGGAGGCCTTTTCGGCCACGAGCAGTTCGAGGGTGTTCAGGGCCACCGCGACGTCGCGCGTGAAGATCTCGAGAAACTGGAGATCGCTTTCGCTGAATGCCCGGGGCTCGCGGCTCTCCACGTTGAACGTGCCAATGACCTCGTCGTGCAGCATCAACGGCACGGTCAGCGAACTCTTGGCCCCGGCAGCGCCGCGCAGGTAAAGCGGGTCCTCGGTCGTGTCTTCGCACAGGTAGCTCTTGCCGGTCGCCGCGACGAAGCCCGTTACCCCGTTGTTCTGCGGATGGGCATACAACGCCCGATTGGCCGCCTCCGGCTCCATGCCGACCGACAGCAGCGGCTCAAGTCTTCCCGTCTTCTGGTCCAAAAGCCGGATCTCGACCACCTCGAACTTCAGCAGGTCCTTGGTGTAATGGAGGATATTCGACTTCAACAAGTCGATCCGCTGCTCGACGGTCATCTGGAGCAGGTCTTCCGGCGTCAGATCGGCCAGCTCCATGCCGGCCTGGTGGATGGCCGCGAGCTTCTGCTGCTGTTGGATTTCGGAGGTGGTCTCGCGGACCGTAACGATCAAGTACTCGGGAGGGCCACCCCGCCGGCGGATCGGCGCGACGTGGACCTGGTAATACCGGTTGTCCTCCGTGCGCAGCGTGGAGTTGGTCGGGCTTCCCGTGGCCAGTGAGGTGTGGAAGGGGCAGAAGTCGGGCCCCTGAATCTCGGGGCTGCCCAATACACTGTAGAAATTCGCCCCCACCACGTCCTCGCGCCCGCACCACTCCTGAAGCCGGCCGTTGCCCCAGAGAATACGGTTCTGCTGGTCCAAAAGGACCACGCCGTCGGGCATGCCCTCGAGGACCTGCTCGTTACGCAACACCTGCGCCAGTTCAAAGGCGTCCTGAAGATGGTCCGACCCAACGAAAACGCCCTCGAACGTCTCCTGGGCGAGTCGGTCGAGGGCTTGGATCGGGTCGTCCATGGCGACGACCTCGTATAGGTCCACTGCCGAGCCGAGCAGTGGCGCGATGCGCTGCGTCGAGTTGCAGATACACAGGATTCTCGGTTTGGCCGCCAAGGTTCCTCGCTCCCGAAGTTAACGGCGCTTAGCGCCCCGCGCACCACCTTCCGCTGGCGTCGAAATCTACTATGAAATTATATCGGTTTCAAGGGATCGAAGTGGCACCGCTGGGGAATGCGCTACCCTCTATAAGAGGCAATATGTGCGCAATGTGCTCAGTATGGGCAAGGCGGGCAGAGTGGCCTTGCGATCCGGCGCAGCCTGGCCGCCAGCGCGCTGACCCCGACCATGCCGAAACCACCGCACGCAATCACCCCCAGGCCGTTACGGCGATTCGCAACCGGGGGGTCCGCGGGAATGCCCCGGGGGGCCGGGATCAACCTACGACCAGAGCGTTTGGGACGCGGCAGGTCGCGCGCCGAGTTCATTCTTTCTTGACGTCAAAAATATCGCCGCTGAGGTCGAATCCTTGGGGCTCGTTGGTGGTTGCCTCGGGGTGAGGCTCCGACTCGGCGGCTGGTTGGACGCGCGCTGGGGCGCCTGGCGAGGTCCCGACGCTTGGGCGCTTGAGGATGGCCAACCAAGTCATCACGCCCTTGGCGTCCTTGTAGTAGTGGGTATTGACCAATTCCCAGCCTTCCTGGCCGAGTGTACATAGCTCGTTGTACAGCGACGGCTCGGATTTTCGGGTGAAGTAAAGGTAGTCCCATCGCTGCTGGGCATGCACCACGGGGGTCTTGCTCATGGCAACGCTCCTGCAAGGGCCGAGTTGGACCGCGGGGAATAGGCCACGCACGGTGCTTCAGTCTAACTCCCCCCAACGTGCGGCACCACCAGCAAACCGTGCTTCTCGGCGCAAGGCCGGGCCGATGGCATGCCGGGTCCGGCCGAGGCGAATCGCGCACCGTCGAAGGTTGACCGGGCGCCCCGGGCCGGCCATACTCACACCATCGTGTGGACTGTATTGCGCTGTCGCATCGCCGACCACGAGGACACGACCATGTTTGCCACGATGATCCGCCGGCCACATAACTCCCTGCGACCACCGAGATCGATGCGACGCGCCGCGATGGCCGCGATCGTTGTGGGCTGCGGGTTAGTCTCGTGGGCGCTTGCGGCCCCGAACAACGAGACGGCTCGAGACGTGGGGCGGCCGAATCTCGTGTTCATCCTGGCCGACGATATCGGCTACGGCGACTTCGGGTGTTACGGCGCGACGAAGATCAAGACCCCCAACATCGACCGGCTGGCGGCGGAGGGCCGGCGATTCACCGACGCCCATTCGCCATCGGCCGTCTGCACGCCGACGCGGTACGCCCTGATGACCGGCGAGTACGCATGGCGCAAGCCCGGGACGGGCATTTTGCCGGGCACGGCCGCCCTGATCATCGAACCCGGCCGGCTCACCGTGCCGGCGCTGTTGAAGCGGGCAGGGTACACCACCGGCGTGGTGGGCAAATGGCACCTGGGTCTCGGCGCCGCCTCGCCGACGGATTACAACGGCGTGATCCAGCCCGGCCCACGGGAAGTCGGCTTCGACTACGTCTGGCTCTTGCCAGCCACGGGCGACCGCACGCCGTGCGTGTGGATCGAGAACCACCGCGTCGTGGGACTGGATCCGGCCGATCCCATCCGTCTGGACTATTCGATCGAGCGCGGGCATCCCCTGTCCTACGTCAACGGCATCCCACGGATCGGCCGGCAGATCGGCGGAAAAGCCGCACTCTGGAAAGACGACGAGATCGCCGATGTGCTCACCAGCAAGGCGGTCGCGTTCATCGAGAAGCACAAGGACCGGCCGTTCTTTCTGTACTTCGCCACGCACGACATCCATGTGCCGCGCGTCCCCCATGCCCGGTTCCGCGGCACCAGCCGGGCGGGGGTACGCGGCGACGTCGTACAGGAACTCGACTGGTCGGTGGGCGAGGTTCTGAAGGTTCTCGACCGGCTCGGTCTGGCAGACCATACGCTGGTCATGGTCACCAGCGACAACGGCGGCGTGCTCGACACGAACGGCCCGGACCACGTCAACAGCGGAACGGTCGAGACCAACAACGGTCATTTGCACAACGGGCCGCTCCGCGGCAACAAGGGCAGCCCGTACGAGGGCGGCACGCGCGTGCCGTTCGTCGCGCGTTGGCCCGGCCACGTGAAGCCGGGCACCTCGGCCGCCCTGATCTGCCACGTGGATCTGTTGGCCACCGCGGCGGCGATCACCGGCCAGACGCTGCCCCACGATGCGGGGCCCGACAGCTTCAACATTCTGCCGGCCTTGCTCGGCGACGATCGCGATCGACCCTGCCGCGAGCATCTGGTCGAGCACGCCAACCGGCTCGCGCTGCGCGTGGGGACGTGGAAGTACATTGCACCAGGCCCCGCGCGTAAGGCGAAACGAGCCAAACGCAGCGTCGAAAACGGCGAGCTGTACGATCTGGCCAACGACCTGGGCGAGACGACCAACCTCGCGGCGCAACAGCCCGAGCGGGTCGAGCAAATGGCCGCCCTGTTGCAGCGGATCCGGGCCGGTGGCAGAAGCCGCCCCTGAGGCAGACACGGCCGGCGATTCGATCCCAGGCCCCGCAACGGCGTCCTATTCGACCAGTTGCCGCCAGGTTCCCGGTTGAACCAGCATTTTCACGGCCGACGTATAACCTTGGGGCGGGTTGGTGTAGAGGTCCGACGTGTAGACGATTTCGTTCGTTCCGTCGCAGACGAGAGCATCGGTGGTGTTGGCGGCAGAGCACAGAAGGCAGCCGCGGATCATGGCGGTGTTCGTAAGCCACGCCGTACCCGTGACGTGGACCAGCCCGCGCACTTCGCTGGGATAGGCATCGGCCAGGTCGGCGTCTTCGCTTCCCTCGAACGGAGAGCCGATCGGATTGAAGTTCACCGAGATATCCTTCTCCGAAAGCCGGGTGGTGCTTTCGTACTGGAACACCGCATTGCCGTCGACAATCAGCGAGGGATAGTCGGCCCGGTACGGATGGATCAATAGGTTATTGCCGAGCGTCACTTTCTTGCCGGGGCAGATCACCACCAGGGTACCGTGGATGCGTGTGTCGCGGATCGTCAGGTCGCTGGCCGTCCGGACGACGTAGACGCCCTCGGCATTGCGTTGGCCCCAGGGGTTCTGCCCCGGCGACAAGACGACCTTCTCGATGAGATTTCCGGGCGCGATCGTCGTCCCCAGGCGCGCGTACATTTCCGGAACGCCAGGATCAGGGAAGGCCTTGGGCGGCGCGCCCAGCGTCAGCGTGTCGGTCACGATGCCCACGCGTTGGGCGTAGCCGGCCTCGACGCTGGCGCGTATGGTCCCCTCGTTCCACAGACCCGCGTTGGTCGAATACACCGATCCGGCAGCAATCAGGAGCTTTTCGTCCTTCACGTGTAGCTGGCCCCCCGTATGGGCAGCGCAGCGCAGCGCCGGCAGCGGTTCTGGTGTGGCGGTCAACGTCACCTGGACGATGTGCCGCGTCGGTCCCTTGACGCCGATGGCCTTCAGCACCACGGGGTCGTGGGGACGATTGGTCAGATCGCCGTCGAGCGGGTCGGTCGCCTCGAGCGTGAAGCTCCCGGACGCCATCGGTTGATTCGACGCCCACACGCCGCTCCCGCGATTCGATCGCCAGTGGGGGTCTTGGCTGATCCACAGGCGTCCCAGCTCGATGGCCGAGAGGGCGTTCTGGCGTGCTTCGGCGGCATCGGTCAGCGTGCGCCACGCGCGGTACTGCGAGCGGAGGGCCAAGAGCCCGCCCAGGCCGAGCGTGGCCACGACCAACGCCGCGGCCAGCACGATCATGTACGCGCTGCCACGGCGGCCGGATATCGGAAACCGTCGCGTGCGGCTCAGGCCATGGGGGTTTCGGTCGACAGGGGACCAGGTGGTCATGGGGCGGAGGTCCGGAGGGCTGTCCGGCTGGCGCGGATGGTTCCACGGAATTGCACGGTCACGGAAATGCGTTTGACCCCGCTTTCGGTTCCGGAGGTTTGGGTCACATTCGTCGGCGTCACCCACGCGACCGCGACTTGTCGCTGCCAGCCTTCCCATCCGGTCATGGCGGTGCCGTCGCGGCCTTGGGGAGGCGCTTCGCTCCAACCCGCATAATCGTCGACATCGTCGAAACTCGTCTTGGCCGACGGCGATTCGCCCGCGTCGACGCCCAACCCGGCCGAGGACACCGGGTCCGCGTAGCTCTTCTCGAGAATTTCGGCCAACAGGTCCTCGGCCAAGAAGTCGGCCACCGACGCGATCGCGGCCTGGGACTGCGACGCAATGGAACTGGCAACCGCCCGCAATGCCGCCACGAGCAACAGTCCCGCGATCGCGGCCGAGACGGCCAGCTCGACGAGGCTGAAGCCTTCGCGGTCGCGGCGGCGCCGCCGCGCCAGGGTCGGGCAGTCTCGTTCCCAAGATCCGGACATGGCCGAAGGTCCCTAGGTCGCGGGTGCGTCGGGTTGGTTGAGAATTCGGACAGAGCCTTGCACCGTGCTCGATCCCGCACCGGCGCATCGCAGGGAGTATTGCACGCTCTCGAGGATTCGGCGCGACGAAGGCGGGTTGGACGTGCTGACCACGCCGTAGACGTAGAAGGGCATGTCTTGCCCCGCGGAGGTCGTCCAGTCCGCCCCGGCGTTGGTCGTTCGGACGAAGTTCGACGTTGCCGCGCTTCCCGACAGGATTTGGTATTGCACGTCGCACGCATCGCCGGAGGTAAGGCCCTTGACGATCAGCGCCACGCGCGCACCCGGGGGAAGCTGGGGCGCGGAGCTGAACGGCACCTCGACCCATTGATAGCTCACGGCCGGAAGCGATGATTCGGCCATCGACACGTTGGCCAGGGCGTTCATGGTAGGTAGGTGCCCCGCCGACGAGCGGAGTTCGACCTGGAACGTTCCAATGGGCAGACCGGCGACGCGCGCGCGGAATCCCACGCGCGTGACTCGCCACGCGGTGGCGTCGGCGGGCAACTCGGGCGAGAAGTCCTGCCCGCACCAGTCGTCCGCATCGGCCAGAAAACTACCGAGGTTCACTGAACTGGCGTAACTGGCCAGGAGCCGCTCCGCCCCTTCCGACGAGGTGGTTGAAAGCGGCTGTTCGCGAGTGGTGTAATCCAAATGAAATGTCTCGACGTTGAAAGCCACGGCGACGGCGTCGGTCCCGTTGGCCTGGCGCAACAGCGGATCGCCCGGCGTGCCGGACCAGAAGTACCGGATCGTCTCGATCGCCCCGTCCCCGTTGCGGTCCTCGGTGGTGAAGACGATCTCGGCGGGCGACGTCACCGAGACCGAAGTGGCGTACTGAAGCTCAGCGGCAAGCTGCTCCAAGGCACGCCCGGCGCTCAACGTGGCCGAAGGGCCGCGTGTTCCATCGGGCACGGCATGGCGCGCGACGAGCACGGCCGAGGCCAGTCCGAGAAGCAGCAGAGGCAACACCCCAAGCGCCACCAACAGCTCCACCAGGGTGAAAGCTGCGGCCGACTTTTGCGGCTGAATCGTGCCCGCGCGCGATTTCATTCGATCGAGACCGTGCCTGCGTCGCGCTCTACCCGAACCGTCCGCGTCCTTGCGCCCGACCGCAGGACGACCGTCGCCGCGCAGCCGGGCAGCCCGAAACCGTTGAATTGCAACGCAGTATTTGTGCTTCCTTCTAAGGAAACCGAGACCAGCGTGGCAAGATACGGGGCTTCGGAAAGCCGCACGACGTAGGATTCAGCCGGCCGGTCCGGGTTCTTCATCCCCACGATTTCATACTGGTTTCCGCTGGGCGGCAGCACGAAGGTCACCGACTGCGTGGCGCTTAGGGCCTTGGCCCTGGCCTGGGCCGCACGGAGGTCCGAGGCCAGGCGGTGCGCGGCCATGTCGACGCGGTGTGCGGACAGGGCATCGGCGAACTTCGGAGCCGCCGCGGCCGCGAAAATCCCCAGAACAAGCACCACGATGACGATTTCGATCAGGCTGACACCGGCACCTGGAACGCGTCGGCGAGGGGCACGGCTCATGGTGGGCACCTCCCCGGCGCGCCATCAGCCGCACCCCGTTGCGCGTCGCGCCGCATGGGTGCATGGGGCACGTATTTCTCCCATATGGCCCGGATGTCGGGAAGAGCGCGAAAGAACGCCTCGATGACCTTGGGGTCCCACTGGGTTCCCGCGCCCTCGCCCAGGATCCGTTCAACGTCCCGTTCCGGCATCCCCTTGCGATAGGGGCGATCGCTGACCATCGCGTCGTAGGAGTCGGCCACGGCGAGGATGCGCGCAGGCAGCGGGATGCGCTCGCCCGCCAGGCCATCGGGATACCCCTTCCCGTCGTACCGCTCGTGGTGATGAAGCACCCCAGGGATCAGGTAGCTGAGCTGATCGACCCCCTGAAGGATGGCCCAGCCCTGCTCGGGGTGCGGCCGGATCTGGTCTCGCTCTTCGTCGGTCAACTTCCCAGCCTTGCGCAGCACCGCGTCCGGCACGCCCAGCTTCCCCAGATCGTGCATCAGACCCGAAAGGTAGAGCTGCTCGCACTGTTCGTCGTCGAGTCCGATCTCGCGGCCAATCCGCCGGGCCACCAGCGCCACGCGCTCGCTGTGGCCACACGTGTACGGGTCCTTCGCGTCGATCGCCGAGACCATCGCCCGCACCACGCTGACCAGAATCGACTCCTTCTCGCGGAACAGTTCGACGTTCCGCACGTGGGTCGCCAACATCGAGGCGACCGAACTGAGCAAGCTGGCCTCCACCGTGCCGAACTCGAACTGGCTCAAGCGCCAGAGCGATTCCTGGTGCGGCTCGGCGCGATGCACGTGGTTGATCGCCGCCAGCCATCCGATCACCAGGTCGCCCTTGGCCATCGAGGTCAAGACGAACTTGCGTACCCCAGGGAACGCCAAGCCCTCGGGGCCTTCGTCGAAGTGGTTGCGGACCACGGGTTGAATGCTGGCCTCGGCGCCGTACTGGTCGATGAAGCGGCGGCACACGTCGTCCTCCAGACGGCGGGGGCCCACCCAAAGCACGGGCTCGTCGGCGACGACTCCTCCGGCGCGCTGCGCATCGTGGCGGGCTGTCACCAGCACCAACGATTCGGCCCGGATCACCGCCGACAACAGCGGCAGCACCATCTCGGCGACATGCCACGTTCCGTGCGACGGGTCCGACACGTCGAGGTGCTCGGCCAGCGTACGAAGAAACGTTAGCTCCTCGAAATCGTTGCCGATCTGCGCGGCGCAAAGGTCCAGGTCGTCGCGGCAGCGCGACAACTCGCGGCGCAGCTCGAGATCGTCGAGCACAACCCTCGCCAAAAGCTGCACAACGTCGTCCGGCGCCGCGCGCAACACCGCCGTGGCAGCCAGACGCCCCGTCGCCGTCTCGCCAAACGGCAGCCCCAGCAAGATCTGTCCGTCGTGCCGGTGGACGAGTACCGGGTCCTGGGCATCGGCCAGCCGCCGCGCGAATTCCTCGGGTAGTCCTCCGGTTGGAGCCGGTTGCCGCGCCGGGGACGCTTGGCCGTCCTGCGCAACGACCTGGGACCGTGGCTGGCCGATTTCCCAATACCGGAATTCCACCCCCAGCGCGGCGGCCAATGCGGCGGCGGTCGCCTGGGCCTCGCCGTTCGGTTCCGTGGGAGCCAACAGGATCGTATCGGCCGTAGACATACAGCGGTCCGCCAAGGAAACGGCTTTGATCGTGCCAACAGGACAGCCCGGTCGCGTAGTGCGACCATTCAAACTTAGCTTATTCGTGGTTTGACCGGCCCCGACAGCCGCCATCGGCGTTGGCGCACGAACCGGAACTGATTCCCCCCCTTGGATTTATCGCGCCTTGAACAGCACCCGTTGCGTGCCGATTTGCTTTTCGTACGTTCGTAACCTACGTTTTTCTGGATTGTGGCAGCAAGCCAAGCCAGCTTGAGAGTGCGGCTTGGCCGGCCGCAACGGCTACCGAAAGAGGAATGGACCCATGGCGCGTCGACGCGGTTTCACCCTGGTTGAACTCGTGGTGGTGGTAATGATCCTTGGGATTCTGGCGGCGGTCGCCGTGCCGAAACTCATCAACACCACGGGGACGGCGACGGACAACGGTCTGCGGCAGACGCTTGCCGTGGTCCGCAACGCGATCGAACTCTATGCCGCCAACCATGCGGGCGCGCTTCCCGGTAGCGCCCAGAATTCCGATCAGTTCAAGGAGGAACTGGCGCCGTACCTCCGAGGCGCGTTCCCGAAATCGCCCGTGGGCACCAAAGATGCCGTGGTTCACTTCACGAGCGTTGCGGAAACCGAGGCCATGCCGGCCGACAACAGCAGCGGCTGGCTCTACAACTACAACGATGGCCGGTTCATTGCCAACTGCACTGCCCCGACGAAAACCGACGGCAGCCTGACGTACGCCGACTTCTAGTAAACTGGGCAGACTGCATTAACGGCGTAGTGTGCGCGCGAATCGACAGCTGGCCGTTCTGCGAAATATAGACTGTTTCAATCGAGAGTAGCGATTGTCTCAAAGTTGCCGCCTGGGAAGTGCCGATAATGTTTGACGAACCATGAATCCGGACCTACGGTTAACGTACCGGGGCATTGGGAAGTCGAGGTGACGAACGTGGGCAAGCGGATTCTGGTCGCCGAGGATAATCCCGCGCTGGCGCTCGTCGTGCGGCTTCACCTGGAGCATGTTGGGTTCCACGTGACCGTGGCGCGCAATGGGCGCGAAGCGTGGAATTACCTCCAGAAACAGGACTACGACTTGCTGGTGACGGACCAGCAGATGCCCGAAATGTCGGGCGTCGAGCTGTGCCTGCAAGTGCGGCAGTCTCCACGCACGTCCGGGCTGCCGGTGGTCATGTTGACCGCCAAGGGGTTGGAGCTGGAGCGGGCACGGCTCTCCAAGGAACTCGGGGTCCTCGACGTGGTGCCCAAACCCTTCAGCCCACGGCACTTGGTAGACATCGTGGAGAACTGCCTCACCGCGGCGGCGTCCAGCTAGCGCCGCCTGGCGAGGCACGAGGCCTGGCCCCTGACGACGCGCGACGGATGCTCAACAAGACCACCCATCTTGAACTCCCCCGCCGGGTAACCGCCTACTACCTGGTGTTCGCGCTGGCCGCCATCGTGTGGTTGGCCGGGGGGATCGTCTTGGTCTGCAAGGCGATGCTCAGCGCCCAGGCCGAAAGCGCTTGCCTGGCGAACCTGGGCAAAGCCACGGGATTGGTGGCCGCCGAGTTCCGCAACGGGGGGCTGGAGGCCGTCCAAGCGTTTCTGACGCGATGGACTGCTCAACATGCACTTGCCTGGTGCGCGCTGGCTGACCCCAAAGGCACGTTTGTCGCGCACTCGAAGACCGAGAGAATCGGCCAAGCGGCCCAAGATCCGACCGGCGCGGCCGTCCAATGGGGAGAAGCCAGCCGCGTCCGGTTCGTGGATGACCAGTCGCGGGTCGTGCGTGAGTACCGAACGCCCGTCTACTCGGGGGGGAAGACGGTGGGCACGCTCTACCTGGCCGTGGTCGAGCCGAATCTGTGGAACGTCGTGCGGACCCTGGCCGAGTACGCCCCCGCGGCCGTGTTGGGGCCGCTCTTGTTGATGTCGCTGGGGGCCATGGCCCTGCGGCGCACGGTGCGCCCGTTGTCGCAAATCGAATCGCAACTCGAACGCCTCGCGGCTGCCGAGGCGCCCGACGACGTCGAACTGGCCCCGGTTGTGCCGGCCACTTCCGCCGCGCTGGGCTGGAACCGCCTGGCGGAAGAGCGGGCTGGCGCGCGCGCGCAACGCGGGTTGGAATGCCGCCTGACCGACGCCCTCGAAGGCTTCCGGCAACGCAAGGCCGACCTGATCCTCAACAGCCTGCCCGACGGCGTGGCCCTGACCGACCACGAGGGACGCGTGACGTTCGCCAATCAGGCCCTCGTGGCGCTGTTGGGGTTGCGCGAGGGCGCGGCGCCGTCCGGCAAGCCCATGGAGCAACTGCTGGGGATTGCGGCGGCCGGCCCAGGCACTCCCTTCGCCGACCCCGAATCGCGCGACCGCACCGTGGTCGTGGAACTCGACCGATCGGGCGACAGGACGCAAGGGGTGCTGCGCGTCGCCCGCCACCCGCTTCGGCCGGTCAAGGGCAGCCCCGGCGGAGGCCACGTGTGGTCGATCCGCGACATCACCCAGCAGAAGCTCGCCGAGCAGATGCGCAATCAGTTCGTCAACTCGGCCACGCACGAACTCCGCACGCCGCTGGCGAACATCAAGGCCTACGCCGAGACCCTCGTGCTCAGCGAGATGCTCGACATCGAGAAGCAGAAGGAGTTCTGCAACACGATCAATGCCGAGGCGACCCGGCTGGCTCGGTTCATCGACGACCTGTTGAGCATCAGCAGCATGGAAGTGGGGTCGCTCTCGCTGGCGCGGCAGGAGACCGATGTCGAGCGACTGTTGCGCGAAGTGCTCGAGAAGGTCCGGCCGCAGATGCTCCAGAAGCGGATCGCGCTGAGGGCTTCGCTGCCCGAGAAGCTCCCCAAGCTGCGACTCGACAAGGACAAGATCACGGCCACGTTGGTCAACCTCTTGGGAAACGCCGCCAAGTACACGCCCGAGGGCGGCCAGGTCCATTTCAAGGTCCTGCCGAAAGACGACATGCTTCAGATCGAAGTCGAGGATACGGGGTTCGGAATCTCGCCCTCGGAACTTCCGCGGATCTTCGACAAGTTTTTCCGAAGCGCCGACCCGCGAGTGCAAGAGCAGACCGGCAGCGGCTTGGGCCTGTCGCTAGCCCAGGAGGTCGTCCGTCTCCACGGCGGCAAGATCCAGGTACACAGTGAACTGAACAAGGGCACGCGGTTTACCGTCACTTTGCCGATGGGGTGAAGCCAGGCGCGACGATGTTCGACCACACGCGACAAGGCGCCGTCGATGTGATTACCGGGGACGACCCGATCAACGTCGATCACGTGGCGCGGGTCCTGCCCCTGTTGCAGGCCTGCGGATCGCACGGTCAGCCACGGGTGGTGCTCGATTTGGAGCGGGTGCCCCTGATCGACAGCGCGGGTCTCGAGATGCTCTTGGACGTTCAAGAGGAGTATCAGCGCCGCGGGGGAACGCTGAAGCTGGCCGTGCGCCACTCGCTGTGCCGGGAGATACTCTCGGTGACGGGCGTGGGGCGACACTTCGAGATCTACCCCGAGGCGGCTTCGGCCGTGGGCAGTTTCGTGCAATGACGACCGCCACGCACCCACCCCCGGTTGCTCCCTCGCCCGTGCCCGCCGTCCCCGCGCGGACCGAAGGGCAGTTCGCCTCCTCGCGACCCATGCTCGGCGAACAGCTCCTCGGGGCCAACCTGATCACGCCCGATGAGCTGGAAGCCGCCCTGGAAAAGCAAAGCAAGTCGAAGGGCCGGTTGGGCGAAGTGCTCGTCGAGCTGGGCTTTGTCGCCGAGGAGCAGATTCTCCCGTATATCCAGCGCCAGTTGAGTATCCCGGCGACCCGGCTGCGCGAGGGCATGATCGACCCGCGGGTCGTCCGCTTGATTCCCCGAGCCAAGGCCGAGGCCTTCGGCGCGCTGGCGATGTTCAAGGTCCGCGACACGCTCACCGTGGCGATGAGCGACCCGCAGAATCTCCAGCAGATCGACGAGCTGGAGCGTCTGGCCCGGTTGAAGGTCCGCCCCGTCTTCGCCCTCCGCGCCAGCATCCAGCGCATGATCCGGCGATGCTACGAGGAGGGGTTCCAAGTTGATGCTGTGACGGCCGACCTGGATGAAAACGCGGTCGAAATCCAGCCCGATGCCGTCGAAGTCGATCTGAGCTCCGTCGAATCGCTGGTCGACGGCAGCCCGATCATCAACCTCGTGAACTACTTCATTCTCCAGGCGATTCGCCAGGGGGCCAGCGACATCCACATCGAACCGAACCGGCAGTACTCGGTGGTGCGGTTTCGCGTGGACGGCCAGTTGCGCGAGGTGCTCCGTCCGCGGCGCGATATCCACCCGGCGATCGTCAGCCGCATCAAGGTGATGGCCAAGATGGACATCGCCGAGCACCGGCTGCCCCAGGATGGCCGACTCCACGTGGCCGTCGAGGGACGCGAGATCGACCTGCGCGTATCGACGCTGCCGACCGTGCTGGGCGAAAAGGTCGTGCTCCGCGTGCTCGATCGGCGCCGGCTGACCTTCAACCTCGACGCCTTGGGCATCCCCAGCGACCGCCTCGGCGCCGTCAAACAGCTTCTCGCCAAACCCTACGGCCTGCTCTTGGTCACGGGCCCCACGGGAAGCGGCAAGACGACCACGCTCTACTCGGCCCTGGAGCTGATCAAGTCGGTCCACCGCAACATCGTCACCGTCGAGGACCCGGTCGAGTACCAGATCGAGCTGGTCAATCAAGTCCAGGTCGACGAGGCGACCGACCTGACGTTCGCCAATGCGCTGCGGGCGATTCTCCGCCAGGACCCCGACGTGGTGATGGTCGGCGAGATCCGCGACGCCGAGACCGCCCAGGTGGCGGTCCAGGCGGCCTTGACCGGCCACCTGGTGCTCAGCACCTTGCACACCAACGATAGCGCCGGGGCCGTCACGCGGTTGATCGACATGGGCGTGGCCCCGTACAAGCTGTCGGCGTGCCTGATCGGGGTGATCGCCCAACGCCTGGTTCGCACCATCTGTCCCCACTGCCGCACGAACCATTATCCGCCCGCCGAGTTCCTCGAAGGCATCCACTACCAGGGCGATTACCGCCGCTCGTTCGCGCGCGGCGCCGGCTGTCCGAAATGCCACGACACGGGATTCAAAGGCAGGATCGGCATCTACGAGGTGCTGACCGGCGGGGCCGAGTTCCGGCGCCTGATGGTCGAACACGCCGACGTGGACGCGATCCGCCAGTGGTACCGCAGCCAGGGCGGCCGGACCCTGTTCGAAGAGGGCCTCCGCCTGGCCGAGCAGGAGGTGACCAGCCTGGAAGAGGTCATGCGCGTGGCGTTCGTGGAGTAACCATGCAGTACGCCTATACCGCCAAATCGCGAAACGGGGAGACGTCCAAGGGCGTTCTGGCCGCCGAATCGCCGCAGCAGGTTTATCAGATGCTGCGCGACCAGGGCATGTTCGCGCTGGCGGTCACGGCGGTGAAAGGCTCGGCCTCGAAAAATCGCCCCGCCGGGTTGTTCCGGCGGATCGGTCCCAAGGACCTGATGGGCCTGACCTCGCAACTGGCGATCATGACCAAGGCCGGGATCGACGTGGCCGGCGCCTTGGGCTCGCTGGTTCGCCAGTGCCCCAATCCCGCCTTGCAGTCCGTGCTCCGCGAGGTCCACAACGACGTGCTGGCCGGCAAGGCGGTCTCGGCCGCCCTGCGCAACCACGTGGAGGTCTTTGGCGAAACCTACGTGGCCAGCGTGGCCGCCGGCGAGGCTTCGGGCCAGCTTCCCGAGGTCCTCGACCGTCTGGCGAAGATCCAACGCACCGACTTACGGCTTCGCGCCACCCGCCGTGCCCTCCTGGCCTACCCGATCGTCCTCTGCTCGGTCTCCGTCCTGGTGGTCCTCGGCCTGATGTTCTTCGTCCTGCCGCAGTTCGCCAGCGTGTTTGCACAGTTCGACATGAAGCTGCCGGTGCTGACCGAGTTCCTCCTCCGGGTGTCTGGCGAACTGCGATCGCGATGGTGGCTGTGGCTCGGCCTGGTTGCCGCGGCGGCCGCCGGGGTGCAGGCGTTCCGCTCGAGCGACTCGGGGCGGCAGTGGTGGGATCGCGCGGTCCTCCGGCTGGCGCTGATCCGCGACGTGACCCGATCGCTGATCGTCGGCCGGGCCTTCCGGCTCTTGGGAGTCATGATCGACAGCGGCGTGCCGCTGGTCGAGGGGCTGCGGTTGACTCGAGCGTCGATCCGGAACTCGTGTTTCCGTGCCCTGTTCGATCGCCTGGAAGACGACGTGCTGAACGGCCGCGGGCTGACCGATGCCCTGGCCGACGCGACGTTTCTCCCCAGCGGCGCGGTCGAGATGATCTCCACGGCCGAGCGGACCGGCACGCTCGGCATGGTGACCCAGGTGGTGGGCGAGTATTACGAGGAAGAGGGAGAAACCCGGCTGCGCGAACTGGCCTCCATGGTCGAGCCGGTCATCATCGTCGTGATGGGCGCGGTGGTCGCGTGCGTCGTGCTGGCCGTCATGTTGCCGATGTTCGACTTCGCCACCATGACCCAGCAGTGAAGTTCCAACCGAGGGGAGTTGCCATGGACAACCAACCTGTGTTCCGGGCACTGCGGTCCGCGTGGACCGGCTGGCTCGCGCTGGCCGCGCTGGTGGCCGCCCTGGTCGCCTTTTCGGCGCCGGGCACGCCCGACGCGCTGGCCGAGGTCCGCGAGCAAGCGGCTCCGCGGGCTTTTCTCAGCGGCGGCGAACGATCCGAAATCCTCTTGCGCGAGATCTCCGAGACGCTTAAGCGGATCGACAGCCGTCTGGAGCGGCTCGAGCGGGCTGTGTACGAGGCACCCCAGGACGGAGCCGGCCAGGCCGCCCCTGCCGGCGAACCCCGCGACGAGAATGCCAACTGAATGGACTTGCGGGATCCTGGAGCGCGGCCGTCTCGGCCGCATCGGTGCGGGCAAGATGCCCGCGCTTTGGCATTTCCCAGAATCGTGCAACACCATTTAGGAGTCCCCGGACGTGTCCGCGCGCCAAATCGGATGGATCGGCATCGACTTCGGCGTCCGCGCCGTGAAACTGGCGCAGGTCGAGCGTGTCGGGCACGACGTGCGCCTGGCCGCGGCGCTGGTCGTTCGCGGGGGAAAGCCCGCCGTGCCCAGCGCCGCCGAGCCCGCGGAGGTCTCTTGGTGGGACGACCTTCTGGGCCGGCCCCTGCGCCGTGGCTTCGCCGGACGCCGCGCGGCGTGTGTGCTGCCGGCCTCGTTGGCCGACCTGCGCGCGATGAGCCTGCCCGACGGCTCCGTGGCCGAACGCCGCGCGATGATCGCCACCGAATTGGCGAGTGTCTTGGGCGACCGCGCCGGACGCCGGGTCTTCGACTTCTGGGACACTCGGCCCCCGGACGAGGCGGGCGACTCGAATCTCGAAAACGTCAACGTCCTGTTGATCGCCGAAGACGAGGCCGAGGCCGCGGCCCGGCGACTGGGCCGGGCCGGTTTGCGCTGCGAAGCGATCGACGGCTTGCCG
>DYLT01000417.1 GCA_020721945.1 Blastopirellula marina
TAATCGCCCCCAGGCTCAGCGTGTAGGTCGCCCCCTCGCTGACCGTCGCACTACCGGCTAGCGCAATCGCCGGCGGCACATCGGTCACCGTAATCTCCTTCGAAACGACGCTGCTATAGAGCCCGTCGTTGTCCTTGACGCGGAGCCTCACGGTACGGGTCTGGGGGCCGTCGATTCCGGCCGCAGAGAAGGTGGGCTTATCGCCCGTGGTCTCGAACGAGCCGTCGTTGTCGAGGTCCCATTGGTACAGGGCGATCGTGTCGCCGGGGTCGGGGTCGGTTGAGCCGGTACCGTCGAGTTGGATGGATCCATCCTCGGGCACGGTCGGGCTGGCCGGCGCGATGGCGGCCACCGGGCGGTGCTTCACGACGATCTGCCCGTCCGTGATCGCGGCGGGCATGGTCGCGAAGTCGGTGGGCCCGTTGAGCGTCTGACTCATCGTAAGCGGCCAGGCGCCGGTGTTGAAGCCCACGGTGCTGATCGTGGCGGTCGCGACGAGGCCGTCGGCCAGCACCGTCTTTCCCTCGGCCGTGTCGGTCGATGCGCCGGCGATTTGGGGTTCGATGAACGTGCCGTACTGGCCATTGTTCTTGCCGTCGAAGATCGTGCCCGTGAGGAGATCCAGCGGGGCGGTGAAGACCGGGCTGGCCGGGGTTCCGGTGCCGTCGGCGATCTGGATGTTGAAGTTCATCCCGTCGACCACGTGGCCGCCGGTGACGTAGATGCGGATCGTCTGCCCGGGCTCGTCGGCGGCCAGCAGGTGCGTGCCGACGGAGATCGCGGGCGGGGCGACGATGGCCACGGCGTAGTCTTCCACCTCGCCGTCGGCGGCGGGGCCGGTCGGAGCGAGACCGCCGGCCGAGCTGAAGCGGAACCGCGCGAAGGTCCGCGGCGTGACGACGGCCGTTGCCGGCACGCTGAAGTTCAGGATATTCTCGCCGGCGACGAGCGGCCGGGCGCTAAAAATCTTCTCGCCCGGGTCGTTCCAGTCGCCGTCGTCGTTCCAGTCGATCCAGGCGTCGAGCTTGCCGGGCACCGAGGCGGTGACGGCGACGGCGGCGAAGGTCCGCCCCGGCACGAGTTCGTTGAGGAACGCCACGCCGTCCTCGTCGTTGGGCCCGCCGGCGGCATCGTCGCCGGTGGCGTCGGCATTGGGCTGGCCGTCGTTGTCGGCATCGACCCGCGCGCCGAGGTACGTGCCCGCAACAATCACATGCCGCGCGCCGCTGTCGGCGTCGAGGGTCGGGTATGGGGCGGGCGCGTCACCGTAATCGCTCGGCGCGCGGCCCACGTTGAACGTCAGCGTGTTGGCCGAGGGATCGAGGTTCACGCCGCCGTTGGCGATGCCGCCGTCGTCCTCGACCTGGAAGGCGAGGCTGGCGCAGGGAGTCCCGTGGGCGTTCAGCGCTGGGGCAAAGGTGAGCTTGCCCGCGGCGATGTCGGCGGCCGCGATGAACTGGCCCTCGGCGACCGCGGCACCGTCGAGCGTGAGCGTTCCCGCGGCGGGAACCGCGGCGATCTTCACCCGGCCAAGGACGTTCGGCGGGCTGTCGCCCGGATCGCTGAAGCCGAAATCGGGCACCGCGATCGTATAGATGGTGTTTTCCAGAAAAGTCACGGTACGATCGGTTCCCGCCGGGGCGTCGTTGACGCTCGTGACGTGCAAGGTGAACGTGTTGGCCGAGGGATCGAGGTTTACGCCGCCATGTTGCGTGCCGCCGTCGTCTTCCACCTGGAAGGTGAAGCTGCCGTAGGGGCTTCCGTGGGCGTCGGCCGCGGGGTCGAATGTGAGCCTGCCCGCCGCGATATCGGCGGCGGCGATGAACTGGCCCTCGGCGACCGCGGCGCCGTCGAGCGTGAGGCTCCCCGCCGCGGGGATCGTGGCGATCTTCACCCGGCTGAAGAGGTTCGCCGGGCTGTCGTCCGGATCGGTAAAGCCGAAGTCGGCCATGGCCAGCACGTAGGACCCGTCTTCGAGGAGCGTCGCCGAACCGTCGGTCCCGGCCGGGGCGTCGTTGACCGAGCCGACGGTGATCGAGACGGTCGCGACGGCCGATTCCGCCCAGCCGTCGCTCGCTCGGTAGGTAAAGCTGTCGACGCCGTGCCAGTTGGCCTGGGGCACGTAGGTGAACGAGCCGTCGGCGCGGAGTGTGAGCGTACCGTGCGAGACATCCGACACGAGCACCGCAACCAGCGCGTCGCCGTTGCCGTCGGTGTCGTTGGCCAAGACGCCTGGGGCTGCGGGGTCCAGGGTTCCGTCCTCGTCGATCGTGGAGTCATCGGCCACGGCCACCGGGGCCTGGTTGAAGTCGTAGGTGAACAGTTCCTCGCCCCAGAGAAAACCCTCGGCCGAGAGCACCAGCCGATTGCCCACGGCGGTAATCGACGCGATCTCCGAATCGACTGGCCCGGGCATGAACTCGGCAACGAGCGCTGTGCCGGCCTCGGTGCCGTCGGTCTGCCAAAGCTCGGTGCCGTGCATCTGGTCGTCGGCCGCGAAGAAGAGTCTTCCTGCCACGGCCGAAAGACCGGCGGGGTAGGACGAGGCGCTTCCGGAGGCAATGTCCTTGACCAACACCGTGCCTGCGGCGGTGCCGTCGGATGTCCAGAGCTCGACGCCGTTGGTCCCATCGTCGGCTGCGAAGAAGAGGCTGCCTTGGTAGACCGCCAACGCGTCGGGATAGGCCGAGCCGGCAGCCGGGTTGATGTCCTTGACCCGCACGGTGCCGGCCTCGGTGCCGTCGGTCTTCCACAACTCGGTGCCGCTGGTGCCGTCGTCGGCGACGAAGAACAGCGTACTGCCCAGCACCGTCAGGCTCATGGGGTACGAGCCGGCGGCACCGGGATTGATGTCCTTGACCCGCACGGTGCCGGCCTCGGTGCCGTCGGATGTCCAGAGCTCGACGCCGTTGGTCCCATCGTCGGCCGCGAAGAAGAGGCTGCCTTGGTAGACCGCCAACGCGTCGGGATAGGCCGAGCCGGCGCCCGGATTGATGTCCTTGACCCGCACGGTGCCGGCCTCGGTGCCGTCGGTCTTCCACAACTCGGTGCCGCTGGTGCCGTCGTCGGCGACGAAGAACAGCGTACTGCCCAGCACCGTCAGGCTCATGGGGTACGAGCCGGCGGCACCGGGATTGATGTCCTTGACCCGCACGGTGCCGGCCTCGGTGCCGTCGGTCTTCCACAACT
>DYLT01000418.1 GCA_020721945.1 Blastopirellula marina
GCTCGTCGAGCCGCTCGTCTCGGCGGTCTATGCCGCCGACATGGAGAAGCTCAGTGTCCAGGCGACCCTTCCGCAGTTCCGCGAAATGGAGCTGGAACACGGCAGCCTGATTCGGGCCATGCGGCGCCGGATGGCGTCGATGCCGCGGGGCCGAGGCGGCGACACGGGGGCCCGGTACAGCATGTTCGTCACGCTCCGCCACGGTCTGTCGAGCCTGATCGACGCCCTGGCCGCCCGATTGCCGGTGGGGTCCGTCCGACGGAATACCGCGGTGTGGCGGATCGCGCGGGCGGACGATGGCCGGTGGACGGTCTGGTCGGGGAACGCCGACGCGCCCACGGCTGAATCGTTCGATGCGCTAATCCTCGCGACGCCATCGCACGTGGCCGCCAGGCTGCTCGAACCCGTCGATGGCGCCCTGGCCCGGGACTTGGCGTTGATCGAGCACTCGGGCACGGCGATCGTGTCGGTGGGGTACGCGCGCCAGCAGGTCGTGCATCCGCTGGATGGGATGGGGGTCGTGGTCCCCGCGATCGAGAACAGCCCGATGCTGGCGTGCAGCTTTAGCAGCCAGAAATATGCCCACCGCGCGCCCGAGGGCCACGTGTTGTTGCGCGTGTTTGCCGGCGGGGCCCGCCGGCCCGACCTGGCCGTGATGGACGACGACCAGCTTTGGCCGTTGATCCTCGCGGAACTCGACCGGCTCGTGGGGATTCGCGGGGAACCCGTCTATGCGAGCATCGCCCGCTGGCCCGGCACCATGCCCCAGTACCACATCGGCCATCGAAGCCTCGTCGCGCGCATCGAGGCGGCGGCCGCGCGCTTGGGGCGCTTCGCCCTGGCAGGAAACGCTTTTCACGGCGTGGGCATTCCGCATTGCATCCACAGCGGCGAGCAAGCCGCCGAGCAAGTGCTCGGCAGCGCTCCGGTCGTTGGCGCATGACGTTGCGGCCGCTATGCTGGCGGGCAGATCGGGGGCCCGGATCCCCAGAAGCGCGCCGGGAAAGCGAGGGAAGGAGTCGCCATGCCGAATGCGTCCGCGACGGCTATCATCATGGCCGGCGTGCCGCTAGCCAACGCGGCCGTCTATCATCGGATCCGCTTTGCCGTTGTCGATCAGGTCGTGTACCTCGAGGTGCCTGACCAGGCCCGGGGCACGCGCCGCATCCTCATCCTCCGCGACATCGAGATGGAGCGTGCTCGAACGCACGCGCGCATCGACGAGGTCCACTGCCCGGCCGACTTCAAGCCGGAGGGCGGGTTGTCGGGCGACCGCGAGACCGCCACGGCCCAGGCCGCGGCCGAGTGCCTTCGGCGGGCGGGGGTCCGGCGCGCCGTCGCCGACCGCACCCTGCCGCTGATCTACGCCGACATGCTTCGCCAAGCCGGTATCGACGTCCAGTGCGACCGCGAGATGGGCATCGCCGACCGCCGCCGCAAGGACGAGGAAGAAATCGCCCACCTGCGCGAGGCCCAACGGGTCACCGAAGAGGTCATGGCGCGGGCGTGCCGCCTGATCGCCCGCGCGACCGCCCACGCCGACGGCATCTTATGGCACGAGGGCCAGCCGCTGACGTCCGAGCGGGTGCGTGCGGTGATCGACCACGGGTTGATCGACCTGGGCTATGCCAACCCGCCGGCGATCGTCGCGGCCGGCCCCCAAGGGGCCGATTGCCACGAGCTCGGCTCCGGCACGCTTCGGACCGGCCAACCCGTGATTCTCGACATCTTCCCACGCAATCGCGCGACCCTCTACTGCGGCGACTGCACACGCACGGTGGTCCACGGCGAGGTGCCCGACCCGGTCGCCCATATGCACGCGGCCGTGTGCCGGGCGAAAAAGGCGGCCATCGCCGCCGTGCGGGCGGAGGTCCCTGGCGAGGCGGTCCATGCGGCAACCACCGAGGCGATCCGCGCGGCGGGCTATGCGGTGGGACTACCCAACGAAGACGCCCCCTCCTCGTATACCGCGATGGTCCACGGAACCGGCCACGGCGTCGGGCTCGAAGTCCACGAGCCGCCCTTGCTGGATCTCCAAGGACCGCCCCTGGTCGCCGGCGACGTGGTGACCATCGAACCCGGACTGTATCGGCGCGACCTCGGCGGGGTGCGCGTCGAAGACATGGTCGTGGTGACGGCCGCGGGCTGCGAAAACCTCAACCGCCTGCCGGAAGGGCTCGACTGGAGGTGACCCATGCCCGTCCCGACCAGGCGGATCCCCTTCCAGGTCGATATGGCCGGGATCATCGAGCTGATGGGTTCGTCGCTGTATAGCCGCAGCGATACGGTCTGAGCGAGAACAACGGATTCGGGGAACGCGTCATGGAACCGGTTCACGACGACATCGACCAGCGGGCCGAGGAACTCGAGCAGCGGATCGGCGATCTGGGGCAGAAATGCTGCCTGAGGTCGGCGATGCGCGTGGCCCGCGAGCTGCGTCGCCTGGCCAAGGCCGAGTGCCGGATCGTCCCCTACCTGCACGCGAACTTCCACCTGATGAACCTCGCCCAGGGGACCTTCGAGGTCGACCTGGGCGTCGAGACGGCCATCGAGACGATCGCCCTGTTGGAGAGCGAGGAGAAGGCCCGGCAGTTCCAGCCCGATTTCCCCGAAGAACGCTATTATTCCACCGTCCACTGGATGTCGGCCTGCGCGTACGACAACCTGGGCAGGCACATTGCCGAGCGCGACGGCTACAACTCCGACGGCGTCCACGACGTGATCCACGAGGGCATCGAGGTCTGCCGCCGGACGGGCAAGCTCGAGTGTGTGGCCTGTTTCCGCGAGTACGCCGGTGACGTGTTCCTTGCGGCCAACGACCTCGAGATGTCGCTCCATCACGCGCGCACGATCACGGGCATGACGCCCGAGGGCGCACAGGTCGATCGCCGATGGCCCGCGGCCAAGCAGATCGCCGCGCTGTTGATGCTCAACGGGCAGCTCGAGGACGCCCGGGAAGCGGCGGTCGAAGCCCTGCGCCTGGCCGGCTCGTACCACACGCCGACCGAGGCCCGCACGAGTACCTGGGTGCTGCTCGACGAGATCCTCTGGCTCCTCGGGCGTCCCGAGGCGTTGGAAGCCCTCGGTCGCGGGGCAGATTGCCCTTTCGATGCCGGGGCGTTCCCGCCAGAGGACGAGGCCCCGGTGCTGGATCTGGTGCGCGCCCAGCGCGACGCAGTGGCGG
>DYLT01000419.1 GCA_020721945.1 Blastopirellula marina
GGGAGCCAGATTCCCCCCAGAATTGGGGGGTGAGGGGGGCGTTTTCATCCGCCGTTGAGCAGCCCGCTACGATCGCTTCCGGGTACACGTCGAACACGCAGGCCGCGCGGGCCAGTTGGCAGAAAGCGGCGGCGGCGGTATAATCTGCCCATCATGTTCGACACAGCTTTCTCACCGACCGAACTCGCCTGGGACGCCTTCGTCGCCGGGCATCCGGCGGGCCACATCCTGCAAACCTGCCGCTGGGCCAGGCTCAAATCGGCGTTCGGCTGGGGCGCGCTGCTGGCGCCGGTGCGGGCCGGGCCCGACGCAGAGGCACCCCTGCTCGGCGGGAGCAGCTTGCTCCTCCGCCGCTTGCCGTGGGGGAGGCTGCTGGCCTATGTCCCGCGCGGACCGGTCGTGGATTGGACGCAGGCCGAATGCGCCGACACGATCTTCGCATCGCTGCGCGAGACCTGTCGACGCCGCCGCATCGGCATTCTCAAGATCGAACCGGAGCTGCCGGACACGCCCGAAGTAGCCGCACAACTGACCGCAGCCGGCTTCCGGCGCAGCCCCCAGCGCGTCCAGCCCCTCAGCACCATCCACGTAGACCTAAGCGGCGACGAAGATGCGATCTTGGGACGCATGAAACAGAAGTGGCGCTACAACATCCGCCTGGCCGAGCGAAAGGGCGTAGTCGTGCGCCATGCCGCGCTCGCCGACCTGCCCACGATCCAGACGCTGATGGCCGAGACGGCCGCGCGCGACCGTTTTGGTGTGCACAACCTGGCGTATCACATCGCCGCAGCTGAGCTTTTCGGGCCGCCAGGGCTGCTCACTTGGCTCGTTGCCGAACACGAAGGTCGGATGCTGGCCGCCATCGCGGTCTTCGCCCTCGGCGCCCGCGCCTGGTACATGTGGGGCGCGTCAAGCGACGCAGATCGCAACCTGATGCCGAATCACGCGCTGCAATGGGCCGCCATGCGCTGGGCCAGGGCGCGCGGTTGTACGACCTACGATCTCTGGGGCATCCCGGATGAAGTCGGCGCGAATCCGACCGCCTACGCCGAGCCCCAAAGTTGGGGCGAGGGCGGCCTGTGGGGCGTCTACCGCTTCAAGCAGGGCTTCGGCGGCCGGATCATCCGCTACACCGGCGCCTGGGATTTGCCGCTCTCGCCGGCCGACTATGCGCTCTATCGGCTAGCCCTCCGGCTGCGGCCGCGCGCGGAGGCCGGATGATGGAAGGCTCGCTGTCGGTCGCCGTGGTGACCGATTCACAGGTCTGGGACGAGCTGTTGCTCGCCTTGCCGCAGCCGCACATCCTCCAGAGCTGGGCCTGGACGGCGTTGAAGGCGCAGACAGGCTGGACTGCCATACGGCTGGCCTGGCGGTCGGCCGGGGACCCGGCGGTCGCCGCGGCCGCGATCTTGACGCGCCGCCTCGCCCGCCGCCTGCCCGTCGCGGTCGCCTATGTCCCGAAAGGCCCGCTCCTGGATTGGACAGATGCCAGACTCGTCGAGGATGTGCTGAGTCAGATCGAGACCGAGGCGCGGCGGCAACACGCCATCTTCATCAAAATAGACCCCGATGTGCGCAGCGACACCGAAGTCGGGCGAGAGGTCAGCGCGATGCTCCGCCGCCGGGGCTGGCGGCCCTCGGCCGAACAGATCCAGTATCGCAACACCCTCATCAGCGACCTGACGGCCGATGAGGATGAATTACTGGCAGCCATGAAACCGAAGTGGCGCTACAACATCCGCCTGGCCGAACGCAAGGGCGTGGCCGTGCGGCCCGGCACAGCCGCCGACTTGCCCGCGTTTTATGCGATGTACACAGAGACCGGCGGCCGCGACGGCTTCCTGGTGCGGCCTTATGCTTACTATCGGGCGATCTGGGAGCGTTTCCTGGCGGATGACCTGGGTCATCTACTGCTGGCGGAAGTCGCCGATCGGCCGATTGCCGGCGTCTTTCTCTTCCGCTTCGGGCCGACCGCCTGGTACTTCTATGGCGCGTCTACCGACCGGAATCGCGAACTGATGCCCAATTACGCGTTGCAGTGGGCCGCGCTGTGTTGGGCCAAAGCCGCCGGCTGCTCTCGCTACGACTGGTGGGGCGCGCCGGATGCGCTCGTCGAGAGCGACCCGATGTGGGGCGTCTATCGCTTCAAACAGGGTTTCGGCGGCACATTCACGCCGTGGATCGGCGCATGGGACTTTCCGGCCCGACGCGCCGCATACTGGGCGTATTCCGTGGCGATGCCGCGAGTGCTGGCTGCGATGCGCCGCAAGCAACAGGCAGGACAAGCGGACGGCTCGTAGATGATCCCTGCCGCTCGACCTTCCGCCGTCGCCCGATCTGCGCAAAAGCCGATTAGGCGGCCGCCAACCCAAGCAATTAATCTTGTGTTTCGGCCCTCATAATCTGGTTTGTTCTTGACACGAAGGGCCGGTTGTGCTATCGTGTTGCCGGTTTTCGACTGCATCATTCCACCAGGGCCGAGATTTCGATGTTCGATCATCTGCCGCTTCGCCGGCCGCGACCCGACGGCGGCCGCTTCGTTCGCACCATAGCTACATCCCGGTCGAGAACTATCTGGCGATGGTGGATGAAGCGTGGAGTTAAAAAACCTCATGGCCGAAGAACTTCTGCGCACCTTCATTGCGATCGAACTGGACGCGACGCTGCAGGCCGCGTTGGGTCGCATCCAACGTCAATATCAACGGCAGATCGCGCCGGCTAATGTTAAGTGGGTCGCCGCGGAAAATATCCATCTGACTCTCAAATTCCTCGGCGATACCCCGCGCGGCCGCCTGCCGGAGATCGAGGCGGCGTTGCAGGCCGCGTGCGCCGCCCACGCGACGTTCGAGATCGCCATCGAGGGCCGGGGCTGCTTCCCGAACTTTCAGCGGCCGCGCGTGATCTGGGTCGCCGTGCGCGATCGGGGCCAGGCGCTGGCGCGTCTGCAGGCCGACATCGAGCGCATGGTCGCGCCGCTCGGCTGGCCCGGCGAAGCGCGCGGCTTCGCACCGCACCTCACCTTGGGCCGCGTGGCGCGCGGCGTAGACCGCGCCGCCGAAACAGAGATCGGCCGGGTCGTGGAAAAGTCGGTGGTGGAGCAGATCGGCGTGCAACGCGTGGCGGGCGTCAGCCTGATGCAGAGCGACCTGCGGCCGACCGGCCCGATCTACACCCGCCTGCTGCA